>JAYTQJ010000001.1:0-30561 GCA_043746775.1 Schlesneria sp.
CTCCGTGACCGTGGCACCCCATCCCTCAGTTTCAACAAGGCGATGGCCCTGCGTGAGCAAAAGGACCAATGCCAAAGTGAGTCGTGAACCGTGGCACCCGATGTCGCTCGTCGATGAATCGTTTCTCGATGCAACTCTTTTCGTTTCGGACGTGACTCCGTTGAGGATGTTCGTATGAGCCGCTTACCGCTGGTTGGGCTGTGTTTGTTGTCGTTGTTTGGCCTAGCCCATTCCGTCTCGGCGGAAGGGCCTGTTGTGGATTCGACGACGGCGGCGCAGCGGCACATGGTGTTGTCGCAGCAGCCGACGGGGTTGCTCATTCCGCTGTATCAGTACCCGGCGAACATCCACACCAATGAGACCTACAACCGGCTGATTGCCCTGAAGCAGGCTCATCCTCGTGTGCCGATCTGCGTGATTCTCGATCCGGCGGATGGGCCGGGTGAGCAGGCAGACGGCAACTACAAACAAGCGGCGCTGCGGCTCGGTGGCGCGGGCTGTGTCGTGCTGGGGTATGTCTCAACGCGGTATGCGAAGCAGCCGCTGGAGCAGGTCAAAGCCGACATCCGCAAGTGGGGGACGTTCTATCGGTCGATCCACGGCATCTTTCTCGATGAACAAGCCTACGACGACGATGAGTCGCATCTGAAGTACTACGAACAGGCGACTCAGTTCGCTCATTCGCAGGGCTATTGGCCGGTCTTCGCCAACCCCGGCACGAACCAGATTGAGTCGTACTTCAAACGCCCCACCGCCGATGTCATCGTCGTCCACGAGAACGAGACCTATCCCGATGAGAAGACACTGAAGGGGGACTACTTCGGTGGCCACGCCGACTATCCCGCCTATCGCCGAGCCAGCCTCGTCCATTCGATGAAGGTTCTCGACGCGCAGCAGGTTCAGTCGATGGCCCGTCACACGCGTTGGATCTACGTCACGGAAGACCGATACAAACCCAACACGCCCGGTGCCGAAAACCCTTGGGATTCGCTGAGCACTCATACCGAGTCCCTGCTGAAGCTGCTGGACCGCTGAGCATCGACGGACGCCCCGGCTGAACGCTGGTCGGACCAGAAGGGCCGATCCTAGTACTCTGTTTTGAAACCCCACCGGGCTTGCCCCGGTGGGGTGAGTTTCAAAACGAAGCCAACCAGCGGCGAGGCGACAATCGGCGTACAAGCTCCGTCGCGAAGTTTCAAAACGGCAACCGGGACGGACTCACGATGAAACGATCACCGCTGGCCAAGCTGCTGCTCAACGTGCTGTCGTGCGGGTTGCTTCTGCTGGGATGGGTCGAGGCTCAGGCGGGAGAGAACGATTGGCCGCAGTGGCGGGGGCCGTTGGGGACCGGTGTCGCCCCGAATGCCGATCCGCCGGTTGAGTGGAGTGAGACGAAGAACGTGCGTTGGAAGGTGGCTCTGCCGGGGAAGGGGCATTCGACGCCAATCGTTTGGGGGGATCGCGTGTTCTTGACGACGGCGGTTCCCTACGGCGAGGCGTTGCCTCCGAAGCGCAGTACGGCTCCGGGAACTCATGATGGCGTGCCTGTGACGCAGCGGCATGAGTTCGTGGTCCTCGCGATCAATCGGCGCGACGGGAAGATTCTCTGGCAGAAGACAGTTCTCAAGAAGCTGCCTCACGAGGGCGGGCATTACACGGGAAGTCTCGCGTCGAATTCGGCGGTGACGGATGGCGAGCACGTCTTCGCGTACTTTGGTTCACACGGGCTGTACTGCCTCGACATGAACGGCGACGTGAAGTGGCAGAAGCAATTCGGCGAGATGCTGACCAAGCACGGGCACGGTGAGAGTGCGTCGCCCGTGCTGCATGGCGACAACGTGTTCGTCAATTGGGATCACGATGGACCGTGCTTCGTCGCGGCCTTCGACAAACGGACGGGCAAGCAGGTCTGGAAGGTCGATCGGAACGAAGAGACATCGTGGTCGTCGCCGATCATCGTCGAGAACGACGGCCGGGCGATGTTGATCGTCGCCGGGACCAATCGTCTGCGAGCGTACGACCCGGCGACCGGCAACGTGATTTGGGAGTGCGGCGGTCTCTCGTCGAACATCGTCGCCACTCCGGTTGCCGCCGACGGGATGTTGTTCGCGGGGAGCAGCTATGAGAAGAAGGCGTTCCTCGCCATCAAGCTCGACCGGGCGAAGGGGGACATCACGGGGACCGATCGCATCGCGTGGACCCGCAATCGGGGCACGCCCTACGTGCCATCACCGCTGCTCTACGGAGACTCGGTCTACTTCCTGACGCACTATCAGGGAATCCTGTCTCGCGTCGATGCGGTGACGGGCGTGGACAAGCCGGGTGCGATCCGACTCGGCAACATCGGCAACATCTACGCTTCGCCTGTTGCGGGTGGAGGTCGCGTTTACGTGACCGATCTCGACGGCAAAACCATCGTGGTGAGTCACGATGACAAACCGAAAGTGCTCGCGGTCAACACGCTCGATGATGAGTTCGCCGCTTCGGCCGCGATCGTCGGCCGCGAACTGTTTCTGCGCGGGAAGAAATTTCTCTACTGCATCGCCGAGGTCGATGGGCCGTAATTGCCGCCGTGCCGACCTGCGTCAAACGAAAAGTCGGGGCCGCCAGCCATTCACGAGGGAAGGCTCATGTCGCCGGACCGTTTTGCTGAGCGGGTCGCGTCGTGCGAAGTACTCACTGTGATTGTTGACGTTTCTTCTGTCCTTGCAATTACGACTCCGGACATTGCGAGGGCAATTCAACCGACTGCACGCCTTCAATCCGATTCCGTTCGGCCACGAGTTCCATAGTCGTCCCCCCCAGACCAAACAGCGGTTTGAAGAACCTGCCGGTTTATACCGGCCGCTCGTCTTCAAACTCGTTACCAACGAGCCAGTCGAGTGGCACGCACTCCTCGACGCTGGTCCGGTATTTCGAGAACGATGTCACTTGGAGCCGCTGCTCTTCGATGAGCCTTCGGAACAACGCGGGCATCGCACCGCGAAACTTCAATTCGAGGATGCGCTGTTTTTCGAGCAGCGGGATACCGGCGGGTTTCGATGCCTCATCGAGAGGACTCGACGGAACCTGCCACACATGGGCCAGTCGTGCTGTCAAACGTGAATCGACGGTGAGCCGTACCGGTCCCTCATCTGTGGTCTGCATGCGGGCAAACCGTTGATAGGTGACTTGGCAGATGGGGCGCAGACATTGCACGCCAAGTTGGTTGCGAAACCAGTCACCCTCCCAGTCAGCATCGTTCATTGAGGTCAGCCTGAACGCGAGATCCGCTTCATCGACCGACACACGGCGTTTGCGGACGAGGCCCTTGCGTTTCCGTTTCAACTCACACCAGACGAGTGCTTCGCTGCCATAGCGACGCAGGCGGTACTTTCGCTGCCGAAAAGAATCGGCTCGGTGATAGACATCGAAGTGCGGCGTATCGAGATACAGGCTGTTGACGTGATACCCGTCTCCCAGTTCGGGATCGGCATGAGGATCGGCGTCGAGGTGTTGCCGTGCCCAAGCCATGATCTCCGCCGCACGGTCTTCGTCGATGAGGAATTTCAACTCGAACGTTCCCCGCGATTTGGTCCGGGCGGGCGGCTCGATCACCGAATTCGTCAGATCGAACTGCGGCATGAGGCTAATGTGTGGAACGGTCTCATGACCGCCAGTTCCGTGAGAAATCGCGGGGGCGAATCGCCACCGACCGCTGTCGGACAGCGTCGCTTCACATCCGCAGAGCGGGTTCATATCCGGCTCAAACACTCGATCCTCGGCAGATCGCTTCCAACGGTCTGATTGCATAATCATTTCTTACCTTTGCATGTCATGGCACCAGGCAAATCGGGATCGGCACGAGGATCACTGTCGTATCATGCTTGGGGCTTCGTATTTCGTGCGGCGGCGAGAAGCCCCTGACACAACAGTGTTTCTTCGATGTTCATGAATCGACCAGCTTGAGAAGTCACTGGTCCGCGATCAGGCATCTCCACCAGCGACAGTAAACACGCAGGCAGAGGCCGCATCAGGAGCTTCACAGGCGCACTCCAGCCGTAAGACGGGCACTCTTGCCCGCCCTGTCTTGCTGGAAAAAGAGGACGGGCAAGAGTGCCCGTCCTACCAACCGACTATTTCGCCGAGGAAGTCGCTCCGAGAGCTTTGATCTCGGGGTGGTTGAGCAGGAATGCGCGACGCTGGTCGGCAAACTGTTTGAGGCCCATGTGCGGACGGCCTCGTTGTTCAGCTGCAGGAGCTGCGGTGCCCGAGACCGTCTGTTGGAAGGCGGCATACGACGAGAGCTTCTTCGTGTCGGCTTCGATCTCTTTGTCGATGAGCTTCTCGTACTGAGCGACCACCGGGCCGAGCGTCTTCCAATCGAGCGACTCTTCGGCGATCTGTTTGACGTGCGCGAGATATTTTTGTTTGAGACTCGGCACCGCCAAGAGCCGACTTCGCAGCGGCTTGCTCTTGTCGGTCAGTCCGACCAACGGATCGAGATCGACGTTGCCGCCACCCGGTCCACCACCGCGCGGACCACCCGCGCCGGGAGGTCCATCACCACGAGGACCGCCTTCGCGCGGACGATCTCCCTCACCTGGACGACCCGCCCCCGGTCCACGTTCACCTTGAGGCCGACCTTCCGCACCGGGTCTGCCACCGCCGGGACCTCGTCCACCGGGACCACCACCGCCGAAGAGACCTCCGAACATGCCGCCCCCAGGACCTCCCGGCCCGCCCATGCCCGGCCCCATTGGCGGCTGGAAGGCTTCGTTCATGTCGTGCGGAATGATGTGGAAGACGCCCTGCTCATCGAGATAGAGCGCGTAGTCGCTGGCTCGAATCCAGTAGCCATCGCAGTTGATGAGCGCGTTGTCGAGTGCGAGGAACCAGAGTACCTCGTCGATGTTCAGCATCGGCGCAAGAGCCGCTTCGAGTTGATCGGGCGGCGTCTCATTGAGTGTCTTGCAGAGTGTGACGAGCGCCTTCCAAGCCTTGTTGCTGTCGTTGGTCTTCAGGGTGTAGTTGCGTTTGTAACTCTCCGCGTTGTCGCCGATGTACTCCAACCCGCCGCCCCCCATTGGGCTGCCTCCGACTTTCCATCGCGACCCCTTCGTGCTGGGGTAGTTGTCGGTGAGGAATTCTTTGTTGAACTGCTGGGCACTCGAATAGACGCCCCAGCTCTCATCGTTGATCGCCAGCTTGACGAGGTTGGCCTTCGGCGCGGGAAGGTACTTCCGGGCGATGTGTGAATAGAGGACCGTGTGCAGGAACGTCGGGTCTTCGTGCGAGTTCAGCAGGTTCAGCGTCTTGTAACCGTAGAGCCGTTGCTTGGAATCGACGAAATCGAACGACAGATTCAGCGACCGCTTCGACCCGGCCGGGACCATCATGTATGACGAGTTGCCTCGGAAGTGAACGCCAACGTTCGGGTACTTCACGCCATCGACCGTCACCGTCGCAGGGACTTCGACATCGGTGTTGTTGAAGTCAGCGAGTTCCGCCTCCCAATCGGCGTCCTCGAATTCGAGGAACAGCGTGCGCAGAACAGTCGGTTCATAAAGCGCGGCATCGGCCACCGGCTTCACGTCCTTCGGTGAGATCTTTGGTCCCGGCTTGGCTGGTTCGTTCTCACGACCGAAGCCTCCGGGGGGTCCGCCGGGCCTTCCGCCGGGACCACCACCCGGCCCGCCGGGGCCACCGCCCGGAGGTCCACCACCCGGAGGACCTCCAAAGGGACCGAAGCCACCGCCGCCGGGACCACCACCACGGTTGGTCTTGAGAAACTCACGAGCCGTCGTCCGCTCTTCCTTGTTCAAGCGACCGTCGGTGTCCTTGTCGAACTGAGCGACAATCTGGCGTTCTCCACCCATCGGCCCGCCCGGCCCACCTGGTCCGCGTCCGCCGGGACCACCGAATCCAGGACCACCAAATTGTGGCTCGGGAAATGTAAAGCTCTTCCCCGTGAGATCCGTCCACTGTTTCTTCTGAGCATCGTTGAGTACGGCCATCGCATCGGCTTGAGCCTGCTGCCGCGCGTCGGGGGGGCCGAACGGTGGGAAACCCTGGCTGGCGATGTCGCTCAGCTTGGTCACTTGATCCTTGGCCAGCTTGAGTTGCTTGGCGACTTCGGCGCGGTTCAGTGCGGCAATCACATCGCGTTGCAGCGCGAGCTGCTTCAACCGAGCAACCTGTTTGGCGTCGAGTTCCTTGTTCAGCTTCTCGTCGAGCACCTTCATGGCCGCTTCGGATTTGGTCCGCATGTCGGCGAAGCGTTTGTCACGTTCCTCTTCACTCAACGAACCCAGCTCTTGGAAATTGATGCCGCTGAACGAAGCCTGCATCTGCTGCTGCATCTCGCCCTGTAATTCACCGACGCGCTTCTTCTGAGCGTCGGTCAGCGCGAGTTCCGTCTGAACCTCGGCAGCCGCCAGCAGCGCGACGTTTGAGGGCGGCATGCCACCCGGTCCCATCGGTCCACCAAATCCGCCACGTCCCGGCCCGCGCGGCGGACCAAACTGCCCCGGTCCTCCCTCGCGAGGTGGCTCGGGCTGTCGCGCCCCTTCCTGTCCGTTGACCACCTCCAAGGTTGGCAATTGAGTCAGAACGGCCGTTCCACCGGCGAGCAAAATCGCCGCCAGCGCGGCTCGTTGGAGCAAAACTTTCATTTCAAGCTTTCTTTGAGTACGGGATGCGACAGAAAATCGCGAAATCGTTTTGAGAGTGTGTGTGGAACACCGCAGACGTTACCGGGCGTCGGCTTCAATCTTCCTGAACTGGGCCGTGCCGACGACGGGTGAAGAGTTCCAGTCCCACGGGACGGTCGTCAGGGCCATCGCCTTGTTGGGTCTGCAAAACCTGTAGGGTGGGACCAGCGGCGCTTCGGCGCGCTGGCCCACCACAATTCGCGATGTTTCATGATGGTGGGCCAGCGCTCGAAGCGAGCTGGTCCCACCCTACCCAACCTTCGGCGGGGTGGCACTGGCGGTCGCTTTGGAACCGCCAGTGTTCTCCCGGCATTGCGATAGGCCAGCACACTCAGGCTTCCGGCGTCTGACCTAGAACGAGGTCGAACTTCGCGGTCAGCTCGCCGATCTTCGAGTCCTTCAGCGGGACGAAATCGACCATCAGCGAATCGCGGCCCTTCGCGTCCTTCATGCCGCGCAGCACGCCGTCCTTTTCGTTCCCCGCGTGGCCCTTGATGTAGCATTGCGTGGTCAGCAGATCCTTGCCGCCTTTCAGAATCTTGTAGTGGATGTGCGGCGTGCGGCCGGGATACGGGACCGGCTTGATCGTGCGGAAGTAGTACTCGCCGGTCGAGCTGGTCAGGAAGCGACCGTAGCCCTGGAAGTTGGCGTTGTACTTGTCGCGGTTGCCGCTCTTGGTGTGCAGGTACGAGCCGTTGCTGTCGCACTGCCAAATCTCGACGAGCGCATTGCGGACGGGGTTGCCCTTCGCGTCGAGGATGCGACCGGTCAAATGCGTGACTTCACCGACCGCCTGCGTGATCGTGTTGTTGACGATCAGCAGATCGTTGTCGGTGTCGAGCGGCAGTTTGTCGGGATAGAACGGCCCTTCCGTCTGAGCGGGCGTGCGCGTGAGCTCCTCGGCAAACGCACCGGGCGCGGTGAACAGCCCCGGTATCGCCAATCCGGCGGCACCCCAGGCCATGCTGTTCAAAAACAAACGACGATCAGGATCGAAGGTAAACGAGTTCATTTCAGTGGCTCCTGTGCTGGGAACATCCGGCGTTGGGGGGGAGGGGCTGTGGGTGAGTGTCCGCGATCAGGCTGTTGAACAACCGTAGGATGGACGCCCTCGTCCGTCCGTGTCCAACTAGAAAGGACTCGGACGAGGGCGTCCAAGCTACGGCTGCACCGTAGGAGATCGCCCAGCATTCAACACCGCCCTCGCTCACATCGAGCGAGGGCGGTCGCAAACAGAAGATCGTGAGATCGCTCGCCGTGCGTTGCGATCCCGCAATCCGGCTTCACTCGGCTTTGGGAGCGTCAGCCTTCGGTGCGTCAGCCGCTGGACGACCACCACCGGGGCGGCCTCCCGCGCCCGGCCGACCGCCACCGGGGGCACCTCCGCCAGGGCCACCGGGGCCACCGAAGCCGCGCGATTGGAGTTGCGCGACATCAAATTCTTTCCCCTTCAATTCCTTCAGCTTCGCTTTCTGATCGGCCGTCAACACGTCGCTCAGCTTGCCATCGCGAGCCTTGCCCATCTCTTCCGCCTTGGTCCGCATGGCGTTGAAGTCGGGGCGTTCGCCGCCACCACCACCACCACCCGGCTGAAACGCTTCGCGCGACTTGGTGGCATAGTCCTTGTTGATCTCGGCGATCTTGTCGGTCTGCTCCTTCTTGAGGGCCAGCGCTTTGACGACATCAGCGTCGGTGTAAGCCTGGTCCCGCATCGCTTGGACATGGATCTCTTTCAGCCGCTTGAACTGCTCGGCAGTCAGGGCATCCTTCAGTTCGGGCGCGAACTTGGCGATGAGCGCCGTGCGCTGAGCGGCGAACTTTTCCATCGCCTTGGCTCGCTCTTCTTCGGACATCTCTTGGAAGTTGGCGAACGCGTTGCCGCCCGCTTCACGTTGTTTGCGGCTCTCGTCTGTGTAGGAGTCGTTGATTTCCTTGATGGCATCCTTGATGACATCGTTCACTCCGAGATCCTTTTGGACCGCTTCGTTGGAAGCGAGCGAGATCAGACTGGTGCCGCCGCCTCGGCCACCAAATCCACCGCCCGGCCCACCCGGTCCACCACGACCGCGACCGCCCTGTCCGCCGGGAGCTTGAGCATGGGCCGCACCGGCGAGCGTGCAGGTCAGCAGTCCCGCGATCAAACACTTGTTCCACCAAGTCAATTTCATTGTCCATCCTTTCATAAAACTCAATTCACTAGCTCCGATCGACGCCGAGCCAACATGCCCGGCAGGGAAATCTCGTCGAAGCCTGAAGACCATCACTTCCACCATTCAACCCACCCCGACCCGGATTGAGCGGGAGGCAGGCACGTCGTCGCCATTGAACCCGCGTGAGAACCGAACGGGTCGCATCTCACGCTCGCAAGTGAGGCGAATTCATTCCGCTTCAGGTTGGGATCGGCTCCGAGCAGGACACAGGCCGAGACCGCGAGCAATCCGCACCTCTCACACCAACGCCGCGCGCTGCGGCAATCGCACCTCCATCGTTGTCCCCACCCCTGGCTCGCTGCGCGCCGTCAACGTGCCACCGTGAGCCGTCACAATTGTTTGACTGATTGACAGTCCCAGCCCACTGCTTCCGTCGGCTCGCGAGCGGACTTTGTCCACTTGATAGAAGCGATCGAAAATGTGCGGCAACTCGTCGGAAGCGATTCCGATTCCCGTGTCGGCGACGGAGAGAATCGCGAACCCCGGTGGCTGCCCGTCGCCCGGTTCCGCCCTCACCGTGACGCGCACCGAACCGCCCTCGCGGTTGTAGCGGATCGCGTTCGTCAGCAGGTTGGTGATGACTTGAGACACGCGAGTCCGATCCACGCGCGCGATGACGCCAGTCAGATCGGACTCGATGACAATGCTCCGTTCCGTCGCGAGTGGCCTCACGAGATCGATGCACTCTTGCGCCACCGGCATCAAATCGAGCATCTCGAACTGCCAGCCGTCCGCATCCGAATCGAATCGGGCCAGCGCGAGCAGGCCGTCGATCAACGACTTCATCCGGCGCGCGGCACTGCGGCAGGTATCCAGTGTGGCACGATATTCTTCCGGGCTGCGCGGGCGGGACAGCGCGAGATCGGCGTGCGCCAAGATCACGGCCACCGGTGTGCGGAGTTCGTGAGACGCATCGGCGGTGAACCGCGTCTGGCGTTCAAAGGCCGCCTGCAACCGATCGAAGGTGCCGTTGAGGACCGACGCCAACTGCCCCAGTTCGTTGTCTGTCTCTTGCAGATCGATCCGCTGGGAAAGCCGCTGTGCCGAGATCGACTCGGCCGCCGCCGTCATCGCCGCGATCGGACGAATGGCCCGCGACGAGGACCACCAACCACCGATCAGACCCGCTGCCAGCACGGTCAATCCGGACATCACGAGCAACAGCCCCGAACGATGATGAGCCGCACGGTCCTTCACGGACGACCGACCGACCAGCACGGTGTTTTCAAAGCTCGACACATGGACGACCTCACGCAGCACGCCGCGCCCACGCACGACGCGCACCGGCAACCGGTCCTCACCAATGCGAACACCGGGAAAGGGAACGACGGGAGCAGAGGGAGACTGCTGCAAGACTTGGCCGTCCCGCGAGAAGACCACGAAGTACAACCGCGCGTCTTCGTCCCCTTCAAACAGTTCGAGAAAGTCCTCCGGCAACCCGAGACTCGGCGTCGGCCATTCGATGGGACCGACCCATTCAAACGGACGAAGTCCACGACCCAAATCACGACCCGGATCGCCCTCACGCGGTGACGGGAAATCGCGCACGGACGATTCGCGTCCCGGAACCGGTTCACGCGGACCCGGCGGTTCGCGCATGGCAAAGTCGCGGAAACCGGGTTCGCGTAACGAGGCCTCACGCGAATCGGTGAGGGAAGTTGGGGCACGTTCCAAGTTGGCGGGTGCCAGCGCCGAGACAGACTCGGTCTCAAAGTTGTCGCGCGGACGAGGGCCTCGCGGTGAACGATCACTGCGATCCGCAGGCTCTTCGTTTCGCGCGTCACCGCGACCGGCTGGTCCGTTCTCGGGACGCATGCGACTACGACCGGGCTGTGGCCACAAACCGGGCGGAGGCCCCGGGAAGAGCCGTCGCACACGGGACGCGATGACTTCCGCAGAACGATCCAGCTCGGCGTCGATCTGTTGCAGCCGGCTTTCCCACGCGAGGGCATAGACCACGAGACCGAACACCGTCAGCACGCTCGTCAGCACGAGGGAGTGCCACGCCTGCAACCGCCAGCGCAGCGAACGAAACGGCCGTCGCACGGGATCGCAGCTCATAGTCGTGGAATTCAATGATCGCGTGGACTCATCCATCGGCGGCGAGAACCTCTTCGTGAATCATGTAGCCTTGGCCGCGCCGGGTCTCGATCAAATCGTGGCGCAACTTGCGTCGCAGATTGGAGACGTACACGTCGAGCAGATTCGACAGCGTGTCATCGGTCTCATCGAACAGATGGTCGTAGATCGCCATGCGCGTCACCAGTTCGCCGCGGTGCAGCGTCAGGAACTCAAGCAACGCGTATTCCTTGGCCGTGAGCGGCGCGACCGCACCGTCGAGCGTGACCGTTCGCGTCGTGGTGTTCACCTCGACATTGCCGAGCTTGATGATCGGCTGCGGTTGCCCGGCCGCGCGGCGAATCAACGCCTTCACGCGCGCTCCCAACTCGGACAACTCGAACGGTTTGACGAGATAGTCGTCCGCACCGCCGTTCAACCCACGCACTCGATCCGGCACCGCATCCCGCGCGGTCAGCATCAGTACGGGAGTTTTCTTCGCACGCCGCAACTCGGTCAGCACCTTCCAACCGTCGAGCTTGGGAAGCATCACATCGAGCAGCACGGCGTCGTAGTTCCAAGCGGTGGCCTTGTAGAGACCCTCTTCGCCGTCTTTGGCCGTGTCCACCGAATAACCTTCTTCGCGCAGGAACGAAGCCACGACGTGGTTCACGTCGGGATCATCCTCAATCACCAGAACTCGCATGGTCGATTCCTTAATCGGTGCGCGTTTCGGGATGAGGCCCATCGAGCGCGAAGGTGAAACGAAACGTTCAGAAACGGCATTCGTGCTGTGCCGAGAGTCAGCTCCCCAAACAACCTGCATGATGCGGCTCCTTGATGGGCTAAACGAGTGAATCAGATGAGTGCGACCACCGCAGAACTGCAGTTGCGTCCGGATCCTATCGGCCCAACCTTAAACGGCTATGAAGGGACGAGGTTGGTGTTTTGTCGGATGAGCGACACCTCATCCACGGTCAGAAAGCAAATCGGATTGGCAGAACAATGGGGGCAGAATGATGCCGAGAGGAAAGGTTCATCCGACCGGTTGGCGGGGAATGATTCCGGATTTGTTCCATTTTTCAGCCCGGAGGGCGACAGAAGGTAGCCCACGGCGTGAGCGTCATCCGGCACCCACAGCCCGGAGGGCGACACGTCGAGGGTTGATTGAAGTGTCGCCCTCCGGGCTAACATCGCCCCGTTGTTACTTAACCCACGGCTCGCGCCGTGGGCTACCTTCTGCCGCCCTCTGGGCTAATGCACGTTCGCCTGATTGATGCGATGGCCCTGATCTCTCAGATCACCCTGCGAGAGACTTCCGATCACGCGGCATCAGGACTAACTTGACGCGGCGACTCACCGGGACGTACGCGACGACAGCCTCGCTCCGAACCGAATCGTTTCGCCACATGAGGCATTCACAGCGACTGTCCCTCCCACACTCTCACAAAGTACCGATCTCATGACCAACACCGTCTGCCGCTGGGGCATTCTTTCGACCGCCGACATCGCCCGGAAGAACTGGCTGGCCATTAAGAACTCGGGCAACGCGACCGTCGTCGCCGTGGCCAGCCGCAATGTTGAGAAGGCTCAGAAATTCATTCGTGACTGCCAGGCTCACGCGCCGTTCGAGCAAGCTCCCGCCGCACTCGGCAGCTATGAAGAATTGCTCGCGCGAACCGACATCGACGCGGTCTACATTCCGCTCCCGACCGGACTCCGCAAAGAATGGGTCCTCCGCGCGGCGGCGGCGGGCAAGCACGTTCTCGCCGAGAAGCCGGTCGGAATTTCAGCGGCCGATGTCCGCGAGATGTCCGCCGCTTGTGCCAAGCACAACGTGCAATTCATGGACGGCGTGATGTTCATGCACAGCCAGCGACTGAACGCCTTGCGGGCCGCATTGAATGACGGACAAAGCGTCGGCCAACTCCGTCGCATCAGTTCGTCGTTCAGCTTCGCGGGGTCCGACGAATTCGTGAAAGGGAACATCCGCGCGAGTGGCGAGCTGGAACCGGCCGGCTGTCTCGGCGACCTCGGCTGGTACAACATCCGCTTCACGTTGTGGGCGATGAACTACCAGATGCCGACCCAAGTCAGCGGCCGCCTCTTGTCCCAAGTCCGTCGCGCCGACAGTGGCTCGCCCGTGCCAACAGAATTCTCCGGCGAACTGTTCTTCGACGGCGATGTCTCCGCCAGCTTTTACTGTTCGTTTCTGAACGAGAACCAACAGTGGGCGGTCTTGAGTGGCTCGAAGGGCTTCATCCGAGTCCCCGATTTCGTCTGCCCGTTCTTCGGCAGCGAAGTCTCGTTCGACGTGACCAACGCCCGGTTCGCTCCGCGCGGCTGCGACTTCGCGATGGAAGATCACACCCGCCGAGTCTCAGTCCCCGAGTACGGCAACGGTGCCCCGAACGCTCAGGAGACCAACCTCTTCCGCAACTTCTCGCAGCTCGCGCTCTCCGGCAAACCCGACACCGCGTGGGACGACATCGCACTGAAGACCCAGCAAGTCATGGACGCCTGCCTCGCCTCGGCCCATCAAGATGGGAAGCTCGTGGAGTTGGGACGCTAACAGTCCGTTGAAAGGGTAGGACGGACGCCTTCGTCCGTCCGAAGCCAGCGAGCTGCCAAGTAGAAAGCACGGACGAGGGCGTCCGTGCTACGGCTTTTCCAACAAGCCTTTCAGCGTCCGGAGATTGATCGCGTCGAGCTGCTCACCGTCGCGTTCGCCCTTCTCGGTTTCCAAGTACATCGGGATGTCGGCGAAGCGCGGATCGTTGACGATGTGTCGGAACGGCTCCAAACCAAGAAACCCTTCGCCGATGTGTTCGTGCCGATCGACGCGGCTGCCGAGCGGTTTCTTGCTGTCATTGAGGTGCCACGCGCGAACACGTTTCACGCCGATGGCTTTGTCGAACTCGGCCATCGTCGCGGCGTACTCAGCGGGCGTTTGCAGGGGATACCCGGCGGCAACGATGTGGCACGAATCGACACAGACACCGAGTCGCTCGGAATCGCGAACTTCACGCAACACGAAGCCGATCTGCTCGAAACGATGCCCGAGACACGTCCCTTGACCGGCGGTCGTTTCCAGCCAGAGCTGACATTTCAGACCAACCGTGCGCGTGTGAACCTCATCCAGCGCGGTGACGATCCGCCGTTGACCAGCCTCTTCGGAGGAACCGACGAACGCACCGGGGTGCATCACGACGCCATCGAGTCCCAATGCTTCGGCTCGCTGCAACTCATCGACCAGCGCGTCGATCGACTTCTGCCACAAGACATCGTCGGGACTGGCCACGTTGATGAGATAACTGTTGTGAGCACACGGCCGACGAATGCCGGTCCGCTCCACTGCCTCGCGGAACAACCGCACGTCGTCATCCGCCAGCGTCTTCCCTTTCCACTGGTTGTTGTTCTTGGTGAAGAGTTGCACCGTCTCCAAGCCCAACGCGGCGGCCGCGTCCACCGCTTTGTAGTAGCCACCCGCGATCGACAAATGGGAACCAAACAAAGGCATGAGATACTCCGTGATCGACTCAGGATCGGGACAAACGGGTAGGCTTGAACATCATCCGCCGAGCTGTCGTCGCAAATCTTCAAACCGGTCTTGCAGCGAACGAAACTCGTCGCGGATCGAACTGAGTTCACCTTGCAGTTCGCGCACGGTCGATTCGAGCGCGAGGACCCGCTCGTCGGAGGCCATGGCCACGGGATACGTCGCGTTGGCGGAGCGATGTGAAACGGGAGCGGGCCGTTCATCGTGGTCATCACGCTCGTCGATGTCGCTCAGAGTGGAGAGTGCGTCGTGCTTTTCGTCCGCGGGGTAAAGGTTGTGATCGACCTCGATGCCACGCCGTTCGAGCGGCCCGTTGGAACGGATCAGGTTCGCGTCGAGCAGAATCTGCAATTCGCGACGAAGGTCCTCTTGAGTTTCAACCGCCGCCATGCGACTGGCCCGTGTTCGCAACTCACCCAATTGCTGTCGGCCGCGCAGCATCAGCTCCGTCAGGATGGCCAGTTGTGGGCCGGTGAATGCGGTCTTCAGTCGCAGGTAATGGCGATACCGTTCGGTGCGTCCCCCTTCCGTCTGAATGCAGCCGACGAAACCGAGGCGTTGCAACTGAGTGAGGGTCTCGGAGACATCGTTCTCGTCATAGGTCGAGATCGGGGCGCGATTGTTCTTCTGGTTGCAGCCGGTCGTCGTCCCTTTCAAGGTCATGGGGTATTGATCGGGAACGGTGAACGCCTTCTCCAGCAACACACCCAACACACGGCGTTGCTTGCGAGTGAACGAGGTCAAAGCAATCACTTCATTGTTCGCGGAGTCAGACACGACAGGCTCTCCGGTGAGGGGATCCAAGGCTTCCAAGGGGCGGGGAGCATAGCTGGCCATTTTGAGAATGGGCAGTGCCGCGAACGCTTCTCGACCGTGATGTTGGATACCGTCGCTCATTGAAGGTAGCCCTGTCGCTCCGCGACAGGAGGCGCGAGGAACCAAGAGCGTCGATCCGTCGAATCACCTCAAACCAACGCAATACTCCTAACTGCGATCGCGCTTCCTGTCGCGGAGCGACAGGGCTACCAACAAGCAACGTCTGCACCTGACCATGATCGCAACACGACATCCCCGCCAACCCGGTCTTCCGGGTCTTGGCTTCTGCGGCTAGATTCGCGGTTCTCAGCCCCGCGAATGGAGTCGCGTCATGAATCGGTTGCCGTTGGAACTGTCTCACAAATTCACAAACAACTCGACGAGCGTGCGACGCATCATCGCATGTTCGTTCCTGCTGGCGTTCGTGCTGAGCGACCGAACGAACACTGCGTTCGCCGACGAGCCGCTCGGTCTGCCCGAGGTGGCTCACCCGCAAGACAACGCGCCGAATCCCGAGAAAATCGCACTCGGCAAGCAGCTCTTCTTCGACACGCGGCTGTCCTCCGATGGACGAGTCTCCTGCGCGACGTGCCATGATCCCAAGCGAGGCTTCGGTGGCGCGGAGCCGTTCTCGGAAGGAGTCGATGAACAACGCGTGGGCCGTCACACGCCGATCCTCATCAACGTCGCTCTCCAGAAGACACAGATGTGGGACGGCCGCGCGAAGACGTTAGAAACGCAGGTCCTGTGGCCGTTGCAGGCTCCCGGTGAAATGAACATGCCGCTCAAGCAAGCGGTCTCCGTGCTGAACGGCATCGACGGCTATCGCGCACAGTTTCGTCGAGTCTTCAACACCGACGCGACTGGCGACGGACTCATCAAAGCCATCGCCGCTTACGAACGGACGCTGCTGTCGGGAGATGCTCCTTACGACCGTTATCAGACCGGCGATGACCGGCACGGCATGTCGGAGTCGGCGGTGCGCGGGATGAAGCTCTACTTCTTCAAAGCCAACTGCAAGGAGTGCCATCGACCGCCGAACTTCACCAACGATCAGTTCCACAACATCGGCCTGCGATCAAAGGACCAAGAGCCAGACAAGGACGCGGGCCGAGTCCTCATCAGCGGCAAGGAAGCGGACACGGCCGCCTTCAAGACGCCGACCCTCCGCGACATCAAACTCTCCTCCCCGTACATGCACGACGGCAGCATGACCACGCTGGAAGAGGTCGTCGAACACTACAACAAGGGGGGCAACCCGCACCCGCAGCTCGACATCGACATGGTGCCGCTGAACCTCACCGACGAAGAGCAGGTCGATCTGATCGCGTTCCTCAAGGAAGGGCTGTCCGGCCACATCACCCCCGACACGTCGCAGCCGACCCTGCCAAAGTGACGCGGGCAGATCGAGCCGTAGGATGGGCACTCCTGCCCGTCCTGCTCCCACCCCGTGACTCGAAAATCTCCCTCACGTTGTCTGTCTCGCAACAGAATCCCGCTCGTTGCAGGCCTGCCATCACATCATCGTGCATTCATTTTTCTGCCTCTCTCTTTCTGTCTCCTTGGCTTTGGCCGTGCTGCAAGAGGAGGAGACAGAAAGAGAGAGACAGAAAAATGGCTGCGCGGGCGTCGAGGCCGGACGGGCAGGAGTGCCCATCCTACGGTTCGTTGTGACGGATCGAGTCGCTCGCTGAACTGGCTGATTCTCGGTTTGCCTGTTAAGAACGTCCCGCGCTGGGCGGAGGCAAGTTGGAATTGTCTCGCGCAGCGGATGTGTAACAGATGACATCACGAGGCTTTCAACATGCTGCTTGTCGAACAAGATGCTGGCGTGGTCCGGCTCACGCTGAATCGTCCCGAACGGCGGAACGCGCTGTCTGAGGCGATGCTCACGGAACTTGGAACGGCTCTCGAACGGATCGCGGCGGATCGCACGGCGCGGGTTGTCGTGCTGGGGGCGGCGGGACCGGTCTTCTGCTCGGGACACGATCTGGGTGAGATGGCCGGTCGCGCGGAAGCCGACTACCAAACGCTGTTCGCGCGCTGCTCGAGTGTCATGCAGCAGCTTCGAGGTCTGCCGCAACCGATCATCGCGCGAGTGCAGGGACTGGCAACGGCGGCAGGTTGCCAGCTTGTCGCGGCCTGCGATTTGGCGGTCGCAGCGCACGAAGCACGCTTCGCCACGCCGGGTGTGAAGATCGGACTCTTCTGCACGACGCCGATGGTTCCGCTGGTCAGAAGCATCCCGCCGAAAGTGGCGATGGAGATGTTGTTGACCGGCGCACCGATCTCAGCCGAACGGGCGCTGGCCGTGGGACTCATCAATCGCGCGGTCGCCGCCGATCAACTCGACGCGACCATTCGCGAACTGACCGATGCGATCGTGGCGAGCAGCCCGCTCACGTTGAGCCTCGGCAAACGCGCGTTCTATGACCAACTGGCTCTCGACGAACCGACCGCCTACGAACGGGCCACGGGAGTGATGACCGACAACGCGCTACGGCACGACGCTCAAGAGGGGATCACCGCGTTCCTCCAGAAGCGACCACCGCAGTGGACCGGTGAGTGAACGATCAGGGGCAGCGAAGTAGGGTGCGTGGAGTCTTCGGAACGCACCGTCTTCGCCCACAGAGGTGCGTTCCGAGGACTCCACGCACCCTACATTCAACAGTGCAGTGAACGGTTGAGGAGCAGGAAATGTCTCTGATTGGCTTTGATGATCTTTATCGATTCGCGGATGGTCTGCCCGGTGCGGTGCCGGTTGTGGCTGCGGGAGGAGTCGATGCGACGGTCCTCGAATCGCTGGCATTGGCTCAGCGGCGCGGTTGGATCGAGCCGGTGCTGACCGGTCGCGCGGACGAGATGCGGCGGCTGGCTCATGACTTGAGCATCGACCTCACCGGCTTTCGTCTCGTCGATGCGGACGATGCTGCCATCGCTGCCGTGGCCGAAGTGAAGGCGGGCCGCGCGCGGTTGCTCATGAAGGGGCAGATCGCCACACCGCTCCTGATGAAAGCGGTACTGGCGCGCGAGACCGGGCTGCGGACGAATCGGAGCATCTGCCAGGTGGTGCTGATGGAAGTCGTGCGCGATCGTCGGCGATTCCTGCTGTCGGACACCGGCATTTCGATCAAGCCGTCGCTCGATCAGAAGGCCGACATTTTGAAGAGCCTCGTCGAAGTCGCAACGGCGCTGCGCGAAGCCGACTCATCCAGCTTGCCGCGCATCGCGGTGATGTCCGCCACTGAGAAGCCGACCGACGCAATGCCCGACACGCTCGAAGCGGCCGAGCTGACGCGCCGCCACGCGGCGGGCGAATTTCCCGGAGTCCTCGTGCAAGGACCGCTCTCGTTTGACTTGGCCTACGCCACCGATGCCGGTGAGAAAAAGCGAATGGAAGGAGGCGTGGTCGGTGCGGCCGACGCGATGCTCTTCCCCGATCTCAACTCCGCCAACCTGACCGTGAAGGCGATCATGTACACCGCCGACAGTCGCTTCGGCGGCGTGCTGTGCGGAACGACGTGCCCCGTCGTGTTCATGTCTCGCGCTGACACGACGACGACACGCATGAATTCGCTGGCGCTAGCGCTGCGACTTCTGACGCGCTGAAGTCGTACGGCGCGGGGCTTCGACGAACGGTGCGAGCGATTCCAGCATCTCACGATGATGGCGGTTCGCTTGGCGGACGTACTGTTCGAGCGACCCCTTCAATTGCGGAGCGTCATCCAGCAGCTCGGCATCAAGGTACGACTGCACATCCTTCAGGCCCGTGTTCAGTTCGCCAAGTAACTCGCGATGGCGATTGGCCAGTTCGATGAGAGTCTTGTCGATGGCTGGCGACTTTCCCGGCTCCATCTTCGGCGCGACGACTCCAAACGCGGCGGCGGTCACCGTGACGCGGAAGACGCCGAGTTGCAGCGTGTCGCCGATGTCGAGCGGCGCGAAATGAATGGGGCGGTCATTGACCCGCGTGGTGCCGTCGCCTGCGAGGTCGATCAACCAGCAACCGGATGTCGTGCGGACGAGGCTGGCCTGCACGAGTGGCATGTCGGGATGATTGAGTCGCAACTTGCACTGCGCTCCGCGTCCGATCAGCGTCAGGGCACGATCGACGGGCCATTGATTGTCGTCTTGTTCGACACCATCAAACTTCAACCGGACCTGCGGGAACTCAGCGGCCAGTTGCGGCGATCGTTCGAGCGGACTGGCAGCGGGGGGCGATTGAGGCTCACCACCGACGAGCGACATCCGACACGGCCCGGCTTGCAGGGGCTGACCTTCCACCCACGGCCCGGCACCCACTTGACGACGGCCCGGCAGCAGACCGGTCTCGCTCCCCAAGTCGGTGCAGAACAAATGCCCCGAGACCCATTGCAGGTACGCATGGCGCGGGCTGACATCGGGTTGATCGAGTCGCAGGTCGCAGGCGGGATCGCGACCGATCAACAAGAACGGACGGTCGAGTCCGATGCGTGCAGGTTGAGCGACGCCGGGTAACTCGACCAAGAGTTGCACGCTTGGGCGACCACCACACTCACGAAAGAATCGCTCGCTGGCAGCGGCCTGCGTGGCGGTGTCGATTGCCGCGACTTCTAGGTCCGTTTCGATGCTCGATGACGTGAGCTGTCCCGACGCCCGTTCCAACTCCGTGCCAGCGCTGACATCGCCAGCGGGCGTTTCGGATTGAAGCAGCATCAAACGGCGGCGGCGTTGCAAAGCCATCGCGTCGCGCATGGTAGGGGATTCCCGCGAGACTGAAGTTCTGAGGTGCGGGGCTTCGATCCGTCACGCAGCGCCCACCACACGAAAGACTCTGCACCACGATTGGACCTCTGTCAACCTGATGCGATGGGGCGAAGGCGACCTGCTGATCGAACTGCAACGATTGACTCGGTCGTCGCGATTGGAAGGGGGGACGCGACCGCAGCGTGACTCTTGGGCGTCAGCCCTCTCCCCGATTTCGGAGCGGGGTGGCGTCAGCCCAATGGCACAGAGCGACGTAGCTGAATTCGTAAGAATTCAGACGGCTTTGACGATCCTCTGAAGTCTGACGACTTCAGCTACCCTCAAAGTGAATGCCATTGGGCGTCAGCCCCTTGGTTCTTGGGATCTCTCTCGGTGTCGGCCAACGCGGAACTAGAGGACTCACGTCCCCCGCTCCGAAAGACGGAGAGGGCTGGCCCCGCTCCGAAAGTTATCGGAACGAGCTGACGCTCGAAAAGTGCCGCCTGCATGGTCTCTTCCAGAAAAATTCTTGCCGCTGGCAAGTTCTGCCGAAGTCAGACGGGATCGATACGGAGGAGAACGGGATTCGCGGTCGGCTCGCTAAGAACGACCGGAAGCAGCCTGTTGAACAGCCACCCCACCGGGCTTGCCCCGGTGGAATCAGGGCTTTGCACTACTCGCTTTCACATGGTTTTGGAAGTAGTGCAAAGACCCGCGAGCCACCGGGGCAAGCCCGGTGGGGTTTTTCAACATGCTTGCAGTCCCGCCAGCACAGAGGAGGTGCCGCAGTTCAGGCATCGCGGTTGATTCACTTTGACAGTGAACCGCCGCTCCTCTTTGAGGCGAAGTCATGCGACAGTCGTCAATTATTCTGCTGTGCGGAAGCACGCTGGTCGTCGGCCTGATCTTGGGCGCGAACTTCGGCACTCCGGCACTCTCGCGAACGGTCCATGCCGATCAGGCTGAGACTTCCACTTCCGAGCGGCTCTATCGTGAGCTGGGTCAGGAAGGAACGGCGCTGCAAGAAGGCAGCACACTGCTGGCGAAGATCGCCGCCGTGACCGCTCCCGCCGTGGTCCACATCCAAAGCGAACGCCGCATCCCCGGCAAAGGGAAAGAAGAAGAAACCGGTTCCGGCGTCATCATGACCAGCTCGAAGGCGAGCGGCTTTTATGTCGTCACCAACGGGCACGTCATCGACAAGACGGCTCTCGAATCGATCTCAATCCATTTGCACGACGGTCGCGTCATTCAGCCCGAACGTGTCTGGGCCGATCCTCAAACCGATGTCGCCGTGTTGAAGATCAACGTCCCCGATCTGCTCTCCGCCAAGTGGGGCGACAGCCAAAAGTTGAGCATCGGTCACATGGTGCTGGCGATGGGTAGCCCGTTCGGACTGAGTCGTTCGGTGACGCTCGGCATCATCAGCGCGAAGGGGCGGAGGCAGTTGAAGCTCGGACAATCCGATGTCCTCAATCAAGACTTTCTGCAAACGGACGCGGCGATCAATCCCGGCAACAGCGGTGGGCCGCTGATCGACTTGCAAGGTCGCGTGATTGGCATCAACACGGCGATCGCATCGTCGAGCGGCGGCAACGAAGGGATCGGCTTCAGCATTCCGAGTCATCTCGCCCAGCGCGTGATGGACCAGTTGCTGGAGTTCGGCGTCGTGCATCGCGCGTGGATTGGCGTGAAGTTGGACGAGCGTTTCGATTCCAAGGTCGCGGCAAAACTGAAACTGGCCAAGGCGCAGGGAACGCGCGTCAACGAAGTTTTCCCCAACTCGCCCGCCGCGCGGGCCGGACTCCAATTCGACGATGTCGTATTGAACTTCGATGGCGTCGATGTGCAGGATCACGATCACCTCATCAATCTCGTCAGCCTGTCGCCGATCGCCAAACGGATTCAAGTTGTCGTCTGGCGAGGTGGTCGCAAGACGATGCTGACGATCATTCTCGCCGACCGCAGTGAGATGCCTCCGACCAGTGACGCACCGGGCCAACCCGAGTTCGGCACGCCCGTCCGCACGATGGGTCTGACGGTCATGCCGCTCGACGAAGACCTTGCAGAAGAGCTGGGCTACAAGCCCGAAACACGCGGCCTGCTGATCCTGAAGATCGACGCGGACAGCTCGCTCGGCCAACGACTAGAACCGAACGATGTCCTCGAAGCCGTCGGTCGCACACCCGTCGCCAGCCTCGACGATTTGGAGCAGGCACTCCAAGAAACTGCCTCGCGCGATTCGGTCGTCCTGCACGTCCACCGCGCGACTGACGATGAAGCGTCGCGCGAACAACTCGTCGTCTGGCGACGCCCGCAGTAGTAGGTTGCGTTCGGTAGGTCACCGTTTCGTGGTACGCCTGGCCGTGTCGATGACATGCAACAGCGACGCTTCGCCGAGGGCATCCTGACCAATCTCCCAGACCATCACGCCGCCGAGTTTCTGTTCAGTGGCGAATTGAGTCTTCTTCCGGATTGTGGCCGGGCCGTTGAAGAATAGGCCATCGGCTTCATCGGTTTCGGGCGTCAATCGCGCCGTCGCTGCGATCTCGGAATACGTTTTGACACGATCACCCGACGCGATGGCTCGTCCATAGAAGGGCAGTCCGAGACAGAGCTTGTTCGGTGGAACGCCGAGCTTCACGAACTTCGTCACGTCGGTTTGAGACGCTTCAAATGTCGAATGCCTGCCCGCATTGTCGTAGCTCATGAGATGAATCGCATCGACAGCCGTGACCCCTTCGGCCGTGAGGGTTTGCCACGCCGCCACCGCGGCCGTGAGTCGCAGCCGGTATGGCTTGAAGGCTTGTGCGATGTCAGAGAGCAGCGCCCCATAGTTCTTCGCTTCCACGTCATTCTTCGGATGCTCCCAATCCAAATCTGCTCCGTCGAAACCGCGCTGACGACAGAATGCAACCAAACTCTCGGCAAAGTGCCGTCTCGATTTCGCCGTGGCCGCAATTTCGGCAAACCCCTGCGAACGCTCCCAACCGCCAATGCACAGATGAATCTGAACACCATGCTCGTCGCGGAACCGCTTCAGCAGCGACTTCGTCTTCGCATCATCGAGCGTCTTCGACTCAAACTGGCCCGTCGGCGTCGCCTTCACGGAAAAGAAAATCAGATCGGTGAGATACCGCCCGATCGACGGATCGATCCCCTCGACGCGATAGTCCGGCAGATAACCGACCACGCGAAACGAAGTATCACGCCGCACAGGCGGCGTCTGCGCTTCTGTCGGTTGTATGGGGACGATTGTGAACAGAGTCACGACCAAGAATGACCAACTGCTACTGGCGCTCATGACGAACCTCGCAATGATTTTGGGCAAGGGAAACCAGGGCACTGAGGAAGAATTGAGTTCAGTTGAAGCGGGCCGTGACTCGTTTGCAGTTCAATCATTCGGGCTTCCCATGCGAGCCAGAGCCATCACTGATTTCAATGACGGGTGAATATCCAAGCGAGGGAGTTTCCGCCATTCAAGGCTTGCTACAATCTGCCCGCCTCATCCACTCGTGGCATGACGGAAAGTGGCATCGCTCACATCAGTTGCCCACCTTGGTCTGCACAGACTGAAAACCTTGACCGGTACATTTTGAAAGGAGTCGGACATGGAACACATCACTTGGCGGAAGAGCCTGCAAGCGTGCGGCGCGGTGCTGAGTTTTTCTGTGATGACGGGATTGGGCAGCGACATGGTCGGCCAGCGTGCGGTCGTCGTCGCGGCGGAAGATCTTGTGAAGGATGCGGCGACGGTTGAGGAGCTCGCCAAGATCATCGACCTCAAGACTCTGCCGATCCCGGACGGGTCCGTGGTGACGGGCGAGCGACACTTGGGCAGCTTGAATTACGAGATCAGCGGAGACTTAAAGCCCGCCCTCGAATTCCAAAGAAAGCAGCTTGTCACGCTGGGCTGGAAAGAGCTGCCCGGCAGCATGGCTGAGTCCGCGTATTGCTCCGCGAGTTTTCAGAAGTCCAACTTTACAGTGACGGTGATGAGCTACGCCGGCAGCACACCCGACAAGAAGTCTTCGCAAGTCTTCATCAACAGCCTCGGCAACGTAAATCTGAGCAAGCTCCCGATCGTGAAGGGAGCCAAATCGACGCACTCCACCGTCGCGGCTGTGGGATACACGACCGAGCTCAAGCCGATTGAGGCCAGCGACGCGACTCGCAAACTGCTGCTGGATTCCGGATGGGAGCCGTATGGATCGCAAAGCGTTCCGCCCGACTCGGTCGTGATGACGTTCAAACGCAATGCGATTCGATTGAACGTCTTCGCCGGTCCCGCTCCGGCCCAGCAAGGCAAGGTGATGATCTCGTACAGCGTGAACGTGATGGCGGCGGACATTCCCGCTCCACCGAATGCCGAGATGGTCGGATTGGACGACACCACGAAGACGCTCCGATTTGAATCGCCCGACGAGTACGTCGATGTCGCGAAGTTCTATCAACAGCGACTCGCGAAGATGAGTTGGAAATCGACGACCAGCGATCTCGTCACGTCGAAAGATAATTTCCAGCGACAGACTGCCTTTCTCATTTTTCGCAATGCGGCGAAAGATGCCATGACGCTCAACTTGGAACGCATCAATGACAAGACGCACGGCCGGATGTCACTCCTCACGGCGGCAGAAGTCGTCGCTGCCGAACAGCGTGAGAAAGCTGCGGCGGAAAAGTTTGTCGCAGAAAACAAAGCTCGGGAAGAAGCGGCTCAGACAAAGCCTGCGGCAAAAAAACCGGCCATGAAAGCGGGCGCGAAGTCTGACAATGGCTTTCCGGATGTCGATGCCCTGATCAAGGACGCGGTCGGCGATGCTCTGAAGGACGTTGGACTGGACGGCAAGAAACCCGCGAACGGCACGGCCAAAGGAAACGCCGCCGACGAACTTCGCCTCAAGGGCTTGCCCATTCCCGAGGGTGCCACGGGCATCTCCTCCGTGAAACAGCGGGGAGATGTCCGTTTCAACGTGACATCCGATTTCAAAACGATCGGAAACTTCTATGCGAAGCAGCTCGGCGAGCAGCGCTGGACCAAATCCGGAAAAGACAATCTCCAACAAGATTTCTGGGTCCAAACATTTGCCAAGGACAAGATGTCGCTCCAAGTCCGAGTGGCCAAACGAGAGGACGGCAGCGAGGTGCGGCTCACCCCCACGGGCCTGTTGTGGGACGATGACGCTCAGCCCAGTCCGAAAAACGTGCCCATTCCCAAGGTCGGCAAGAACGCATCCGCCGACGGTCCGGCTCGGCCAGAGAAGGCGAAGAAGGGAATCGACAAACTCCCGAAGCTAACCAGCGGTGCCAAAGTCGTCGTCAATGGCGAGACGATCTCACTGCCACACGTCCTGGCCTACGAGGCGGTGTCCGCTGGCGAGTGGGTCACGCGCATCGTCGCAACGGACAAACCGCTCAAGCAGGAGACCTTGATTGAGCAACTGAAATTTCCCGGCGAAAATCGGGACTTCGACCTTCCCGCGTCGCAGTGGCTTCGTCTCGAGTTGGACCACAAGGACCGCCCGGACGCTTTGAATTTCGCGGTCCATAAATTCCAGACGAGTGCCGGTCGCCGCAACTTTAAGGGCGAAGCGATCGTCGAAGACGGCCGAGTACGCGGCTCGATTCAAACGAAGGAACCGGTGGAATTCGGCGGTCGCACAATCACCGCTGAAATCACCTTTGATGTCCCGTTGCTGACTCGCGACAGCAAACCAGGCAAGCAACTCAGCGATGCTCCGAAGCCGGAAACGTCGGAGCCGGACAAGCCGAAGAAGGGGATCGCCAAGCTCCCGAAGCTGGCGTCGTCCGGCACGCTGCTGGTGAACGACAAGCCCATCAAACTGGCCAGCGTCGTGGCCTACGAAGTGAAAACCTTCGACGACAAACGGACGGCGATCTTCTTCACCGAGAAGCCGATCAACATGGAGAAACTCAAAGCCGCGCTGAAGAAAGACGGCAGCGACAGCGGTCTGTTCGAGACCCAATCGCAGGTGAAAGTCGAAATTGATAAAGACGACCGCCCGGCCATGATGAGCCTGTGGTGCGACGGTGCCTCACTCAACAGCAACTCCGATCTGATCGGCGACGTGATCGTCGAAGATGGTCGAGCACGCGGCACCGTGAAGCTCGGCAAGCCCTCCGAATTCTTCGGCAAAACGTTTTCGTTCGAGATCACGTTCGACGTGGAAGTCCTGCTGCTCCCCGCAGCCACGTCCGAATGATTCCGATCGACGCCTCGGACACTTCATTCAACATGCCACGGCCCTCGGTCGCCCCGCGACCGAGGGCCATGGTGTTGGTACATCGCGCGGCATTTGATGAGAGATTCTTGGTGAGACGGGCGATCGCAGATGAAACATCTGAGCGGGGCGGCGTAAGCCCCCTCGCTCTTGGGCGTAAGCCCGTTTGCAAAGAACGGCTCTCCGCCATCTGTGTTGGATGTCCGAGTGAGCGGCACGGCGCTAGCCGCCGGTGTACGCGAAAAAGACCAGCGGCTAGCGCCGTGCCGCTCAGAAAGGCGTCGCGCTTGGCCTAAACGAGGCCATCGAACTGCAACCTCAACGCCAGCTCTTTCACGCCCGTCATCGGAATCTCATCCGTTTCAATCGAGCGGCTGGAGCTGATGAAGACCGGAGCTTCGCGAAGCTCTTGTCCCGGCGTCGGCAGACGGCCGTGGCTGCCTCGCACCGGCGAGGCGTCGAGGCCAATGATGTCCATGTAGTAGCGGAAGCCCAAGAACTTCTGAGCCAGTCGCCGCGCGATGCGGAGCTGCGGCAGTGACAGCTTCGGATCGACGAACAGTTCCATCGGGTCGTAGCCCGGCTTGCGGTGGATGTCGATCGTGCGCGCGTAGTCGGGAGCGAGAGCATCGTCCTCCCAGAAGTAGTACGTGAACCACGAATCGGGCGCGGCGACGACGACCAGTTCGCCCGATCGTTCGTGGTCGAGACCGAACTGACGCTGCTCGCTGCGATCCAGAATGAGGTCCACGCCATCGGTCTTCTTCAGCAGCAGCTTGATCGCTTTGATGTCGTCGGGCCGCTGAATGTAGACGTGAGCCACCTGATGATCGGCGACCGCGAACGCGCGCGACGCACCGCAGTCGAGCGTCTCCCAACCGAGTGGTTCGCGTCGCGCCTGTACGTAGCCGTGTCGCCTTAACACGCGATTGATGTGGACCGGACGCGAGACCGGTGTGATCGCGTACTCGGAGACGACGATCACCTCCGCGCCGATCTCGCGTGCCGCGTCGATGCACTTCCCCGCTTCGGCATCGACCAAGCGAATGTCTTCGGCGATGCGCGGATCGTTCGGCCCGAGTCGTTGTAGGCCGTAGTCGAGGTGCGGGAGATAGACCAACGTGAGACTCGGTTGGTGCCGTCGCATCACTTCGACAGAGGCCTCCGCAATCCAGCGCGAGCTGCGAATGTCGGCTCCCGGTCCCCAAAAGCGATGCAGCGGGAAGACGCCCAACTTCGCCTGCAACTCGTCGCGCAGGCCAAACGGCTGGCTGTACGAATCGAACACCTTGCGACCGTCGGCCGGGTAACTCGGTCGCGGCGTCATCGACCAGTTGACGTGGGCGTACATGTTGTACCACCAGAACATCTTGGCCGTGGTATAGGCCGCGTCGCGCCGCAGTCCCTCGTCATAGATGCGGTCGCCGCGCACGAGTCGGTTCGATTGCCGCCAGAACAACACTTCAGCGAGGTCTCGAAAATACCAGCCGTTGGCCACGATCCCATGCTCGCGCGGCAGTGTCCCGGTCAGCAACGTCGCCTGCGCGGAGCAAGTGACAGCGGGCAGCACCGTCCCCATCGGCCGGGCAAACCCCTCCTCGGCCAGCCTCTTCAAATGCGGCGTCTGCGCCCCGAGCATCTCGTGCGTCAGTCCCACCACATTGAGCAACAACAACGGTCGCGGCATAAACATTTCCCAATCGTATTCAACAGCTTCTGGCCGTAGTCCAGACCCCTTGGTCCGGACGATTCATGGTGAATCATCCGGGTTATACCTCTCGTGGCCCAAGATGAGACTTTGGCGAGCCGCGTGCCGTCAGGCCGCGGGTTCTTGATTTCGAGGAGGAAACCCGTGGCCTCACGGCACACGGCTCGCCTCGAACCTCTCCCTTATGGCCGTGCGAGATATCGGCCCGGACGCGACGAAGCGAATTACCCGATTGAGGCCAACACCGCCATCACGCGAGCCGACACGAGGTCGGTGGAGACGAATACGCCACAGGAGAACTTCGCTGCGGGGACTCGGACGGACGAGGCGTCCATCCTACGACGACGAAGACACCCCAAAGAATGCAGCAAGGACGGGCCTCTTGGCCCGTCCTTGGAGAATTGCATCGTCATGTTCTGTCCCTTGGTTGTCGTCCCGCTCCGCGAGACGTGTGCCTGACTCCTGTAAGGTCTTCGTTCGTCTGCTGTTCATCACCACAGCTCGCTCAGCGAGGGAGTGGCTCTCGATCTCCATCGTGTGAGTCGAGTCATCAGGTCGTGATGTGGAACACGTGCGGAGCGGCTCCGGTGCGAGTGAACCGGCGAGCCATCTCCATCAGTTTGGGATCGGCGGTCAGAGCGATGGCCTTCGCGATCGCGGCGTCATCGGTTGCGTCGTTGCCGACCGTCGCCATCACCTTCACGTCGGGAGTCACTCCGGCTCCCGACATCTCTCGACCATCGGGGCTGTAAAACTTCGCGGTCGTCAGTCGCAAACCGGCGGGAGCCGACTGCAACGGGAAGAGCGTCTGAACCGTTCCTTTGCCGTAAGACCGTTCTCCCACGACGACGCCGCGACCGTTCTCTTGAATCGCGGCGGCGAGAATCTCACTGGCACTCGCACTGTTGCGGTCGATCAGCACGACCAGCGGCATCTTCCAAGTCTGAGCGTACTGAGCTTGTTCCTTGGTGTTGTCTGCCGGTGTGCGGCCCTTGGTCGAGACGATCGTGCCCGCTGGTAGGAACCGGTCCGAGATCGCGATCGCCGCCGTGAGCAGTCCACCGGGATTGCCTCGCAGATCGAGGATCAGCGATTCCATCCCTTGGTTGTGGAGCGACATCAACGCCGCATCGAGGTCTCGCACCGCGGAGTCTCCGAACTGTTCGAGCTTGATGTAGCCGATCTTGCGGCTGTCATCTTCCATGCGAGCCACGATGCTCTGGATCGCGATCTTGCGGCGAACGAGCGTCACGTCGCCGCGTCGTCCGTCGCGCACCAAGTTCAGTTTGAGAGGGACTCCCGGCTGACCGAGGATGTAGTCCACCGACTGGTTCAGTTCGAGTCCCTCCAGCTTGTGACCATCTATCGCGGTGAGGACATCGCCGCGCTTCATCGACACTTCCGCCGCCGGTCCACCGGGCAACACCTTCATCACCTTCAAGCCTTGAGTGTGTAGTTCGACCTCAACGCCAATCCCGACCACGCTGTCCTTCATCCCGACATTCGGTCCGCCCGCTTTCTCCGGCGGGATCAGCATCGAGAACTGATCGAGCGTGTCGAGTTCCGCGTGAACGAACTCCAAGCCGACCGTACCGGGCTGGACTCGCACGGTCTTGTCGAACAGTTGCTGCACTCGATCGAGGACCGCGACGGCATCGTTGAGATCGTTCACCGCCACACGTTGCTTCCACTGCGACAGCGTTTCTTGCAACAACTCGATCGCTTGGTCATCGGCCTGCAATCGAGCCGCCTGTTGGAACGAAGAGGTCTCCAGTGCGAGCGACAAGTGGGTCAAAGCGTTGTCGATCCGCACCGCATACGTCGTCGGCTGGATGTGCCGTGCGTCGATCATCTGAGCCACTTCGATGAACAGAGCCTGAGCCGACTGAGCGGTCAGTTGATTGAGCAGTCTCACCGTGCGCGGGTCTGTGTAGCGTCGCTCGATCTTCTCGCGAGCCGTCGGAACCGGCGCGGGCTTGCGGTCCGGTTCGATCTCGCGAGTGGGTGAGACTCGCCCGAGTTCGCGCGGTGGCGTGAGATCGCGCGGCGTGAGATCGCGTGCGCGAACTGGAATCGCGTCACGCAGCTTCTTAACGGGGAAACGTTCCTGCGAAGTCTCGTCACGAGGCAACGGCGGGACATCTTCGACTTCGTAACGACGCGTCTTCACGGGATACGTGCCACGCGAAGCGGCGGGAGCGGTGAACGCATCCTCATCGAGAACTCGCTCGCGCAGGAGCCGAGTTCGCAGCGACGGAACACTCGTGCGATCGCTTTCGATCCCACGCACCGCCGTCCGACTGGAAGGGATCGCACCGTCGAGCAGCAGCGCGTCGGGAGCCACTCCAAAATCGGCGTCGTCGCTGACAGAGCGACCGCGAAACTCTTGGGCATTTGCCGCGGCTGCCGCGCAGACGAGAGCCATCGCCAACCAGAACGCATTCCAAAATGATCGTACAGCCTGAGACATGATTCGGTTCCTTCCGGATGTTTGCCGCGTCGATCAACTCCGACGCGATGAGTGTTGATTCGTAGGGTAAGCGTCTCGCTTGCC
>JAYTQJ010000002.1:0-2641 GCA_043746775.1 Schlesneria sp.
ATCCCGCAAGTGAGAGACAACGGTGACGACTTCTGTCAGTCATGCCTGCCAGGCAACGCCGTTAAGGATTTCGGAGCTGTAAAACAGGGGGCCAACCGAACGTAGCAGAAGTCGTAAGACTTCTGGAGAACCGTCGAGTCGTCAGGATTCTCACGAATTCTGCTACAGAAATCCTTAACGGCGTTGCCCGGTGGGGTTCACTTGTTTGAGGGTTGGTGGGGGCGGACAACACTTTCCGCTCGCCTCATGACACTGGAGCGGGCAGCGCCGCACGCGGCTCATCGTTTCGTTGCGGAGCATCGGAGGTGTCGGCACCGAGGGCTTGACCAATGATGCGGTCGGTCACGGCATCCAAGTAAGTTCTCAATACCTCGGAGAATTGCTGAAACTCAGGCCAGAGCGTTTGATCGACGAACGACTTGGGGACTTTGGCCACCACCGTCGTGTGCCGCTGCCGTCGATAGCGATAAGGCTCGATCCCATAGCGCCGCATCAGTGCCAACATCAGCTTACGAGACCACGCATCTTGCAGGGTAAACGTGTATTCGATCGGCGGATCGCTCTTGCGGAATCCTTCCAATCGAGCCTTGATCTGGTCCATCGCGTTCGCGGCCGCGTCGCGTTCCCCTTGCGCGTAAGCCCCCGCGAAAAGTGCTTCCAGTTTTTGCAGCTTCTGCAGCAGTCGTTCTTCTTCCGTCATGCGGTCACCTTGATTGATGTCCCTGCTGGCGGTCCCGTCAACACCAACCCGAAGCGTGAGCGAGGACGGGTGTCGCTCGACTCTCGTCCTCGCTCACGCTTCGGGTTGGTGTTGTTCACGGACAAGTTCTAAGAGATCAGCCGACGGAATCAATGCCTGTCGGTCGAAGTGATGCCGCTGACCGATGTCGCACACTCAATCGGATTCTGGGCTAAATGCGGCTACGATGCGGACGCGGATGGTCGAGCAATCGTCCGATGGCTTGTGGCAAATTGTGACATGGATGGCACTCGACGGCCTGTTGCTCTGGCAGATGTTGTGGCTGTTGCCAAAGGACGATCCCTTGGAAGTACGAATGCTGAAGCTGCTTTACAAACACGATGCGTCCGCCAAAAGTAGCCTTCATCGCTCCGCGTGAAGAGAGCCGAACGCGGAATGACGCTGTTTCCCGCGTCTCCAGGTCGCTGGTGACTCGGCTGACTTCACGCGGAGCGATGAAGGCTACTTTTGTCGGTCACGTCAAACAAAGCTCCAAGCCGCCCGCTGCCGCGTTGGAACGGGAGGTGGATCATGGCGAAGCATGAATCGGGGCGATGGGGTCGCGTGGTGATTTGGCTCGTGCTGGTGATCGCTGCCGCAATCGCGGTGGGAGTGGGGACCGGCGTGCTGCCGTGGCGAATCGGCTCTTCAGGGCAGGTCACTCAGACGCGAACTCTTGAACTGACTCACGTCGGAGCGTGGGGACGATTGGCTCCGCGCGGCGACGTGCGTGCGCTGGCTGCGCCGTCGTCAGCGGACGGAGTGCGGATCGCGAAGTTGAACGTGACGGAAGGACAGCGTGTAGCCGAGGGCGAAGTGATCGCGGTCCTCGATTCACACGAGCGCCGCGTGACGGCGGTCGCACACGCGCAGTCGCTGCTGGCTCTGGCCGAAGCGAAACTCGAACAAGTCCGCACGCCGTCAAAGCCTTCCGAAATCGTGGCTCAAGAAGCGTTGATCGCGCGGCACGAGTTGGAGTTGTCTCAGGCTGAGGCCGACTTCAAACGCGAGGACGCGCTGAGTCAACGACAGGCGGGCGTGCAGTCGATGCTGGAGCAGGCGAAGCTCAAATGGAACCAAGCGGTGCAGATCAAGCGGCAATCCGAAGCTCAGTTGGAGTCCTTGAAGACGCCGCGTCCGACCGACGTGCTGGTCGCCGAGCGTCAGGTGGATGAAGCCCGGGCGGCGGTCAAGCAGGCTGAGGCGGACCTCGCCATCACCGAGATTCGATCTCCTTCGGCTGCGACGGTGCTGCGTGTTCACACGCGTGCGGGCGAACGGATCGGCGACAAAGGGGTCGTCTCCATTGGCGACATCGACCAGATGTATGCCATCGCCGAAGTCTACGAAGCGGACCTCGCGCGGCTGGCGATCGGGCAGTCGGCGCGCGTACGCATCCCGACACTGAAGCTCGAACTGACGGGGACGATCGAACGGCTCGGCTTCGTCGTGCAGCGAAAAGACATCTTCAACATCGATCCCGTCGCCGACACCGATGCCCGCGTGGTCGAGGTCTGGGTGAAGCTTGCCACGGATGTTCCGCCAGCGGTGCGACAGCTCTCGAACGCGCGGGTCGAGGTCATCATCGATGTGGGTGACGCGAGGAATGATCGCGATGCGGCGTTCGGCGCGGGTCTCCCGACCCCGCCGAAACGCCTGACCGCAGGTCTCCGTCTTCTCTTGCTCCGGCTTCGGGAGTTGAAGAGGAAAGAGGAGACCTGCGGTCAGGGACTCGGCGGGGTCGGGAGACCCGCGCCGAACAACTCGCTCACGTCCGCTTCTACACCTTTGGCGGAACACAACACGGACCGAGCGGCTTCCCGCCGACAGGCGGCAACGGACAGAACCTGCCTAACCCGGCCGACTACAAGCCGTTCTTGCGATCGTTGCTGCTGGCACTCG
>JAYTQJ010000003.1:0-5770 GCA_043746775.1 Schlesneria sp.
GCTTAAGATTCACGGTAATTTGCCCACCCAGGGCGTTGCCCTGGGCTGACATAGCACCGCCCCGTTGGGGCTGAAAACGAGAAGAGCGCAACTTCAAAAAGCGTGAGCGAGGATGCCGAGGAAATGGCGTGAGCGAGGATGCTCCTTCCACATTCCTCGCTCCCACATCTCGTACTCCTCGCTCACGCTTCGGGTTGGTGTGAGTGTGACGGCAGCCCATCGGGGCCGTCGGCTTTTTCAAGTTGGCGTGCCACGGTCACGGAGCTTCGATGTGGCCGCGTTGATGACGTGAAGGCTGTTGTCACATTCACACGGCCACGTCGAAGCTCCGTGACCGTGGCACCCCATCTCCCTGATTCAACAAGGCGTTGGCCCTCGCCATCCATCGAGTTTGCTCGCATCGGGAAGAACCAGCGGCTACCATCCCCGGCTCGTCGAAGGCCCGTTCTCAGGGTCAGACTTTCCTCCATGCGCCACTGCTCTTGTGATGACCCACCATGAATGATTCGCCCGCCTCGGCCGCCGACAGCACGCAAGACTTCCCGCCACATCCGGGGACTCGACAGATGCCTCGCTGGGATGGCGGCGAGCTACCCGAGGCACCCGTGTTTCGTTGGCGGAACTGGACGGCGATCATCGGCCCGAGCGTCGTCATGGCGGCGGCCGCGATCGGTGGGGGTGAGTGGCTGACCGGGCCGCAGGTCACGGCGCGCTTCGGACCGGCGTTGCTGTGGCTCTCCGCGTTCAGCATTTTTGGGCAGGTGATCTACAACATTGAGATCAGCCGCTACGCCCTCTACACCGGCGAGCCCATTTTCACGGGCAAGTTCCGGACGCTGCCGGGGCCGATGTTCTGGTTGTGCATTTACCTGGTCCTCGATTGCGGCTCGTTCCTGCCCTATCTCGCGTCCAGCGCCGCGATCCCGCTGGCCGGAATGATTCTGCAGCGGATGCCCGACCTCTCCGCCACGGCTCCGCCCGAATCGTTCCTCAAGATTGCTGGGACGAGCTTTTCCGACGCGACGCTTCAGACCATCTTGGGCTGCGTCATTTTTCTGGGAGTTTTGCTGCCGCTGCTGGTGGGAGGCAAGGTCTACAACTCGCTCAAAGCGATCATGACTTTCAAGCTGGTCGTGGTCCTCGGTTTCCTCATGATGTTGGCCGTCTTCTACTCCAAGCCCGCAACGTGGGCCGAGATCGGCGGCGGCTTCTTTCAAGTCGGAACCGTCCCGATCCAGCGGGAAGGTGATGTCAATAAAAACGGCATCCGCGATGCGGGCGAACCGGAATTGGGGCCGAATACCGACAACGTCTTCTTGTCGCTGTTTGGCGGACGCGGCTGGCCGATCATCGACATGACGGTGATCGGGTTGATCGGTTCGATGGTGGCGATCTCGGGGAACGGCGGACTGACCAACACGCCGATCAGCAACTTCACGCGCGAGCAAGGCTGGGGGATGGGCAAGTATGTCGGCGCGATCCCCAGCGTCGTGGGTGGCCACGCGATTGAACTGTCTCACGTCGGCATGGTCTTCAAAGTGACGCAGGAATCTTTGGCGCGATGGAAAGGCTGGCTCGGCCACGTTCAGCGCGAGCAGCTTTGGATTTGGATGCCCGCCTGCTTCATCGGAATCGCCTTGCCGAGCATGTTGTCGGTGCAGTTCCTCGAACGAGGCACGGTTCTCGCCGACAAGAATCTCGCGGCGGCCATGACTGCGGGCGGAGTCCAAGAAGCGGCCGGGCCATTCTTCGGGCCGATCTTCTGGTTCATGACGATGTTCTGCGGACTCCTTGTGCTGGCGACGAGCATGGCTTCCACCGCCGATGGCGTGCTGCGACGCTGGGTCGATGTTTGCTGGACGGCCCTCCCCTCACTGCGGAAATGGGACACGAAGCACATCGGCAAACTCTACTTCGGGGTGCTGTGCATCTACGCGGCCTGCGGCTTGGTGATGTTGAACTTCGTCAAGGCGGACGCGCTGCTGACGTTTTCGGGGATGCTCTACAACTTCGCGCTCGGCTTCAGTTGCTGGCACGTTGTGGCCGTCAACCGAACGCTGCTGCCACGCGAGATCAAGCCGAGCCTGCTCCGATGTTTTGGACTGTCCCTGGCGGGCCTGTTCTTTTCGGTGGCCGCCATCGCGACCGCGATGGCGGAGGTTCCGAAGTTGAAGAAGCAACTGGGACTGTCGAGTCCCCCCGCCGTCGTGGTGCCCGCCGTACAGTCGCGTTGATTGCCCACGCGGTTAAATGAATCCGTTCTAACCTCACGTAATCAAAGATGATAATCGCGATGGAAATGCTCAGTCAGTGGATGCACACGCTCGTCGAACTCTTTTGGTGGAGCTTCGACCTGCTGTTTAAACTCGATGACGAACTCAAGAAGATCGTCGCGACGTACGGGGCGTGGACGCATTGGATTTTGTTCGCGGTCATCTTTTGCGAGACGGGCCTCGTCGTGACGCCGTTCCTTCCCGGTGACTCGCTCCTCTTCGCTGCTGGAGCATTCGCGGCGGATGGGACGCTGAAGTTGAAGTGGCTGCTGCCGATGTTGTGCCTGGCGGCAGTGCTGGGTGACGCGGTGAACTACGCACTCGGCCGCTGGATCGGCAAGCGAGCCTTCAGCGGCGCGATCCCCTTCCTCAAACAGTGGCACTTCGAGTACACGCAGAAGTACTTCGACAAGTATGGTAGCCGGACGATCATCGTGGCTCGATTCGTCCCGATCGTCAGAACCTTCGCTCCCTTCATGGCCGGAATTGGGGCCATGGATTATCGGAGATTCGCTCTCTACAACGTGACCGGTGGTGTCATCTGGGTGTTGCTGTTCACATTGCTGGGATACGGCTTCGGCAAACTGGAATTCGTGCAAAAAAACTTTGAACTCGTGATGGTGGCCATCGTCTTCCTCTCTCTTGTTCCGCCCATGTGGGAAGTGTGGCAACACCGCAAGTCGCAGCAAAAATCCTTGTCGCAAAGCTCCGGCGATCCATCGTGACGTGAGGCACTTGCCTCGTTTATACCTCGCGCGGCGGAGCGTGAGTGGTTTCTGAGCGGGGCGGCGTAAGCCCCCTGATTCTTGGGCGTAAGCCCGTTTTCAACGTATCAGAAGGCGTACGCCCAATGGCACTCACTTTAGTAACCCGCAGCGTCAGCGAGGGAGTCAAACACGCTGGGAAACTCGATGAACTCTCTCGCTAACGCTGCGGGTGACTTGAGGATTTTGACAAAGTAAGTGCCATTGGGCTTACGCCGCCCCGCTCAGAGGTCTCATCAAGGACTGCACGAGGTTTAACCGCGTGGGGGTAAAGCCGTCGGTGACTTGATGTCATCTTGCCCGCAGTTCTATTTCTTCAGGAGAGTCTTCCCATGCCAGCCTCACGATTGTCGATCGTCCTGTTGTTGCTCATCCCCGTCGTGGTGATGGCTCAGTCGAAGCCCAGCGATTCGACTTTCGGCGACACTGTGATCGAGCGCCATCTCACGCTGGAAGCCGCTCGGCTTGGCGAGCGAGTTCACGAGGGAGCGAACTCGAAAGAGGAGTGGGAAGCCAAACGAAGCGATCTCAAACAGCAGTTCTTCGACATGCTCGGACTGTGGCCGCTGCCGGAGCGGACGCCGCTGAATGCGAAGGTGACGGGGATCGTCGAGCGGGATGCGTTTCGCGTTGAGAAGGTCCACTTTCAGAGCAAGCCCGGGCTGTACGTGACGGGCAATCTCTACCTGCCGAAGACCGTGGGGCGGGCTGCCAGCCCGCCCGACAACTCCGATGCCAAGGGTGAAGACAAGAAGGACGAGAAGAAGCAGGCTGGCAGCCCGCCCCACGGCAAGTTGCCGACCGTGCTGTATGTCTGCGGGCACTCGGGCAAGGGACGCGATGGCAACAAGACCGCGTTTCAGCATCACGGAATGTGGTTCGCGACGCACGGCTATGCGTGCCTAATCATCGACACACTGCAACTGGGCGAGGTCGCCGGGATTCATCACGGCACGTACAACCGCGACCGCTGGTGGTGGCATTCGCACGGCTACACGTCGGCGGGGGTCGAGTGCTGGAACGGCGTGAGGGCGATCGACTATCTCGTCTCGCGCCCCGAGGTTGATGCGGACAAGATCGCCGTCACGGGGATCAGCGGTGGCGGCGCGGCGACCTTCTGGATCGCAGCGGCCGATGAGCGGGTGAAGGTGGCCGTCCCCGTCAGCGGGATGAGCGACCTCGAAAGTTACGTGACCGACAAGGTCTGTAACGGCCATTGCGACTGCATGTTTCTCTACAACAACTATCGTTGGGAATGGTCCACCATCGCCGCGCTGATCGCTCCCCGGGCGATGCTGTTCGAGAACTCGGGCTACGACCCGATCTTTCCGATGCCCGCCAATGATCGGATTCGCGCCCGCCTGTCGCACCTCTACCGCTGGTACGAGAAAAAGCCGGGCGAGCTGTTCGACATCGGCGTCACGCCGGGCGGCCACAGCGACAACGTCGAGCTGCGGCTGATGGCCTATCGCTGGCTCAACAAGCATCTCAAAAACGACGACGCTGAAGTGAGCGAGCCGCCTCTGCCCAAGATCGAGGGCAAGGAACTGCGCGTCTTTCCCGAGGACGCCGATCTGCCGAAAGACAGCCTCAACGACAAGATCGACGAGACGTTTGTCACGCTCGCGAAACCATCGACTCCGACCAGCAAGGCCGAGTATGCCGCGTGGTCGATGTCGCTGCGTGACGGCTTGTCCGAGCGAGTCTTCCGTGAATGGCCCGATCAGATTCCCGCCGCATCGTTTGTCGATGACCCGGCGGGCGCGGACACAGACTCCACGAAGACGGTTTCCAAGCCGAGCTTGTTGCGAACGGAGGACGATGTCCTCGTGATGCTCAAGCGGCAGGAGACGACTCAGGGACCGAAGGTCGCCGAAAACCAATCGGCTCGGATTTGGTTGGTGGTCCTCAATGCCGACGACCCGGAAGGAGTGTTGCCCGACTGGACGAAGGAGATCGTCCCTAATGGCCAGTCGGTGGCGGTGCTGTCTCCGCGCGGGTGCGGTGCGACGTTGAAGTGGACTCAGAAAAACCCACCGAACTACGTCGAGCGTGCTCACGCCCTGCTCGGCCGCACGGTCGATGCGGGTCGAGTCTGGGACATCCAAGCCGTCTCGCGCACGCTGCACGAGACCGATTCTGCCGAGCGAACCATTGCCGTCGTCGGTAAGGGCCGCGCGGGAGTCCTCGGCGCGTACGCGGCTCTCAACGAGTTGAGCATCGCGCAGGTGATCGCCGTCGAACCGCCCGCCTCGCACCGCGAAGGGCCTCACTTTCTGGGAGTGATGAAAGTCCTCGACATCCCCGACGCGCTCGGCCTGCTCGCGCCGAAGCAACTCACACTGGTGGGAGCCAAGGACGCGGCGTTCGATCGAACCGTGACCGCGTTCAAAGCGGCGGGCTATGCGAGGCGCGTGCAACGAAAATGAGGTTCATCGTGAGTTTTGGGGGGGCGGTTTGCAAATTGCGGACATGCTGGTCTCTACTGGAGTTGTGTTTAAAGGGCACGAATATCCAGAGGAGATTGCAGAATGACCGACTTCGCCACCGCCTGGCTCGCCTTCGGACCAAATGACTCAGTGGGTCGTGTATAAACGACAGACGCTCAACCCCGGCTAATGGCTGACATCCCTTCGGGCAACGCCGTTAAGGATTTCGGAGCTACAAAACAGGGCCAATCGAACGTAGCAGAAGTCGTAAGACTTCTGGAGAGTCATCGGGTCGTCAGAATTC
>JAYTQJ010000004.1:0-2630 GCA_043746775.1 Schlesneria sp.
CTTCCCTTAATCCAAGGGGTCAGAGACGCTGCGCCTGGGGTCCGGGGGAACTTCAAAAACCAACCGAACAAAACGTACAAATTCAACACACTCGCCAGAGTGCGGGGAGTCGGCCGAAAACCCCGCGTTCTGGCGAACGCGGCTACCCAGAAATCTCTGCGGGTCTACTTAGGTTGCCGCACTGAGACGGTGGGCCATGAGCAGATGCAATTGCGTGACGTTCAGAAGTTGCTCGGCCGACGTGAAGCGGGTGAGCTTGTCGTGGTCGAGGAACTCACGGGCCGCTGGAGTCAGGTGTGCGTGTTGAGCATGACGAACGATGTCGTGCAGCAGTCGCCGCAGATTGATGTGCATTGAGTTTGTCTTGTGCTCGGCGAGCGACTCGAAGTTCAGCTTGCTCGCGTCGAGACGATAGACCCGCTCTGGGTGGCGGCAGACGATCCACAGCTCAAGAGTGTGTGCAGGAACGTCGGTGACGACATCATGGATCTGCCGGGCCGAAGAGATCACGGTGAATTCGCCGGTCAGTCGATGGTGCGAAGATTCTGCCGGCATTTCACCAATGCTGAGCACTTCTAAATCGTCCCAAGGAATGAGTTCTGCAGGCAGGCCCACGAGGTCGAGGATTTCCAATCCCGACAGTCGGCAGGCAACGTGATGAACCGTGTGGAGATCCTCGAACGCGCGCAGTTCGTCCAACGGGATTGGTTCCGAACGCAGGCCCAATTGCTCGATGGTCGTGGCGATGCGTTTCGCGTTGGCCGAGGTCAATCGCGGAGTGAGAACGCACGGCACCGAGTGCGCTTCGTGCATCGCATCGGTCGAGTGCAAGCCGAGTTCCTCCGCCAAGACGTCCGCTAATTCGTGGGCGTCATCGGGCTTCGAGAACAGGGCAATGCGCGTTGAGAACTCAGTCGTTTCACTGGTCAGCATGGTCGAGACTCACTTCAGGGCAAGATTCCGCAACCGAGCAGTTCGTATGCCGCGAGCCAATTCTGCGACGACAAGCCCGACACGCAATATCACAACTTGCGTTTCGGACCCGCATTGACACAACAACGCGGTGAGTCGTGGTCCAGCATTGAGCGGCACGGCGCGCTTCAGTGGCTCATGTCCGAGCGGCTCAGCACACCCTCCGCAGAAGCACTCTCGAAAGTTGACGCGATTTCGCCGCGCAGGCCGTTCTCTTCGGCCAATCGCCTGGAGTGTCGAGCATCTGGCATTGCATCTGCTCACGTTCCTTTCGCTCCCGCAGCTCACGATTCCACCGAAAGAGACAAGCATGACTGAAGCGACTGCGCCCCGGCAGTACATGTCGAGAACTTCCCGAAGCCCCCGGCAGACCGATCCCCAGATCGTTCAAACAGCCATTCGGGCGGCGCTGCATCTCGCCGGTCATGCGGAACTCCGACGTGTCCAAGTCGAGTGCGATGGTGATGCCGTCACGATCTCCGGCCGAGTGCCGACGTATTATTTGAAGCAACTCGCGCAAACCGTCGCTTTGGAAGTCGCTGGCAGCGACCGAATCCACAACGAGTTGCATGTGTGCTGACGCCTACGGCTTCAGCGCGAAACTACCTCCACCAGTAGAACACGGCCGCACCGAAGAGGCTCGACACGCCCAGCAACCAGGCGACGTCGCGGAACAACTTGCGATCGCCCAGCGTCAGCACGAGACCGGATTTGAAGACCAGATTGGACAGTGCCGCGATCAAGATGCTGCGCCACGCGGAGTCGGTCGAGAGCCGTTCGGCCTCGACCAGCCGCGCGGTAGAAAGTGTGATCGCGTCGAGGTCGGCCAACCCGGACAGTGCCGCGATCACGAACAGTCCTGTGTCCGGCAAGTGCTCCTTCGACGCCGCCACCGCGATGAGCACGACGCCGTACAGCACGCCGAACAAGATCGCGGACTTCAATTCGGACGGGTTTCCCTGTGACGGCATCATCTCTGACGACTGGCTGCTACGGCGGCTGTAGGCGAGCGCGAACAGCAAGGAGACAACCGTCAGCCCGATCAGCACAGGTGCCACTGCGGGCAGCAGAGTCCGCGAGACCACCGCCACTTCCAGCAGGATGCGGACAAAGCTGACGCCGGTCGCCAAACAAATCACCGTCGCCGCGGCAGGAACCAGCGCGGGTTGCTGAGCGGTGCGTCGGGCATAGCTGGCGGTCGTCGCCGTGCTGGAGATGATCCCGCCTAGCAGGCCACTCAGAATCAGTCCCACGTGATGCCCCAGAAATTTGTAGCTGATGTAGCCGCCCAGACTGATGCCGACGACCAGCACGACCATCAGCCAAATCTCGTGCGGATTGAGTACCTCGAACGGGTCGTAGGTTTTATTCGGCAGCACCGGCAGCACGATGAACGTGATCAAGACGAACTGCATGATCGCCTTGATGTCCGCGTCGCCCAGCTTCGTCACGAGTCCATGCAACTGCGGCTTGAATTGCAGCAGCACGGCGACGCTGGCTCCGACAACCACGGCGATGATCATCGGCCCGCTCACGCACAACGCCCCGACCGCGAACATCACCAGCATCGCCACTTCGGAGGTGATGCCGTGATCTGCTTCGGAGCGGACTTGCCGACTCCCCAAGGCAATCACCGCGACCGTGGCCAACAAGCCGAC
>JAYTQJ010000005.1:0-5751 GCA_043746775.1 Schlesneria sp.
GCTTCGCCGCCCCCAGCATTACGCGAATCGACCAATGCTGGGGGCGGCGAAGCGCCGACCCCAGCCACACTCTTTGTGAGTCTGTTGAACGGCGCAAGATACGTCCGCTTCTGCACGAGGTCGCTCGTCAGGAACTGCGACCAGCGGTCGATGAGGAACTCGTGCAGACGCCCTTCGTCGGTGAAGGACTTCGCGGTCGCCTTCGGATCGGTGCGGCGAGCTTCCTGAAGTTTCCATGCGGCCGCGACGTACTTCGGGATGTTGGGAACGAGCGACTCACCCAGCTTGCGGGCTTCGTCCGTGTGGGCGTCCGCCAGCTTCTTTTCCAGCGACTTGATCGCCTCGGCCTTTGCGTCGTATTGCTTCACGATGTCGTCCGGCGCGAGCGGCGCTTCGCGGTACTCGGTGCTCGCGAAGACTCCGGCCAGCGCGTAGTAGTCCTGCGTCGGGATCGGGTCGAACTTGTGATCGTGGCAGCGGGCGCACGACACCGTCAGGCCGAGGAATCCGCGGCAGAGCGTGTCGATCCGGTCATCGACCTCGTCCGACTCCGCCTTCCCCGCGCACCCGGCGTCCTTGTAGTAGACCGGTCCCAGCGCGAGATACCCCAGCGCGGGAAGCCGCTCCAGCCGACCGTTTGCTTCGGGCAGCAGGTCCCCCGCGATCTGTTCGATGACGAACTGGTTGTACGGCATGTCGGCGTTGAGGGCTGCCACAACCCAGTCTCGGTACCGATAACCGCTCGGGTACATCCGCGCCTGAAACGTGTGAGCCTGGTCCTCGCCGTATCGCGCGACATCCAGCCAGTGCCGCGCCCAGCGTTCGCCATAGTGCGGCGAATCGAGCAGCCGGTTGATGAGCCGCTCGTGCGCGAGCGGACTCTCATCCGCCACGAACGCCGCCACATCACCGGGTGTTGGAGGGAGGCCGATCAGATCGAACGAGGCCCGGCGGATGAACGTCCGCTTGTCCGCCTCGCCCACCGGCGACAAGCCGTTCGCTTCGAGTTGGGCCATCACAAACTGATCGAGCGGTCGTCGTGGCCACGCTCCGTTTTTGACAGCGGGCAGCGCGACATCTTTGACAGGTTGGAACGACCAGAACTGGCGATCCTCATCTGTGATCGAGCCGCTCGCCCGAATGCCACTCGCCTTGTTCGCCGACTCGGGCCACGGCAGACCGAGTTGAATCCACTTCCGCAGCGAGGCAATCTCGCCGTCGGACAACTTCCCATTGGGCGGCATCTCCGTCCCACCGCGATGCTCGACCGCCGCGATCAGCAGGCTCTCGTCCGGCTTCTCGAGCGCGACGACCGCTCCACTCTCACCCCCGGCCAGCAGTCCCGCCCGATCCGCCAGACTGAGCCCGCCCTTCTTCTGCCCCTTCGCATGACACGAATAGCAGTGCTGCACGAAGAGCGGCCGCACCTTCCGCTCGAAGAACTCGTCGCCCGACATCTCGGTTGGGACTGGCTTTGAAGTCTGCATCGGATCAGCGGCGATGCTGACGAGATTGAGGCAATTCAAAGTCAGTGCGACCGTTAGCAAACTGGTGCTGAAGCAGTATGAGTCCATCAGATGAGACGCCAAGCGTGGAGGGCTGCTGAGGAAGGAGCGACCACGGTAACTGATCGGCCGAGACCGATCAATCAGTTTTAAAGCGGTCTCAGGGCCATCCACTTGATGAATTTGGAGCGTGAAGATTGAGGTGCCATGGTCACGGAGCACCCCAATTTGAAACAGGCGCTTGCCCTGCAACAGTCTCCTTAGTCATGCCAGCACGTTCTGCACAACGTCGCCATGCACGTCGGTCAGGCGGTAGTGGCGGCCCTGGAACTTGAACGTGAGTTGTTTGTGGTCGATGCCGAGCTGGTGCAGGATCGTCGCGTTCAAATCGTGGACGTGAACCGGATCGCGGACGACGTTGTAGCTGTACTCGTCGGTCTCGCCGTGGGTGATGCCGGGCTTGATGCCGCCACCCGCCATCCAGATCGTGAAGCAGCGCGGGTGATGATCGCGGCCGTAGTTCGTGGCGGTCAGGTTCCCCTGGCAGTAGACCGTGCGACCGAACTCGCCACTCCAGACGACGAGCGTGTCGTCGAGCAACCCGCGCCGCTTCAAATCGAGAATCAGGGCCGCACACGGCTGGTCGATGTCGCGCGCCTGATTCGGCATCTGCGCGGGAAGGTTGGTGTGCTGATCCCAGCCCATGTGGAAGAGCTGGATGAACCGCACGCCCCGCTCGGCCAACCGTCGTGCGAGGAGGCAGTTCGCCGCGAAGGTGCCCGGCTTCTTCGAGTCGGGTCCGTACAGATCGAACACGTGCGCGGGTTCGATCGACACGTCCGCCAGTTCGGGGACGGAGGTCTGCATCCGAAAGGCGAGTTCGTACTGGGCGATCCGCGTGGCGATCTCGGGATCGCCGGTCCGTGCGAGTTGCAGGCGGTTCAACTCGCGCTGATCGTCGAGCATGTCGCGTCGCAGCGCCGCGTCGATCCCCGGCGGATTCGACAGGTAGAGCACGGGGTCTCCGCCGCTGCGTAGTTTCACGCCCTGATGGACCGACGGCAGGAAGCCGCTTCCCCACAGGCGGTCATACAGCGGCTGATCGTTCGGCCGGCCGGTCCCTCGCGACACCATCGCGACGAACGCGGGGAGATCTTTGTTCTCGGAGCCGAGTCCATACGACAGCCACGCGCCGAGGCTGGGCCGCCCCGCCAGTTGTGCTCCCGTGGTGAGGAACGTCACGGCGGGATCGTGATTGATCGCCTCGGTCGAGAGAGACTTGATGAAGCAGAGTTCGTCTGCCACTCCCCCCAGATGTGGTAGCAGTTCGCTGATCGTCGCGCCGCTGTGGCCATGCCGTGAGAACTTGAACATCGACGGCACGACCGGAAACTTGTCCTGCCCCGCCGTCATCCCCGTCAGCCGCTGCCCCTGCCTTATCGACTCGGGCAAGTCGGTCCCGCGCCGCTTTTCCAACTCGGGCTTGTGATCGAACAGTTCGTGTTGCGAGGGAGCCCCCGACTGAAACAGATAGATCACCCGCTTGGCCTTCGGCGCGAAGTGCCTCATCGGTGAACCGGTCTCCTCGGCGAACAACGAGTTGAGTGCGGTCAGTCCGAGCGCGCCGCCGACTCCCCCCAGAAAGGCACGACGCGAACAGTCGGCAAAGTTTCTCAGCGGTGTACTCATCTCGTCCCTTATTCCGACAGCGAGACTCTCCGATCAAGGTTCTGTCGCGGGCCTCGGTTCCATGGCAACACGGGGATTCGCCCCGTGTGAGTACGGGCTTCCGCAAGCTGCTGCCTGCTGCATCAATGCGACCGTTGAAGGTTGGAGTGTTCCCACGATGTCGCTCACAGAGTTGCATCCTTCCTGCTTCAAGATCGCATCCAGTTCGTCCACCAGAGCGGTGGCCAGTCCGGGGTTGTAGAAGTTGGCGGTTCCAATCTGCACTGCCGAGGCACCGCAGACGAGGAACTCCATTACGTCGTCGATCGACTGAATGCCACCGACTCCGATGATCGGCGTCTTCACGGCTTGAGCCACCTGCCAGACGATTCGGAGCGCCAGCGGCTTGATCGCGGGACCGCTCAGCCCGCCGATGCCATTCCCGAGGACCGGCTTTCGTTTCCGCCAATTGACGGCCAGTCCTTGAAACGTGTTGACCAGTGAGAGGGCATCGGCTCCGGCCTCACTCGCCGCGCGAGCGATCTCGACGACGCTCGTCACGTTGGGAGTGAGCTTGGCGATGATCGGTAAGTCACACGCCGCCCGGACGGCCGAAACGACTTCGGCGGTCATCTTCGGGTTCGTCCCGTAATCGACACCGCCACTGACGTTCGGGCAGGAGATGTTGAGTTCCAAGCCAGCCAGCCCCGGGAACTCATTCAGTTTCTGAGCCATCTGCACGAACTCAGCCGTGTTCTTCCCGGCGATGTTCGCGATGATCGACGTGCCTAAACTGAGTAGCGGCTCGACGTGTTTGGCGATGAAAGCGTCGAGTCCGTCGTTATCGAGTCCGATCGAATTGAGCAGGCCCGATGAGGTTTCGACTGTTCGCGGCGGTGGATTACCGGGACGAGGGAGCGGCGTCACGGTCTTGGGAATGATGCCGCCGAGTCGGGCGAAATCGACATACGCCTGCATTTCGCGGGCATAGCCAAACGTACCCGACGCCACCAAGATCGGATTCTTGAGGCGGAGACGACCGAGAGTCACATCCAAGCGCGGCACGAGGCGGTTCCCAATGAACGGACCGCCCGGCAAGAGGTTCGATCGCGGCCCCGATGGCTCGGCATTTCGATCCGCGCAGTCAACGCGGGCATCGTAACTGCCACTCCCAAGCGGGACAACGACATCAACGCCCCGCTGTCTGGACTCACAGTCGGGGCGTTGGCGATTAAATCACGCCGCCGTGTGTACGGTAGGGTGTTGCAACATCAGGCATGTCCAAGCCCCAGACCCGTTCCCAGATTTCGGGAATGTGACGGTAGCCTTCCGACACGAAGATGAGTTGCCTTGCCCGAACATCGGGAGACGACGAGTAGATCGGCATGATGCACCCGATTTGCCCGAGTGATCCGACCAAGAGCATGATGCCGACAAAAAGCCGATTCCGCATGATGGCCTCCATGCCACGGCGAGGTCGCCGCGACGCGCCCCGCACTCCATGACTCATTTGCACACGATGCTCGACGGGCAAAAGCCTGTCGGTCATCCGTTGTTCGCCGAAGGAACGCCCTCGGCTGCAACGCTTGTTTCGCCCACGTTTTGCTGGACGATTGAGTTCTGCTGACCGGTGGAAGCCTTTGCAGCCGCCTCTTCCATCAGCCGAACCTTTTCTTCCATCTCTTTGCCTGGCTTGAAGGTCACCACGAACTTCTCAGGCACAAACACTTTATCACCGGTTCTCGGGTTGCGAGCTTTCCTCGCCGCCCGTTTCTTCACTTCAAACACACCGAAGTTCCGTAACTCGATTCGGCCATCCTCAACCAGCGTCTTCACGATCGCATCGAACGTCTTTTGGACGATCTCTTTGGTCTTGAGTTGAGTCAGACCAATGGCCTCGGAAATGTCTTTGACGATCTCTTTCTTGGTCACGACTTGAGTCTCCCGTTAAACGTCGAAGAGCTTGTCTCCGACAGACTTGTGTTGCCACGGAATGACTCAACTGTAGTTCTAAAAAAGAGATAATGTCAAGCAGGGGCACAACAAACCTAGTTGCGACCCACAGGAATCCACTCGTTGTCACCGACATCCCAACTCCAACACCTTGTCCACGACTGTGCGCGGAGTCAGCACGCTGTGGTTTATCGGCGTCATACAACCGAAACTTTCGGGAAACTCGTCAAAGGTGGAAAACTTTGACGGTTCGCGAGCGGTTGCTCATGCAACATCAACCCGAACCCTCAGCGAGGACTGCGGCAGACTACATTCTCCTGCTGGTCGCCTAAGCGGCTGGCGCAACAATGAGTGTCGTCTTTCGCTCCGCGAAAGAACGTCCTTTCGCGGAGCGAAAGGCGACACTCGCGACAGTTATTTCTGAGCCTGTCCTTGGCGACTGAAGTCGCATCCTCGCTCACGCTTCGGGTTGGTGTGCGTCCCCTGCGTCGGGCAGAAATGGGGTCGGCGCACACCGCCGCTATCCAGCAGTTAGAGGCTGTCCGAGAAGTCGATTTGCTGCAACTTGTCTGAGATGTTGGCCTTGGGTGCCACGGTCACGGCTTTGCGTGGCCGTGTCTTCACT
>JAYTQJ010000006.1:0-13418 GCA_043746775.1 Schlesneria sp.
CAGGCACCGCAGACTTCAGACTTGGCGGAGTTGAAGTCGGTTTGTTTGCAGCGCTGCGCTCCGCCAAGTCTGAAGTCTGCGGTGCCTGACCCCGATCGAGTGTCGTTCGGTCGCGACCTTGCTCGGTGATCGTGACTTGGTCGTACTCAAACTGCCGACCGCGCGTTTCTCGTCGCAACTCGGTGTACGCTGGCAGCGGCTGTCGTTCGGCCAGTGGATCGACGGAATAGAGCAGCCGCGCACTGGCCGGGCCACCCACGGGCAATGAGTCGAGCGGCAGACGCAGCCCGATCGGCGAATCGCCCGGCAACAGGAAGAGTCGCTCGGCGCGGAGCGGCCACGCGCTGCTGGCCCATCCGGCGCGGGTCTGCCACCACGCGCGCGTCAGCGGCAAGACGAAGCCTGCTTTGCGCGTCGGCCCTTGCTCGACGATGCGAGCCAACCTGCGGCGGTCTTCGTCCGCATCGAGATCAAACTGGCGAGCATCCACATCGATCGGCAGCTTGTGTTCCTGCTCGACCGTCTTCCAAACGTCTTCGTAGGCCGACTGAATCCAACGTGGCTCGACCTGCAACCGCCGAGCGACCTCGGTGAGAAACAGCCCCGCGAGATCAATCGTCGCTTCGTAGGATGGGCACTCTTGCCCGTCCTGCTTCTCTTGGATTTTGTCACTCAAACAAGGACGGGCAGGAGTCCCCGTCCTACACAATTGCTCACCGCCACCGAGCCACTTCGAGTTCGACCAGATCGGCTGACCATCCTTCCGCCACAAACAGGTGTAAGCCCAGCGCGGCAGTGATTCGCCCGGATACCATTTTCCTTGGCCGAAGTGGAGCAAGCCCCCCGGCCCGAAGCGTGATCGCAGCCGATGAATCAGCTCGACCGACAGCCGTTGCTTGTGCAGGCCGACCGCTCCCGTGTTCCACTCGGGACTTTCCATGTCGTCGATGGAAACGAACGTCGGCTCACCTCCCATCGTCAGCCGCACATCCCCTTGTCGCAGTCGTTGATCGACCGCAGCTCCCAAGGCGTCGATCTCGGCCCATTGTTCGTCGGTGTACGGCTTCGTCACGCGCGGGTCTTCGTACGCGCGAGTGACACTCATCTCGAACCCGAACTCGACCTCACACTCATCGACGCACCCACTGATCGGCGCAGCGGTCTGTGGCGAGGGAGTCGCGGCCAGAGGAATGTGACCTTCACCCGTGAGCAATCCCGACGTGGGGTCCAGCCCAATCCAACCGGCTCCGGGCAGAAAGACCTCGGCCCACGCATGGAGATCGGTGAAGTCCTCCGTCGCTCCCGCTGGTCCTTCGAGTGGCTTGAGGTCCGGCGTCAGTTGAATCAGATAGCCCGAGACAAACCGCGCCGCGAGACCGAAGCTGCGCAGCACCTGCACCAGCAACCATGCCGAGTCACGACACGATCCCGATTTTTTCGTGAGAGTTTCTTCCGGACTCTGGACGCCCGGCTCGAGTCGAATCAGATAGCTCACATCCCGCTGCAACTTCAGATTCAGATCGACCAGAAAATCGACCGTCTTACGCGGTGAGGCATCAATCGTCCGCAGGTACTTCGCCAACTGCGGCCCGACCGGCAACCCATCGAGTTTTGTGCCAGCTCGTTGAACCGCGTGGGCAACGCCCCGCGCGTCGAGCGACGTTTGAGTCTGTCCTCCTGCGGCGCGTGGGGCGTTGCCCACGCGGTTCAACGAAGCAAACGCCTCACCTTCCTCCGCGAGCGACAGAAAGGGGATCAAGTCCTTCGCCAGCTCGGGCGCGTACTCAAACGGAAACTGTTCGGCAGCCGGTTCGATGAAGAAGTCGAACGGGTTGATGACCGTCATCTCGGCAATCAGATCAACGGCCACGCGGAACTTGCGTGTCGGCTTCAAGAACGTCAGTCGAGCGACAAAGTTTCCGTGCGGGTCCTGCTGCCAGTTGAGGTAGTGTTCCGGCGGTTCGATTCGCAGCGAATAGCTCGGCACCGGCGTCCGACAATGCGGAGCCGGTCGCAACCGCACCTCTTGCGGTCCCAGGTTGATCAGCTTGTCGTAGCGGTACTCAGTGACATGCCGGAGCGCAACGCGAATGGTCATTGAGTGCAGTACTCCACAGTTTTCCACGAGTTCGGATTTGATGACATCAACAAAAGCCAACAGTCGCAATGCGATCTTCCCATCGTCCAACGCAACTCCCGCGCCGTGGGGAGGTTTCATCGCTCGGACCTGACATTCGCGGGGAATTCTCCGCTAAGAGCGTTTCACATCCTTCACGTCGCACGATTCGCGCGCGAGGAATGGCCAACTTTCAGGCAATCGCGACGCCCGACCAATCTTCAGTCAAGCGTTGCCGTTTCGCCGAGATACTTCGCTACTCGTTCGAGATCGAGCAGCAACGCCTTCGCATTCTCGAACCGGTCATTGGGACGCTTCGCCAATAGACGCAGCACGACGCCCTCCAACAACGGCGGGATGGCGAGGTGATAAAAGGTTGGCAGCTTGACCGGCTCTCGTTGGATCTTGTCGAGCGTCTCGATGAAGGTGCGGCCTTCGCACGGAGGCCGTCCGGTGAGCAGGGCGTAGAGCGCGGCCCCCAAGTTGTAGAGATCGGACCGCGCATCGATATGCAGGCCGAGCGATTGTTCGGGCGAGCAATAACCGAGGTCACCGACGATCTCGCCCGCGCGAGTCACCTTCGCGGCGCTGTCGTCATCGACCGACCTGACCAACCCGAGTCCCCCCAACTTGGCGACTCCATCCGCGCGTCGGACCAGAATGGAACGCGGCGTGATCTTGCGATGCACGATCTGATACTGCGCGGCGAACTCCAACGCCCGCGCGATGTGCAGCCCGATCTTCAACGTCTGCCGCCAGTCAAGCATCCCCGCGACACCGATGCGATGAATGAGCTGTGCCGCGTTCTCGCCCTCGACAAACTCACTCGCCATCCAACACAGATCCTGATCCTGTCCCGAGTCATACAGTTCGACGAGATTCGGATGCGTGAGCGGCAACATCGTTCGAGCCGCTCGTTCAAACCGAGCCACCGCCGCCGGATCAGCCATTCGCTCGGGCCAGAAGATTTTCAGAGCGACCTCCGTCTGCAAGTGCGTGTCTCGCGCCCGCCACACGATCCCCGATTGAGTCTCAGCGACGAGTGACTTCACCTCGAACCGCCCGAATGAACATCCCGCCATCCGCCGAGGATCGAGTCCCCCGTAGGACGGACGCCCTCGTCCGTCTTTTTCTTCACCGTAGGATGGGCACTCCTGCCCGTCCGCTCTGTCCCTTCGCCCCGGCCTTGCGGGGAGAGGGTGAGGGGTCTTCCGTCCGATGGAATCGCCAACATCCGGACGGGCAGGAGTGCCCATCCTACGCGCGTCTACCGGAGCGATCGTCGTCCGGTTGTCCGGCAGCGGAGCCTCGACGCGAAACGAAGTCTCTCCCGCGCGAATGACATCCCCCGGCCGCAGCTCGCACTCGGTCGTCTTCACGCCGTTGACGAATGTTCCAAACCGACTGCTCTGATCTCGCAACCAGACGCGACCCGCTTCGACCTTCAATTCAAACTGCCCGCGCGACATCGAAGCATCGTTCAATCGAACCTCACACTCGGTCCCACGCCCGACGTGCAACACGCCTTCATCTCCAAACGTGATCGCCCGCGAAGCATCCGGTCCGGACGTGATGAGTAGTTGCATGGCGGTCCTCAAACCCGGTGGGCCACAAGCGGCGACATGAATTGTGTCACTGCTTCGGGGGCCACTGAGAAGCAGTGTTCTTCGCGCGCGAGTCCTTCATCAGTCACTGTTTCTCAGCAGAGTCCGAAGCAATGGCACGGCTCAACAATTTCGGAACTCGCGATCAAACAGACGCACTCCGTCTCGAAGCGTGGTCAGCCCGACATCACCTTTGTTGCGCGACGTTGCTCTTCAACCACGCCCGCACATCGTCTAGGCCCTCGAAGTCGAGCAGGGCTTCCCCCAAACATTGGCTCTGCTCCAAGGAGAGCTGTCGAACTTCTTGATCGAGTTCTTCAGGCAACGCTCCGCACCGTCGAGTCAACAGCCGTAGGAGCAGTGTGATGCTCCCCTGTTCTCGCCCTTGAAGGCGTCCCCGTTCCAGTCCTTGTTCCAGTCCTTGTTCCAACCCGCGTGCTTCTGCATTCCGTTCTGTTGAAGTGACGTAGGGCATGTGCAGCTCCTTTTCAAAGTCGTTCAGTTCCGTGTCGAATCTGCGGCTGAGGTCCAGTCGCAGGTGCATCATCCAGTCGATCAGTCGAAACAGTTCTCGCAGATCGGCGGCATTGTAGCCGGCCGTGTAGAGGTTTCGCACGAGTTGCGTCTTCACTTGGAAGCGGGCTTCCGGATCGCTGGCCGTGCGGAGTGCGGCGATCTGTGCCCGAGCCACTTGTACGGGGAGCGAGACATCCTCGGCCCAGTCCGTTTCCAGCCGATCCAAAACTTTGCAGATCGGGAATCGAATCCGACTTTCAAACTCCGCCAACTCGAAGACCCGCTCGCAAGGCCGCCAACGCGGCCGCAGATCGGCCAGAATCACCAGTGTCAAAACATCCTGGCGGAACAGCCACTTCAAACCGGCGTTGTACAGATCGACCCGCAGCTCAAAGTCTGCTTCGTAGCTCGTCTGGATTTCGAGATGGCAGTAAATCCATTGCTCGCGGCCCGACTTCAATCGCACTTTGAACAGCAGGTCCACTTCACGATTGCGTTGCCCGGCTTGACCGATGATCTGACCGATTTCCTTGTCGAGCCATTCCGGTTCGCAACTCCAGTCGATCAGGTCCGACAGCGCGGGAAAGCACTTTTCCACGAACGCCCGCAGGTGCAACCGCAATGCCTCTTTCCACGCACCATCGTAGTCGCTGTCCTGCGGCTCAAAGTCTGGCGTGTTGTCTGAGAGATCCGTCATGCCTGCTCTCCTCAACGGGACATTCACACTCGATCAAGCCGTTCTACGGCGTTCTCTTACCGTTAGTGGGCCTCAAGGTTCGACACACCTGACATCACCGCGTGGCGTCCGATTTCGCCCCTTGGTTCACGAATTCGTCGCGACTCAAGAGATCATCGCCATCAGCATCGAAGCGAGCGAAGCGGGCAGGGGCCTTATCGGGATCGGGCTGATTGGCGAGGAACTCTTCACGAGTCAATCGGCCGTCGTTGTTCTTGTCCTTCGACTGGAACAGTGCCGCACGATTTTGAGGCGGCTTGGTTTCAGCGGCCTTGGCGTTCGCGACGAATTGCGGCTTCGCTTCCGGATGCTGGGCGAGCAGCCTGCTCAGGCGCGCGACGACTTCGGGCTGTTCCTGGGCGAGGTTCTTCGATTCAAGCGGGTCGGCTTCGTAGTCGTAAAGTTCAAACTCAGCGGAGTCTGCGGGCGCGCCGGGCTGCTTCCATTCGACCAACCTGTGTCTCGCCGTACGTATCGCGCGGCCGATCCGTCCGCTGCGAGGATAGACGTGAATGATCGACTCCTTCGATCCGGCCGGTGGCGGCGCGAGGCCATTTCCGCTCTCTCCGCCGGGTGCTCGCAGGACGGAGACAAAACTCGTTCCGTCGAGCGCGGTTCCATTCACTCCGCGCGGAGCTGGCAGCTCTGCCAGTTCGCACAGCGTGGGATAGACATCGACGCTCTCGACCAGTGCGGTTGTGTGTCGTTGGGCCGACGTAACACCCGGCGCAACGACAACCAGCGGGATGCGAGCCGCCTGTTCGTAGTTGGTGTGCTTGCACCACATGCCGTGATCGCCGAGATGCCAGCCGTGGTCGCCCCACAGGACGATGATCGTGTTCTTCGCCAAACCGGTCTCGTCGAGAGCCGAGATCACTCGCCCCAGTTGGGCATCCATGTAACTGACGGAAGCGTGGTAGCCGTGAATCATAGTACGTTGCGTCTCATCAGGGATCGCTCCTTTAGCGGGCATGTCTTTGTAGTTCCGCAGCTCACCGCCGAACTGAGGCGCGTAGCCGGGAGCCTGCTGCGGCGGTTCGCGCAGCGTGGCGAGCGAGAACTGGGATCGGTCATACAGGTCCCAATACTTCTTCGGCGCACAGAAGGGGAGATGCGGCTTGAGGAACCCGACGGCGAGAAAGAACGGTTCGTCCGGTCGCTGTTTCGCGGCGAGCAACCGCTGCACCGCCTCATCCGCCACGCGACCGTCTCCGTAAACCGAATCCTCCACATCGGCCGACTCATACGCCGCCCCGCGTGGCAGGTTGGCCGGGCTTTTGTTCTCGAAGAAGGCTCCCTCGCGCGTCTCCTCGGCTGCGTTCTCTTTCAACGCGTAGCCGATGCTCTTCGCTTGGAAATGGGGGACGCTCCACGACGCCGGGTCTTCGGTGTTGCCGTGGCCAACGTGAAAGAGTTTGCCCATCGCCTCGGTTCGATAGCCATGCTGTTTGAAGAACTGCGGCAGCGTGACGGCTTCGGGGACGACCTTGCGAAAGTTCGTCGATAGCTCATAGATGCCGAGCGACTGTGGCCGCAGGCCCACGAGCAACGCATTCCGCGACGGCGAACAAACCGCCTGATTGCAGTAAGCCCGCTCGAACCGCACACCTCGCGCCGCGAGCCGATCAATGTTCGGAGACCTCACCACCACATCGCCATAACAACCGAGCAACGGCTTCAAGTCATCCACACAAATCAGCAACACATTCGGCCTCTCCGCCGCTTCCAACCTCGAACCGAGATCATCGACGACGGCAATCAAAACACACATCGCCGCCATCACGATCCGCATCCCATTCCAACATCGTTTTCGCATTTCGTCGTCTCCAAAACCAAGGGGTCAGGTGGTTCTTTCAGAAGCGAGAAGACGTAGCCCCGATCCATCCAAAACTTGTTGACTTCGGGCGACCGCTTGGCCCATGCCTCTACGTCACTCGGATCAACGGCAAACGCCACTCGTGTGTTCTCGCTTCCTGTCGCGGAGCGACAGGGCTACCACCAATTGGCGACTGCACCGAATGGCACCCTTTCACATTGGGGTCGGGCGTTCAAATTTCAAAATTGGCAAGTCCAGCAGCTTCCAATGATCACTCCGCCCACCGGCCAATTTTGAAATTTGAACACCCGACCCCTTCTTCATCCTGCGGTTGGTGAGACATGGTGGGTGACGGATATCGGACAGGGAACAGGGGTTCATGGCGCGGGCCTGTGCCGCAGTCGGCGGTTCGCGCGATCAGGGGTCAGGCACTTCGGAATTTCGGAATTGGCCGGAGGATAACTGTCACTGTTCGCAAACCTCAATCCGGCCATTTCCGAATTTCCGAAGTGCCTGACCCCGGCTTTGTCCAGCTCACCCTACGTCACTTGCGATTGGGAGGCTGGAAGAAAGCACGCTCTGGAATGACATCGGTTGTCTCGTTTCTTTGATGCCAAAGCAACTGCATGAAGTGACCGCCGACGTACGCCTCCCAGAACTCGACCTTGATCGTTTGAGGTTTTCCGGAAAGGCGAATCGATACCGTTTTCTTTCGTTGTGCATGTGATGCCCAATCATCAAGTACCAACTTTCCATCGATCCAGACTCTGGCACCGTCATCGCTTTCTGTAATCAAGTCGTAGTTGCCCGCCGATGGCGCTTTAATTGAACCTGTCCAACGCACCGAGAATTTTCCTGGTGGAATGAAACCGACTCCCAGCTCCTTCCACCGCTTGGTGTTAATCTGAGTCTCAATGCGTTCATGGATTTTCCGTTCAAAATTTGGTCCTGCAAAGTACTCCGCCAACAGACCGTTCTTCGTCGGATCGGTTGTTCGGGTGGGAGCGACAACCGAGGCAGGGGCATTTTTCATTTTCGATCCGTCAACGCCTCGTACCTCGCCAATCCCTGTTCCCGTAGTGACTGGGGCAACCAAGGCGATTCCATTATTCACATTTTTAGCGACGCGGAATCCAATATCACGGTCCCGGAAGTTTGGGGAACTTCCGTTACGGATGGCTGACCGAGCGTCGCAAGAATTGACTCCCCAAGCACCACCTCGAAAAACACGCGCTCCGCTGCCGCTAGTCTGTAACGGATCAGTCGTGATCCCTGACCGACTCCCGTACAGCCCTGCGTTATAGACATCCTCACACCACTCCCACACATTGCCGTGCATATCGAACAGCTTGAACCTGTTTTCTTTGTACGCACCGACGGCCACGGTTCGGCCAAGCGACGGCCCTCTGTCCGTTGTGCCGTAGGGATCCCCGCCATTGACGTTGGCGTCGCGGCCGTTGTTTTGATTGCCAAAGGAGAACGGTGTTGTCGTGTTTGCTCGACAGGCGTATTCCCACTCCGCTTCTGTCGGAAGCCGAAATCCTTGGCCACCCGCAACCGAGACACTGGCGGACTTGACCGAACCCTGCTCTCGCTGCGGATTCGTCAACGAGTAATACGCCGACACATTTTCCTTCGCGCTCAGCAAGTTGCAGAATTCGATGGCGTCGAACCACGATACGCCATCAACTGGAAACAGGCTCGTGTCTTTGCCGATCACCATCTTGCTTCCGCCTCCACTCTTGGAGAAATGGCTTGGGTTGATTCCCATCACCTTCTCGTACTCCGCTTGTGTGACTTCATGCTGCCCCATATAGAACGGCTTCGAGATGCTGACAGTGTGCTGAGGCTCTTCAGTCACTAGATGGTTCGCTTCAGGCTGAGGCGATCCCATCAAAAACGTCCCCGCCGGGATCATTGTCAGCTTCAGGCCGGTGGAACGTGAGGTGATCGTCTGCGGAAGTGGATCGCTCGGCGGTGTGGGGGCCGGTATCGAAGATGCGACCTTATTTACATTGATGAATCCCGAAGCGTTCCGAACGACGCGGAAGCCGATGTGTTCTCCAGCGAAAACAGGTGAATTTAGGTAGCGATAGGCGGATCGTGTTTTGTAGGCATAGTCGAAATGAGACCCTCCGCGCACGATGCGATTCGGATGGCCAGAATTGTTGACTGGATCGACAGCAGCCGTACCAGTTCGGTCGGCATACCCCTTGAACCCATAACAATCGAAGCACCACTCGGCGACGTTACCGTGCATGTCGAACAGGCCGAATGCGTTCGGTTTGAATGAACCGACCGTAGTTGTCCGTTCCAGTGGCGGATTCTTGGTCGAGGTTTCATACGGCGAGTTTCCATCAATGTTGGACTCACTGCCGTTGCTCGTGCCACCGAAATGGAACGGCGATGTCGTCATGGCCCGGCAGGCGTATTCCCACTCGGCTTCGGTGGGTAAGCGATAGCCGTTGCTACCGGTGGAAGTCACCAACGCCGATTTCAAGAGACCTCCTTCACGAACCTCGTCCTTCATTGTGTAGAACAATGGCAGGCCGTCCTTTTCACTGAGCTTGTTGCAGAACTCGATGGCATCGAACCACGAGACGTGTTCGACGGGAAACTGCCTCGGGTCCAGTCCGTCACTGTTACTAGCCTTAGAGAACAGACTGGGGTTGTTGCCCATCACAGTCTGGTACTGGCTCTGCGTGACTTCATGAATTCCCATATGGAACGCCTTGGTGATCTGCACCGAACGCTGCGGCCCTTCGTCCAAGCTCCGAGACACTTCCGTTGTGGGCGACCCCATCAGAAATGTTCCCGCCGGGATGAGAGCCAGCTTCATGCCTGTCGTCTTCGAGGTCAGTGTTTGCGTTAAAGAATCGAGTTCTGACTCTCCACCGTGCGGATCGGGCTTGGGCGGCGTTGTCGGTATCGGCTTAACGGGGGCTAGTGGTTTTACAATGTCTGGCGACTTCATCAGTCCCGGCTTCTTGCTGCTGGCGTAGTAATTCTTCGCGATGAAAGAGACGGCGACAAAGATCACGACGATGGCGAAAACGGCGAGGACAATCTGGCTGGGTTCGACGACACGACCGGCGGGATCAAAGACTTGGCGTTGGCCTTTTCTGCGGGCGATGACTTTGGCTGCACCGAGCTCCTTCAAGTCGGCGGCGAGTTGTTTGATCGCCTTGTTGTTGGGCTTGAGTTTGAGCAGGCCCTTGACGAGGCCCGGCAGGATGTCTTTGTCGCCGTCACGGATCGCTTCTTCGACGCTGCGTTGCAAGTGTTCGCACTCATCGTGGCGTTCGGTCGCTTTGCTCAGCAGGTCGCGGAGTTCGATGCTGCGGTAGGCGAACGGGACGGCGGTGAGCAAGGCGACCGCACCGGCGTAGTCGTAGTGTTTGAGCAGTTGCTCGGCCGTGTTGCAGCTCGGGGCGGAGGACTTGCGGAGTTCTTGCTCGGTGGCGCGGACCTCTTTCAACTTCGGCTTGGCCCACGCGATGAGCGGTGCGAAGCGGGCGTCTTTGAGATGGGTCATCTTTTCCAAATGACTGATCGCCGCGCCGTACTCGTGCTTGTCGAGTAGATCGGTGACACGGCGCTTTTGGTTTTCGATCCCATCGGTCTTGTCGGTTCGAGGCGCGGCGGGTTTCTTCGGCGTGAGTGCGACCGGTTCTTCCACCAACGTCATGACGGGGTTGCTCTTCGACGCGGCGGGGCGGAGCCACTCGGTCAGCGCGTTGGCGACCTCGGTCATCGACTTCGGGCGAGACTCAACCTTCTTCTCCAGCATCTTGAGACAAAGAACTTCCAAACGCGGATCGACATCGGCGCGAACAGAGGACGGCTTTGGAACGCGGTTCAGCGCGATCATTCCCATCACGACAGCCATTGGCCCTTTGAATGGCAGTTCGCATGTGAGCAACTCGAAGAACAGCGTTCCCAAGCTGTAGATGTCGCTGGCAGGGGTGAGCGTGTCGTTCTCGCTGCGGGCCTGTTCGGGAGACATATACGCGGGCGAGCCGATGATCGTGTTCGACTGCGTCAGCCGGATATCGCCCGTCACACCGAAGCGGCGGGCGAGGCCGAAGTCCATGATTTTCGGCTGGCCATTGGTGGCGATCATCACGTTGGTCGGCTTGAGATCGCGGTGAATGAAGCCGCGTTCGTGAGCGTGTGCCAATCCCTCCGCGAGCTTGCGAATGATCCCCGCCACCTGGCGCGGCAACTGTGGTTCTTGGCCCGCTCCGATGTATTCGGCGAGCTGTCGCCCGTCGATGTACTCCATCGAGATGTAATGCGTCCCGCTGATCTCACCGACTTCGTACAGCTTGCAGATGTTGGGATGGTTCATGGCCCCGGTCGCTTGAGCCTCGCGACAGAAACGTTCCAACAGCGTGGAGTCATCGCTGGTCTGAAGCAGGGGAATCTTGATCGCCACTTCGTTGTGGATGTCCGGCCGATTCAACTCGGGATCGAACGCAAGGTAGACCGTCCCCATCGCACCTTTGCCCAGATGCTTCCGAATCTCAAACCGCCCGAACAGGACGGGTAACGAGGGAAACGGCCCGCTGTTGGTTGAATCGGGGTCGAGTCCGCTCGGAGCGATCGTCTCGCGACTTCCCATGGACTGTGCATTGGACTCGTCACGGTTCGGCAGAGAGGAATTCGGTGGCGCTTGGTCGGTCATCGGGACGGCCCTCTCAAAATTACGGACGGGGATGGACGGATTAGAACAGGGGTGGATCGACAAATCAGGGGTCAGGTGGTTCAAAGTTCATTTTTCGCCGGGGCAGCGTTGTCGAGCTTCGTGAGCGGGTTCACGGCGAAAAATGAACTTTGAACCACCTGACCCCGCGACGCGCGTCACGTTTCACCTCCGTCCAAACGGCAGTAGTTGGTGACGCATCTCGGCGGCGGACGTGAAGCGGTCGGATGGGTGCTTGGCGAGAGCGCGGTGGACGATGTCGGCCAGCGCGGGGGGAGTTTGCGGGAAGCTCTTTCGTATCGGGATCGGTTCGTCTTCGAGGATCGCGCGGAACTTGCATGTTCCCTTGGCGAAGACGAACGGATCGTGACCGGTCAGAAGTCTATAGAGCGTCGCACCGGTCGAATAAATGTCGCAGGGAGGCTTGGCGTGGCGCGAGTCGATGAACTGCTCGGGCGACATATACGCGAGCGAACCGAGAACATCGCCATCGTGCGTCAGTTGGCTCAGCCCCGCATCGGCATAGCGTTTGGCGAGACCGAAGTCGCTGAGCTTGGCGACCAGCTTCCGGCCGACTCGCCGGACCAGCACGTTGGACGGCTTGATGTCGCGATGGACGAACGACCGCGTGTGGGCGTACTCCAGCGCGTCGAGTACCTGGCAGATGATGCCGCACGCCACGCGAATGCGATGTGTGGGAGTGGCGTGCTCCATCACGGCATCCCAACGCACGGCGGGCACGAATTCGGTCGCGATATAGAGCAGGCCGTTCGCCGAACCGGGGTCGAGCAAGCGAACGATATGCGGATGATGCAGTTGATTGAGGACTCCGGCCTCACGCAGAAAGGCTTGGACGGTGCGCTCGTTCATCCGATCCGAGGAGGTGAGCAGCTTCAAGGCACATGTCTCGCCGGTCGCGAGTCGCGTCGCACGATAGGTCATGCCGAGATCGCCCCAGCCGACTTCGTTCTCAATTTTGTAACCAGGGACGGTGGGAACTCGCTCCGGTTGAGCCGACCCCGTAGTCCGGACCCCTTGGTCCGGACTACGGGGTGGCTCGTTCGGCCTGAGCGGTTGACGTTGATCGTTTGATTCGTTTCGTCCGGACCAAGGGGTCCGGACTACGGGTAGGGGGGCGACGGGCGGACGGGCAGAAGTGCCCATCCTACGAGTCGCCTGCGGATCAACACTCGTCACGGTGAGTTCCGTGTCACCCACTTGGATCACGTCACCGCTCAACAGCATCGCCTGACGCACCCGTTGTCCGTTGACGAACGTGCCGTTGGTACTGTCGAGGTCGATCAGATGGCACTCGGGCGGATTGACCTCCAACCGAAAGTGATTGCGCGAGAAATGGACATCATCGACGAGCCGCAACTGTGCGAAGGAGGATCGTCCGGCGAGCAGGGTCTCGTGCTGATCGAATTGGAATTCGCGACCCGTGTGTGGACCAGCGGTCACTCGCAGTCGGACGATCGCGACGGAAGGCAATGTCGGCGCGGCAGGGAAGAGCGGGGCGGTGGCCTCGGGTGACGCCGCGTTGTCTCGGAGAATCAACTCGCGCTGCACATCGAGCAGCGCCGACAACCACGCCCGCTGGTCGAATGAGGGGGCGTGCGAGAGAAAGTCCTCCACGCGCGGCCTGTGTCCCGCCAACCATTCCGCCTCAAACCGATCGCAGGCAGAATCGATCTGGCGCAGCGATTCGACGGGTGCTGGACTCATGGCGCGAACTCCTTCACGGGCGATGCAGAGATTTCACCAAGTAGATTCCCAACGGTGGCCGCTTCCCGACACACGTTTTTTGAGAATCGCAAAAGAGTCGGCAAGGTGAGTCGCGTTGGCGACCATCAGCGACTCTTGGGTGTCAGTCCTCTGTTTGCTCTCCGAGCGGGGCGGCGTCAGCCCCTTGGTTTTTCGTTTGA
>JAYTQJ010000007.1:0-5713 GCA_043746775.1 Schlesneria sp.
ATCGAGCAGGTCTTGTCGATGTCCCATTTTTCTCCGGCAACATTGAAGCACCAGAAGACGACGGAGTGATTGATGTTCCCTTTCATGGCAACTTTCTGGTCGGCAGCAGCGACCGTTTGAGGACTGAGTGACGACAACGTGGCCACCGCACCGGCAGCCACCGTCGCTTGAAGCAGTTCACGACGAGAGAAACTTTCGTTCGACATGAGACAACTCCTGTAGTACGGGCATTCATGCCCGTCCGGATTTGAAGACCAAAGCAGAACGGGCATGAGTGCCCATCCTACAGCACATCAGACGCCCCTCACGCGGGGCGGAGTAGAGTCGGTCGCGCCGACGAAATCAATCGCCGTGCTTCCGACGAACCAAAGCGTCGCGCAGCGACCGTCCTCCCCTCGCCCCGGCTTTGCGGGGAGAGGGCAAGGGTGAGGGGATTCTCCTTTGTCTTCTCTGCATCGGCAGCATGTTCACCGCTCGGCCCCTCACCTTAGCCGCCTGTTGAAAATCGTAGCACGGACATCTTGTCCGTAACTTTTCCAATTGGAATCACGGACTGGAAGTCCGTGGTACGGGCTTTTTTCAACAGGCTGCTAGCCCTCTCCCCGCAAAGCCGCGGCGAGGGGACAACGCCAAGGCCGGTTCCAAACTCTCTTTCCCCGCCGCGTGTCGCGCCGACGAAATCAATCGCCGTGCTTTTGACGCAGCTTGGGCGAGAGACGCAGCATCAGTTGGACTCGCTCGAATTCATCGAGCCAATCCTGTGTGACATCTGCCAAGAGCGACTGTCCCGGCGCGACGAGTCCCGGCGGGCACGCGGCTCCTTCCAGTGAAGTCACCATGTCGCGGTACTTCGCCAAAGTACGGTCTCCGTAACGACCGCACGGCGCACCCTCTTCCGAAAGGAACAGCACCGAGGGAACTCGCCGCCCGCCGCAGATCGACAGCGCATCGGCCAAGTCGGGATTGTCGTCTCGGTCGAAGTAACGGATCTGAATTCGAGCCGACTGCTTTGCGAAGTGGTCGAGGATCGGGCACTGCTGAACGCAGTCGCCACACCACGCTCCTGACACGACCATGACCAGCATGTCGCGCCGAAAGCTTTCGAGCAGCGATTGCTGAGCGGGCGTGAGCGTCACCTGCGCGTGCAGCTCATTCCACCGCCGTCGTTGCTCGGGCGTGGCGTAGCGTTCGAGGAAGTCGGTATAGGCCAAGCCGGTCGGCCACTTCTGCATGAAGTCCATGTTGATTGCGCCTTGAGTTGGAAAAGTGTGAGTGAAACAACTGGGATCGCGAACTCGTACTACTCGGTCTCGAAATGTTGTCGGGCTGCGCGTCTTTGGTTCGCCTGAAAGTAGCCTTCATCGCTCCGCGCGAAGGTAGCCGATCACGAGTTTGATACGGATTGGCAAGGTCATCGGTCTACTCTCATTCGGCTACCTTCACGCGGAGCGATGAAGGCTACTTGGTTGCGGCAAAGCCGCTTCGTTTAACCGCGTGGGCAACGCTGAAGCTCGCGCCTTCATACCGCTACCCATTCAACCGGGAAAGCTCTCGCAGGAAATCGAGCGCCTCATCGACCTCCATCACCGGCATCCCGCACTGACGGCCGTCACGATCACACTTTTGGAGCAGCATCAGTTCTTCATAGTCGAGTGATTCGCGCAGCCGCTTGTTCGCGCGGAAGCCGATCGAACCGTCGATCACCTGATGCGCGTGCATGTGATGTTCAATGAGCCAGGCCGTGCGCGGCGTGATCGCTCCTTCCAAGGCTTCGAGTGCCGCCACCACATGGTCGTCCGGGTCGATTCCCTTTCCCACATCATGCAGCAGCGCAGCGAGCAGGAACTCTTCGTCGTAGGGCAACTCGTACCGAGCCAACTCAAACACTTGCAGGCTGTGGTAGAGAACATCTCCCTCGGGATGATGCTTCTTCGACTGACCGACCTTGTCGAGCGGCAGCAACAACGACCGGTAGACTTGGAAGCGGTCGAGCTTGCTCTCAGCGTCGAGGACTTCCGCGTCGAGTTCGATGTCGGGGTATTCGGCTCGCAGCAGTTGCTCGAACTCCGCCAACGTCGCACGCTCAATCGCCTTCCCCGTGATCGAACTTTTGAAGGCATACGCAATCTTGTCGGTCGAATAGACCGTCAACTCAATCGGGAAACGGTCCTGAATATGGATGTGCGTGTAAACCCGTTCCTCGCCCGCCTTGGTCACGCGCTTATGCTCGATGTCGTAAACGATCCCTTCTTGATCGAGCGTCACGGCCACCGAGTCGATGCTGGTGGTGAAAACGTGCAAGTCGATGTCCGAGCCGTGGCGCACGTGCCCCGTCAGCGTGCTGCCGATGATCTTCGGCTTGAAGTCGCCGAGGAGCCGCATCAGCCGGAGTGCCTCAACCCGCATGTCGCGCAACCGCTCGTGACGACCTTCGCCCTCGAACAGACACGCCATCCGCTGAATCTCATCGCGAATCTCGGCGTTGCTCGGCAGGTCCGACGGCTTGACCCATCCACCGCAGACGGCCCGCGCGGCCTTGAGCTTCGCGCGGTAGTACTCTTTCTCGTGCCGCCGATACATCAGCCGAGCCGCCTCGACAATGATCTGCCGCCGAAACTTTTCGCGGCCCCGCGTCCGGTCATCACGCCCGCGATCTGCCTGTGACGGATCTTGCTGGCCGTGCGGATCGAGGTCATCGGAGACTGAGCCGTCCGGGTCTTCGTATGGCTCGTCGTCCCCGCACGACTCGTCGTCCTCGCGTTGCTGGTCGCCTCCGCGAACCCGTCGATGGCCGCGTCTGCGGACCGGCTCATCCTTGGCAAAATCCGCGTCGTCCGAATCGCCGTCTTCCCATCCATCGTCATGCGTCATGAACGTCTGTGCCGTGACCAAGCCCATCAAAGCGGCACCGGGCTATGGGGCGAGATAATACGCCCCGGCGTCGAGGACACAACCCGAACAACTCGGGTTCGTTGTCTCCACTTTTCGCAGATACTCGTCGTCGTCGAGCGAATCGTTTTCAAGGAACTCTCAGAGGCCACAACTCGTTGTTCCTGCCATTCACCCTTCAAAGAGTCCTGACCCCTTTGATTTCTCCTGACCCCTTTGATTTCTCCACCCTTCAAAGAGTCCTGACCCCTTTGATTTCTCCGAGAACGTCAGCGAGAACCCCGCGTTGTCCCCGCTGATCGTCGTGTCGTCCAAGAGATGCTTCCGGTCCTCGTTCAGCACCGACTCGATGTCGGTTCCCGTGTGCTTGCTCCCCGAGCTGCCCGTCACCAAAAACGTCCCGCCCACGTCGGTCTCCGAGAACGTCCCCGTGACCACAAAACTCATTCCCGCCTTCTTCTCGAAGTCGGTGATCACCAGCCCCGACTTGGTACTCGTCCGCGTCCCGCCCGCCGCCACGTCGAGCGTACTCTTCCCCCACGCCCCGGACACCGTGGACTTGTCATTCTGTCCGACATGGATGTTCACGTCCGTCGCGGAGCCGCCCGTGTCACGGTGTCTTCAGATGCAAGCTGGGCCACCCCGCCGCGACACCGTAAGACATTCCACCTTTACGACTCCTGACACCTTTGTTCTGCTCTCGACTTGCCAGCTGGCGGAGTAATAGAAGTGGCGTGTGACGAGCGACGAGGGGTTGGAGCCGGTGATCTGGACGGTGCGGAAGGTGCGGCCGTCGTACTCGTTCTCTAAGACGACATCGTTCGTCGCGTCATCGACGAGTTTGACCAGTCGGTTCCAAGCGTCGTAGGTGGCGGAGAACCCGTTCGTCGGATCGGCGGGTTGCGGGATGGTGGTCATGTTCCCCGCCGCGTCGTGCGATGGTGCGGCCCAGGCGGCTCCGACCGTGTTGCTGATCGACGTGATCTCGTTGGCGAGATTGGTGGCGCGCGATTGATCCAGCGTCCACGAACCGCCTGTGTTGGCTTCCTTGAACTCCGACCAGTTGTTGGTCGCGTCGAGAGACCAGCATTGAGCGAAGAGTTGTGGGTCGAGAAACGACGGTTGCGGGTTCGTGGTCGAAAGCTGAGAGCTGGAGAAGACCAACTGGCCTCGCCCCATCCCCTTCAAGCGGTGAACTCCGTCATACGAGTAGAGTTCGTCGAAGCTCTGGTTGAGCGACGTGGCGACGAGGTCTTGTTTCCACAGCCGGTTGCTCGCCTGATCGTAGCCGTACAGCAGTCTCACGACATCTTCGTTGGCGGTGGCGTTGTGCCAGCGCAGGTCTTTGGTGCGGCCGAACAGGTCGAGACCCGAATAGATATCACCCGTGTCGGGATCGTTGGTGTTGGCCAGGTCGGCCAGCGTCAGCTTGACGTTCGGTTCGGGATAATTGACTTCCACCGCCGTTCCTAGGCCGAGGTATTCGTACTCAACAAGCGTCGTGTCATCATCATCGACGAGCGCGGCGACTCGTGAGGCCGCATCGTGCAGGCCATCCGTCGGGCCGTAGTCATACATGACTACTCGACCATTTGGATAAGTAATGCTGACGGGACGGATCGTATTGTCGCTGCCATCTTCGTACTCATACATCACCTTCGGCGACGACGCTTCATCCACCGCGCCGCTGTGCGACTGATACTGAGCGACCAGTTGCCCGAAGTGGTTATAGGTCATGGTGACCTCGTTGATGATGTCGCCCTCATCCACGGCAGCATCGTCGTGACTAGTGATTCTCTGGCGCCGACCAAGGGCATCGAACGCGACCGAGATCCGACGCACGTTGCCATCCATGTTGGGATAGTCAGGCCCAGATGTCAGGCAAAGAACAAAAACAGCCACACCTAACGGCGTGGCTTTGAAGAGCACTGCTTGCCTCAAAGCAGGCAAGCAGTGGCACATCTCATTTAGACAACAGGGGCACGATCCATTCTACAATGTTGGGCGGGGCACCCAGTCGATGTTATCACCAGTCCGGCACGCCGAACACTCAATAATGTGGTTAGAATGAACCTCAGTGTTACACACCCGTAAAGGCCCGGCAACTGGAGTGTCGAGTTTCTGTGGTGTCACCACCCAAACGAACAATTTGGTAAAGTCAGGTGTGACACGGTGGGAGACAAATGAAGTCTCAGTATACACAGTTAAAGGGATTGTAATCTGAGCTTCGGATGTCGTTGTTGTTATGTCAACTCGATACTCACTCCATGACTCGTCTGTCCATCGGTTCATTAGCACTAGTGAGTCACCTGCCACCATCGGCTGACCAAGGTTTATGTGAATTAGCCATTCGGACTTTCCTATCCCACGCTGTACATTTAATAACATAATTACCACGGCTACGATTAATGCTGTAGTCATACACGCGCAAAACAACAATGGTGACCACCGCCTTCGTTTCGTTGTTACAATAGCCATGACACATCCTTTCAATCTTGTTCATGCAACACAATAAATACTAGATGGCGCGAATGACTTCGTATTTGCTGCAGAGTGATCCGATGTGATCATCCCATCTGTATGCGTCATATTTTGTTTCGGTAAACTCCTCGCCCATCGAGTTGTAATACCGCCCCATCTCATGAAGTAGAACACTCCATGGTCCACCGTCTTTGAACCACAGTGGACATAGGTTAATTCCGCGACCCGTAACGGTATTGGTGCTGCCAAGGAAATTCACGTAAGCGCGCCGCTCTTTACCAGCACATTTACATGGGCAGTATATGCTTAGCGTCTTTCCGCGGGGTGGCCCGGCTTGCTTCAA
>JAYTQJ010000008.1:0-5711 GCA_043746775.1 Schlesneria sp.
CTGGAAGTGCAGCCCGTCGGCTCGACGCAAACCACCGCCAATCCGTCGGACATCACGGTCAGCAGCGGCGGCGATATCACCGGCGTGCTCTTCGGAAACCATGAACGCCGTGTGATCGTCATCGGGATGGGCAAGAGCCCGATCACTCCGCAATTCGTCAGGGTGATCGACGAGGAGACCGGGGAGGTGTTGTCGCAGTTCGCACCGTTCGGGAACACGTTCCAGGGGGGCATCCGGGTTGCTACCGGCGATCTCACCGGTGATGGCATCGACGAAATCATTGTGGCTCCGGGTTGGAGCATTGTCGGAGAGGTTCGCGTCTACAACCAAGTTGGAGGTCTGCTGACGTCGTTCCTACCGTACGGTGCGAGTTTCAGAAGTGGCGTCGAGATCGCGGTCGGTGACGTCGATGGCGACGGGTTGAACGACATCGTCACGGTTCCCTATTGGGGACGTTCCGAGGTGAAGGTGTTCCAGAATCTCGGTGTTGTCAGCGGAGTGCCCACGTTCAATGGGTTGCTGCCCTACCGGGATTTCCTCGCGTTCCCCTCATCGTTCATTGGCGGCGCGGTCGTTGCCGTGGCGGATATGGGAAGACTCGTGGGCGGTTCTTTTGACACCACGACTCTGGATGGCAAGGCGGAAATCATCGTCGGCAGCAATCCCGGCACGAAGGCCACTGTGAAGGTGTTCGACGTGAGCGGCTTGATCACGCCCACTCCTAACGCCGTGCCCGCAGCCGCTGCGAGCATCACCCCTTTCAGCACCACCCCGGCCGGATTCAAAGGGGGAGTGTCCCTCAGTGTGGCGCGGATCAACGCCGATCTCATCCCGGACATCGTGGTGGGTGCCGGTTACTTCGGCGGATCGCTGGTGGACGTTTTCGCCTGGAGCAATTCCTCATCCGCGACGTTATCCAGCCTCTCGGCGAATGGTCTCGGCTTTGTTGCGTTCACAGGCGCGAGTCAAACCGCGCCGGTTCAGGTCGCGGCACTCGATACCAACGGTGACGACATCGCGGATGCGATTCTTGCGGTGCAAGGACCGACTGGGATGACGGGGCAAATCCGCGAGTTCAACATCACCAGTGTCGCACCGCTCCTGGTTTCGCCCGCCACGGTGATCCCGGGCAGCTACCTGGGCCCCTATGTCATCGCGGCACTCACAAATCCGTCGTCCCTTTTGCCTCTGGCTGGGCCGCCGCCGACCAAGTTCTACGTCGTCAATGACGCCACGACGAATCAAACCTTCGAGTATCAAGCCAACGGAAGCTCGGTTGAGAACTATGGACTCAACAGCGGCAACTCGGCCCCACGCGGAGCCGTCAGCACTGCGGCGGGGGATCGAGTCTGGGTCGTCGATGCCAATCGCAAAGTCTATGTCTATGACACGAGCGGCAGTCTCTTGGGTTCCTGGACGGCCGGCACACTGGCCAGCAACGCCACCGTCGAAGGCATCGCCACCAACGGCACCGACATTTGGATCGTCGATGCCAGAAGCGACAAGGTCTTCAAGTACTCCAATGCCGCCGGCCGCCTCATCGGCAGCCAGAACGCGGCCAGCAGCTTCAACCTGAATAGCGGCAACACGAGTCCCAAAGACATCGTCACCGACGGCGCGAACTTTTACGTCGTCAACGACACGCTGTTGATCGACAAGGTCTTCAAGTACACGCTGGCCGGCTCGCTTGTCGGAAGCTGGACGATCACGGGCGGCGGCGGTGCCCCAACTGGCATCACGCTCGATCCCGCTGCTCCGAGCAACCTGTGGATCGTCGATAACAACACCGATCGAATTGAGCAGTACGACAACGCCGTCACCCGAATCTCCGGCTCGCAGGCGGCTTCGACCAGCTTCGCCTTGGCTGTCGGCAATACCAATCCGCAAGGCATCGCCGATCCGCCGCCTGCCTCTCGCGGTACAGCCAACTCTGCCACGCATGGCGCGGCTGTGATGTCCTTGATGGAAGAGTTGGACTGGCTGTCGTCGGATCAACGTAAGCGACGGCGTTAAGAGTGTCCGCAGGACATCGGCAACGAGACGAAGGGATTGGCTCAATGGCACTCACCTTGATGAGTGCGATGATGAGCCGGAACGCGCTAGCGCAATGGCACTTACTTTAGCTGCAAAGTAGCAGGCACATTCCATATGCCGTCTGCAAAATACAGGTCACGGCACATGAAATGTGCCTACTACTTTCTAAAGTAAGTGCCATTGCGCGCTAGCGTCCGGTTTGTCGTTGGCGACTTGTCCGAACCGGACGCTAGCGCGTTCCGGCTGATCAAAGCGATGCCTTACCAGCGTGCTTCCAAGCCGACGTTGACGCCGTGCAGGAAAATGCCCCCGTTGTTGTTCAGTTGGGTGCCGGTCCCCGCTGTCGCGAAGTTGTAGTTGAGCTGATCCGGGGCGAGTGCCAGACCCTCGACCCAGATGACGTTGTAACCAGCTCTGAGATTCCAGACGTTCGTCAGAGCATAGAGGCCCGAGACGTTCCCCTGTCCAACAAAAGCCACTCCACTTCGGCTGGTCGACACGTTCCGTAACACGGAACCGGGATCGTGAGGAAAGTCCTGCACGAATTGCGATTGTTGCGCATCGTTGCCGAAGATGCCGGCCGTGCCGGTCGCATCCCAGCCCCACCGACCCTGCGTGCGTCGCATCCTGGCACCGAGCTGCGCACCGTAGAGGTTATTGCTGGTGCGAACGTTGTACTGGCCTACTTCGCCGGGAGCAGCTCCCAATCCCTGGCCTGCGATATTGAGTCGTTCGCCGAAGTTGAGATAGCGAAAACCGCCAAACCATGAAAACGATTGGCTGCGGACCAGACCACTTCCGCTTCCGTCGCCGACCTGACAGCAACCACAGTCATCGCAGCACACTTCACAGCATCCGCAACAGCAAGGAAAATTCAACGCGAAACTATTGAGCCAGGACGAATAGTCCACCTGAACCCTCTCTAAGTTTTGAAAGACATTGCCACCGACGGCGACTGGGAAGGTCAATCCCCCAGCAGGATCAGCGAACGCGGCGGACTCGTTTCCTGGAAAGAGGCTGAAGTAGTCGAACTCCGCCCCCCAGCCTCCGTAAAGTGGCATGCCAAAGGTTGCCTGCACGCCGGGAGTGAAGTCGGGATTGATGTTCGAGGTCGACAGGAATGTCGTGCCTGGGGCAGCGCCGGCAACGACGATTGGCCGGTTTGAGAATCCGGATCCCCGCGTCAGGAACAGTGCCTGGACCTGGCCATAGACGGAACAACATGGATCGGCACAAAAGGGACGGCAACAGCTCCAAGAGTGACTGTTCCATCCGTCGAGACTATCAGCCGGCCAATTCGTGCATGAGGGTGTCGTAGGTTGCTGTTGTTCGAGTGCTGGAGCAATCGGGGCGCTGTCTTGAGTATTCGCACTCAGCGTCCAACGTAAGGGGTCGTCAGACTGAACTTGATTGGCCTTATTTCCCGGCGCGACAGACTGGAATAAGTTGCGATCAAGTGGATCAGCCAAGCGAGCGCTCGCTTCCGAGGGCTGCGCCACATCTTGTGCGATTGCCGACGCAGAGGTGACCGAAGCGAGGACGACGAACAAAATTCCGACTGCAGATCGCATGGCGTTTAACCTCAAAGAGAAGTTCATGACCTGTTCCTTTCGGCGAGAACGCGGGGTCGGAAATACGAAGCCTCAAACGGTTCTGCTTATGCTGCCGACTGAATGCGGAGCGACAAGCAGAACGACCACGACTCGCCTGAAAACTCAGTATCAATCCGATGACCGACAAATCGAGGATTTCGTTGACAATCGGTTTACGAGTTGTTTTCTCTATCAACGGCACAACCGGCGCGGCAACTTGCTCAGAACTGCCTTTGCTGAAACGACCGCGATAACACGTGAATCCCCGACAAACAGAGTCTCCGTGAGAATGCCTATCGTGCGATCAACCGCTACGAAGAGAATTCACGAACCTCGTCGTCACAATCCGCACAGACTCACATGGGCCTGTGCCGACTTGCCGACCTGGGCAAGGGCGACTGCCCGTGTCGGTGGCGATGACGGCCCCAAGTGGGCGCGGCAGAGAATCGTGAGCGAAACGAACACCGCGTTCACGGCCAAGCACGATGGTGATGTCTTGGCGGACGACTTGTCGGGTGGCGACGAAATGCCTGAGCGTGATTGTTGATCACAAGCGAACTCAGGCATTCGTCGAGATTCCGGCGCGGGATCGGGATGACCACGCGAACTCACGATGATTTCAGGATAAGTCGGAGCGGGATAGGAGGATCCACTCCTGGGATTCATGTGGTGGAAGACTTGGACCGAGCCGCCTCTTTCGCCTCGTCTCGGTTCACGATCTCTTGGATCTTTTTCTCCTCCCAGTTCTTAGCCGTCCTGCCACCGAAGACCTGGAAGGCGTTCAGCAGAACTCCAGCGCCCCAGCCCATGAGCACCCAGTGGAACCAGAGTTTGTCCGGCTGTTTGACAAGATTGAGCGTGATCAAGCCTGCGTTCACGATCACGAACACGGTGAGATGGATCCAGAATTCCTTCATTTTCTGCACCTGCTTTTTGACCGTCTGATAGCGATCTGTTTCCGTCATGATCTCTCCTTTTCCTGGGAAGAATGTGCGAACGAGGTTCGGCAGACTGGCTGAGTTCCGCGCCTCCTGAGATTTCGCAATGGTTCTGATCAATACACATCTCCGCGCTTGCCAGTCATTCTCCAAGCGGTTTCTCAAACACGAATGCCATGTATTTTGAGTAGCGGTGAACGTGGTCGTGGGCTTCGACCGCGTCAGCGACGTCTTTCCAATCCGCGCGCGAGAAGGACCGGTAGAGCGGGTTCTTCCACTGCAAAAACCGCCGGCCCCAGTTCGAGTTTCCCAAGTTTGAAAGAACCTGAAACAAACCCTGGATGGGACGAGTGACGCGATGGCTCCAGTCGCATTTCGACAACAAATGGAATCCCGCATCGCCTGCCACGCGTGCGTATTCAGGGACCGAAAAGAGATCCGCCCACTGCCAGATGTCGCGGACAACCCGTGTTTCCGGATCGTCGCAATGTTTCCGATCCGCGTCGGTGTTCCAGGCAAAATCGACGACGATCAATCGCCCTCCCGGACGCAACACTCGGTAGGCTTCGCGTAGAAATTGCGCCCGATCGGGAAAGTGAAACGCCGCCTCCAGACACATCACCCGATCGAAAGAAGCATCCGGAAAATCGAGCTGCATCGCATTGCCGCACACATACGACAGCTTGGCGACTTGGCCGAAGAGCGTGCGGGCGACTTGCACGTTTTCATTCAGCAAATCCAACCCGACGACCGTCGCCTGAGGGAACATGCAATGCACGATGAACGAGCTTTTGCCCCGGCCACAAGCGACGTCGAGAACCTTGTGACGCCGTCCGATGTCCAGCAGATGGACCGACCTGATGACCAAACGCCGCTGCGCCATTTCCAAATTGGCCACCACATTGAGGAACGCCAGTGGGCCGCGAAACGTGTAGTACCCAAGATTCATCAGCGACGGTCCCCAGGTCTCCATCCGCAAGAGGCGAAAGACGACATTCGAACCGTCATAAGAAGTTTGCACGTTCAAAGGCGCGACTCGCTGATCATTCACGAGAGAACGATCGGTCAAAACGCCAGCGATAAGAGACTCTGTTGCAACGGACATGAAGGACTCACTTTCGAGAACAACGGTGACTATTTCATTCGA
>JAYTQJ010000009.1:0-2608 GCA_043746775.1 Schlesneria sp.
TCGTGTTGCTTCAACGGAGACGTTTACAAAACTTATGCCGAACCGCTCAAGCAACTGGCCAACGGCATCAACCACGGCGATTGGTCGGTCTTCATCGACGATACTCAGCCGCAATCGTGCCATAAGTGGTAGATCGTGATTTCAGTAGCGGCCCCTTTTCCGTGAGGCCAAGGAAAACTGCGGCGATGGCGGCTCGTGTGGATCGGTTCGGCGGCAGCATTGGATGGTGGAACTGATGATACACACGGCTGAGGAAGCTGGATGCTGGCGAGCGACGCCATGCGTTTCGGCTCACTCATGGCGGGAATCAGGTGGCCGGCGATGGTTCTTCCGTCGCGAGCGTAGGCGAGCATCATGCCTTCTTGCATCGCCCAGGCGTAGTCGCCATTCACGAAACGGATGAGGCCGTCATCGCAGTACCTGCTGCCAACGAGATGCGACGTATCGACAGGTTTGCATTCGACAAACAGCGCGTCGAATTCGGACAACACCAGGCGTGGTTCAAAGTCGTCCTGGCAAAGTTTGAAACAAAGGTCGGGTGTCTTTGTGAGACGCGTCAGATCGTAATTCGCAGCTTGTCCCTGCCGAACAACAGACTCTAAACTGTGGCGGTTGAAGCCGAGGACGCTACCGGTCTGGCGAAGGTCGTTCTCAACGACGGCGCGTAGGGCAGCGGTCACTTGGTCTTCCTTGGCGTGAGCCAGATTGAAGTTCTCCTCCCGCAACATCTCAAACGCGCGACACAGCACGCGGCGGATAAGCAGGATGACGGGCAAGCCGAGGCGTGGGTGTGGGAGCTGATAACGATCTGGCGGCACACCGAGCGTGAAGAAACCTGCGACTTGGCTCATGCTTCCTCCGGGAGGCCGCACGCTCCAAGTCGTTCTCGGATGATGTGCTGAGCACAGAGTCGGGCACGAGTGATCGTCCACCAGCGACGCTGGTTGAGTAGTCCCAGCAACAATCCGCGTTTGCCGGGGGCATGGACGATGATTCGACTACAACCGCGCTGGTTGGCGATCTCCATCGCTTCCTGCATCAGTTTAGGATTGATCGGCACTGCGCCCGCTTCGCGTGAGATGGCGAGGAAGAACCAAGGTTCTCGCCAAGTATCGGGCTGAAAGTCCGCCTCGCGCACGGCGACGTGTTCGCCACACACGTCGAAATACGGCTCCAGCGAATCGAGCATTGCCGTGATGAAATCCGCGCGCGTGTCGTGAGTCGTGCGTTCCAGCGCAGGGCGGCCCACTTTGCGATACGCGGCGGCGGCAAAGAGCGTGTCTTTGGCGACCTGCACTACGTCCGTATCGAGGCCGTAGAGACGAAAGATGAACGTGTCGATCTCCTGCCACGGCTTTACTGATTCGTGCTGAAGTCGCTCTGCAAGATTGCGAATGGTGGCTTTCGTAGCAGCAGACAGCTTCGCGATATCGGGAAACGGCAAGGCATCGAATTCTTCTTTGTTGAACGTCTGCCGGTCGAAGCCGCTTCGTCGACCTTGTCATCAAACAGAAGTAGGTAAAGAGCGTCGAGTGTGGGAGCAAGTAAATCAGCGAGGAGAGCGTCTCCGCTTCTGGGTGCCCGGCACACGAGTAGCCGTAGTAGCTTTGGGAGAAGGCGAGGGGCTGGCTCGATAAATACGCTCTCGCCGACTTGTCATTGTCGCCGGGTGACTGAGGGATGATCACGAGAGGCGGTTGGTACAAGTCTTCCTGGCGCGGGCAATTGGCCGAGTCCCGCTGGTGCCGCTCTCTGAATGTTGTGAGCGCCGAATACTCGATGGCAAAACCTTCGGATGGTTTCTCAAAGTCCAACATCTCTGAGAGGGCACCCACTGGCTTCATCGCTACGTTTTTAGAGAGGTCATATCCCTTTCCTGTCTTGTCACGTTTGGGATTCCATGCCAACCACTGCTCTTTCAGTGTTGCTGGCAAAGTACCGACCAGCTTCCCAATGACCTCTGCATCCAGCCACGTCCCGAGCGACAAGGTTTTGAGCAACCACGGCTGTTTCTCCACTCGCGCGGTGCTGATGGGCTGAGCCGTTTCGTAATCAATACGGAAGCGACCACCGCCGTTGAGGTCGGGTTCAAAGCTGGGCGCGGAGAAGTGAAAGCGATGCTCTGGGCCGGGTTTCTTGTTACGCGCGAAGAAAATGCAAAAGGGCATATCCACGCCGTCCCACACGGCGGTCTTCCGTAGGTCGGCTCCGTTGATGAGTCCCGTAATCTCAACGCTGCGCAATACCGAGATCCAGGCGTCGAAGCCTTTCCCCGTGGTTCGTCCAAAAAGCCAGGCGTGCAAAGCGAGGGCAATGACTCCGCCGTCTTTGGCCCACTCTGTCGCGCGCCACAGAAATGGCAGGTCGGGGTTTTTGTCCGGGTTTTGGTATTTCGTCGCCAACTCGGGGAAGCCGCGAGCCTCAAGCACTCGGCGGCCAATCGCGGTGAACTCGCTGTTCAAGTCGTCGGTGGCTGATTTCGCGGACGTCCTCTTTGCGGCTCGGTCTTTGTCACTCTTGTTTTCACGCAGTCGAGTCCAAGGAGGGTTGCCGATGACAATGTCGAAGGTCTTGTCGAAGTCCGGCGAGACTTCTGGGCCGAGACTCC
>JAYTQJ010000010.1:0-13369 GCA_043746775.1 Schlesneria sp.
GGCCGTGTCTGTAAGTGAAGACTGTTTCTCATTCTCACGGCCACGTCGAAGCTCCGTGACCGTGGCACACCATCTCCCAAATTCACAAAGGCGGTGGCCCTGCGATCTCGCTGCCATCCCTTGCCGAACTCATGTATTCACCGCAACACTCTCCGCGCTCGCCTTGTTGCTGTCATTCGCATTGAGGCATTCTGAGCTTGAGAATGCAGTTCCACCAACTTCACCGATTAAATACTCGACTTCATGAGCCGCCCCCGCTCCGAAAGCCATCATGCAAACACGAACCCTTGGAAAGACTGGACTCGAACTGCCCGTCCTCAGTTTTGGAGCATCCTCGCTGGGGCAAGAGTTCCGCAGCGTGCAGCTTGATGAGGCACTCAACAGCGTGCGCGTCGCGCTCGACTGCGGACTCAACTTCATTGATACGTCGCCCTTCTACGGGCGAGGCATGAGCGAGGTACTGCTGGGAATTGCCCTGCGAGGCGTGCCGCGCGACAGCTACACCCTTTGCACGAAGCTCGGTCGTTACGACCTGCCGCATTTTGATTTCAGCGCGAAGCGGGTCGCCGAGAGCGTCGATGTCAGCCTGCACAGGCTCGGAACCGATCACCTCGACATCATTCTCTGCCACGACATCGAGTTCGTTCCGATGCAACAAATCGTGGATGAGACCATTCCCGCGCTGAGGAAGATTCAGCAACAAGGCAAAGTTCGGTTCATCGGCTTCAGCGGTTATCCCCAAAAGATTTTTCGCTTCATCTGCGATCAGACCGATGTCGATTGCGTCCTCTCGTACAACCAGTACACGCTCCAGAACACGCGCTTCGTGGACGAGTCCGTGCCGTACCTCAAGGCAAAGGGCGTCGGAGTCATGAACGCCGGGCCGTTCTCCGCTCGGTTGCTGACGAGCGCTCCGCTCCCCGTATGGTTGAAGGAACCGGAAGCCGTCAAAGCCGCCGCTCGTCAAGCCGCAGAACTGTGTGCGAAGCGCGGGAGTGACATCGCCAAGCTCGCAGTGCAGTTCTCGTGTACACACCCCGACATCACGACGACCGTCGCAGGCAGCGCGAACCCCAACAACATCCGCAACTGGGCGAAGTGGCTCGCCGAACCGATCGATGCCGACTTGCTCCGTGAAGTGCAGGCCCTCTTCGCGCCGGTGAAGAACATCGGACACGCCGAAGGACTGCCAGAAAACAACTGATCGTGGAGGCTCTGTTGGTCCCTCAACATTAATCGCCCATCCGAGAGCCTCGCCCTCCCGGTTTTCGGATAGCCTTTAAAGTCGTTCCCAACAGAAGTTGAAATCGGTTGAACGGAGGCTGTAGTCTGGACCCCTTGGTCCGGACGATGCCTGCAATCTCAGCGTATTCAACGACTCACCTGCGCGAGGTCTCGTCCGGACCAAGGGGGCCGGACTACGACTGAGACTCCTGTGGGAAACGTCTTGTAAGCCTCCTGCCAACGCGACACCGGTGCGAAGGCTCGTTACCTTCAAGCCTAGGCTTCGCACAGGGCGGGGCGGACCGGTGCTTGAGAGGTTTTCGATGTTGTTGCGCTGCGCTGTCGGTTGTCTGGTGTTGACCTTGGGGATGACGAACGTGAGTCGCGGGCAGACGCCGCTTCAAGAACTGCTCGTGTCCGAGGGAGTCACCTCACTCGCGAAGGCGGCTCGGGCGGAAGGCGATCCGCAGCGCGGGGCGGTGCTGTTTCATCAGCCGTTTCTCGCGTGCGCGAAGTGCCACGCCGTGGGGCAGGCTGCTAGCCTGCCCGTCAATTCTTCAGTGGCATCCAGCCTCGGTCCCGATCTCGCGAAGATCGACGTGAGTGTGGTTGGCTCGAAGGAAAAGCTGGCTGAGGCACTCGTCGAGTCAATCCTCGATCCGTCGAAGGTCATCAAAAAAGGGTTCGAGCCGGTGGTCGTGCAGACGACCGATGGCAAGACCGTGACGGGGCTGCTCGTGGAAGAGACAGCCGAGCAGCTCGTGCTGCGTGATGTGTCGCAAGCGTTGGGACAAGGCGCGGGGCTGGTCGCGCTTGCCAAGTCGCAGATCGATGAGCGAGTGAACGGCAAGGTGTCGATCATGCCAGCGGGGCAGGTGAATGCTCTGGCCTCGCGGTCGCAGTTTCTGGACCTCGTTCGCTACCTGATCGAAGTCGCCGAGAGTGGGCCTGAACGCGCCAAGCAGCTTCAGCCTGCGGCGTCGCTCATCACTTACAAACTCCCCGAGTACGAACAGCAGATCGACCATGCCGGGATGCTGCGTGGTCTCGATGGCAAATCGTTTCAGCGCGGTGAGGCGATCTACAACCGGCTTTGCATCAACTGCCACGGGACGAAGGATCAGCCGGGATCGCTGCCGACCTCACTGAAGTTCGCCGAGGGAAAATTCAAAAACGGAGCCGATCCGCATCGCATGTACCAGACACTGACTCACGGCTTCAACCTGATGACGCCTCAAACGTGGATGGTCCCGCAGCAGAAGTACGACGTGATTCACTACGTCCGCGAAACGTACCTCAAGCCGCACAATCCAACTCAGCTCGTGACGATCGACGAGACCTATCTCGCCTCACTGCCGAAGGGGACGACGCGCGGACCGGCTCCGTCCAACTTTGAGGCGTGGTCGGCGATGAACTACGGCCCGTACTTGATGGCGACGTATGAGGTCGGTTCGGATGGTAAAAACTTCGCGCAGAAGGGGATCGCCGTGAGGCTCGATCCGGGACCGGGTGGCGTCTCGCGCGGACGCCATTGGATGACGTTCGACCATGACACGCTAAGAGTCTCGGCGGCGTGGAGCCGGACGGAAGAGGAAGGCGGAAAGAAGCCCCTCACCCTAACCCTCTCCCCGCAAAGCCGGGGCGAGGGGACAGGAAAGGGCCAAGGCAAAAAAGGCGAAACCAAAGGGGAAACAAAGTCCGGCAAGACCGCGACAGCAACGCCTTCCAGTCCCAACTTCATCGACTGGCACGGCATCAACTTCGACGGGCGGCATCAGATTCATCCGCGTGTCTCGGGCGATGTCACCTTCGCCAATCCGAGCGGTCCCGGTTGGGCCAATCCCGAAACAGGGACGTTCGACGAACTGCGCGTCCTCGGTCGCGATGACCGTCGCTATGGGCCGTTGCCTCGCGCGTGGGGACGCTATCGCGGGCTATATCAGCATGGTGATCAAGTCATCGTTTCGTACTCGGTGGGTCAGACTGATGTTCTCGAAATGCCGGGCGTCACTTCACGCGATGCCGATTCGCAGGCGATCTTCACGCGAACCTTCAACGTCGGGCCGCGTGCCAACGAGATGCTGCTCAAGGTGGCAACGCATCCGTCGCGAGAGGCGAAAGTCGAAACGATCAGCATCGACGATCGAACGGCTGCCAGTGTGGGACAAGTGGCGCTGCTGACAGCTCCACAACACTCCGAAAAAGGACGACTCGCGGCCGGTTTGTCGCCGATGCCTGCCGGTGCGAAGTGGCAGCGCGGGACGGATGGTTCGCTGTTACTCAGCCTTCCAACCGGAAAGGAACCGCTGAAGTTCGTGCTGTCGGTGACAGCCTTGCGAGACGCTCAGATCGACGCCGAGGACTTGGCCGCGTTGGTGACAGCGCCGCCAGTGGACCTGGCCTCACTGACGAAAGGCGGACCGCGACGTTGGCCCGAGGTGCTCACGACCGAAGCCAAACTCGGTCAGGACAACGGGCCATTCGCAGTCGATGTCCTGACGCCTCCCGACAACAACCCGTGGTTCGCGCAGATGCGACTGACCGGCTTCGACTTCTTCGACGACGGCGATCGCGCGGCGGTCTGCTCGTGGGACGGAGATGTTTGGCTGGTGAGCGGGCTGTGTAGGACGGGCACTCCTGCCCGTCCTAGTTCTGCCATGAAAACCGAAGAAAAGCCGGACGGGCAGGAGCCCCCGTCCTACAAGCTCACCTGGCAGCGCATCGCCAACGGCCTCTTCCAACCCTTGGGGCTGAAGATCGTGAGCGGCCAGATTTACGTCACCTGTCGCGACCAGATCGCCGTCCTGCGCGACTACAACGGCGACGGCGAAACCGACTTCACCGAGTGCTTCAACAACGACCATCAAGTGACCGAACACTTCCACGAGTTCGCGATGGGACTGCAAACGGACGCGGCCGGAAACTTCTACTACGCGAAGTCGGGGCGACACGCTTTGACTGCCGTGGTCCCTCATCACGGGACGCTGCTGCGGGTGAGCAAGGATGGTTCGCAGACTGACATCCTCGCGACCGGCTTCCGTGCGGCGAACGGAGTCTGCCTCAACCCCGACGGCTCGTTCGTCGTCACGGACCAAGAGGGCTTTTGGAATCCGAAGAACCGCATCAACTGGGTCACGCCCGCCAAGCCCGGTGAGAAGCCGAACTTTTACGGCAATCTGTTCGGCTACCACGACGTGACCGATTCGTCCGACAGTGCGATGGTCCCGCCACTCTGCTGGATTACGAACGCCTTCGACCGCTCCCCCGCCGAACTGCTGTGGGTGACGAGCGACAAATGGGGACCGCTCAAAGGCTCACTGCTTAATCTGTCGTATGGCAACGGCAAGTTCTTCATTGTGCCGCACGAACGAACGGCGAACGGACTGATACAAGGGGGGATGTGCGAGTTGCCGATCCCCCAGTTCCCGACCGGCATGATGCGAGGCCGGTTCTCACCAGTGGACGGCCAGCTCTACGCCTGCGGCATGTTCGCGTGGGCGGGGAATCAAACTCAGCCCGGTGGCTTCTATCGCATCCGCGCGACGGGCAAACCGGCTCACGCGCCGATTGGGTTGGCGGCGACGAAGACCGGCCTGTCAATCACGTTCACGGAGCAGCTCGATCCAGCCACGGCCATCGACGTGTCGAAGTACGTCGTCACAACGTGGTCGCTGAAACGCACCGCCAACTACGGCTCGAAGCACTTCGATGAGCAGACACTCAAGGTGGCAAAGGTTACGCTCTCGCCCGACAGCAAGACCGTGAAACTCGATCTCCCCGACATCCGCCCGACGTGGTGCATGTCGATCGACTACAAGCTGACCGGCTCCAACGGAGAACCGATCAACGGGCTGATTCACAACACGATCCACTCGCTGGGCGAGTGACATGTTTCAACCAATCTTTACTCCGAAGGAGTTGCATCTCTCAGCCCAGGGTTGCCGCGCATCGCGGCAACCCTGGGAACGATTTCAAGTCGGAGTTTCGTTGATTCCTCATTCGTCACGAGGTCGAGTTCGACAAACGTTATGTTTGGGATTGAGTCGTTTCGCGGACAGATGATGGCGCAACCCCTTCGGGGTAGGTCATGGTCTGCGGCGACTCCCCAGGGTAGCTCGCTCCGCTCGCAACCCTAGGCTATGAGACGGAATTCCTTCGGAGTAAATGCACCCTTGGACGGCTGTATTGCCAACTGGACGACTGTATTACCAACGACGTTTTCCACATTACCAACAGCGTTTTCAACCCGTTCCCGACCTGATCTCAAACAGTTCTCAACCACGAAAGGCAACTCATGACGACGCACCCATCGCTCCTGCACGCTTCACGACGCGACTTCCTCAAAACGACAACCTCCGCTGCGGCGGGGGCCGTCCTGCCATATTGGGCTTGGACTCCCAGCACGATGGCGCAGGAGACCAAGTCTCCCAACGAGCGGCCGCGCGTCGGCTGTATCGGGAACGGGGGCATGGGGAGCGGTGATGCCAACTCGATCAAGCGGTACGGCGACATCGTTGCCAACTGCGACGTTGACAAGGGCCACGCCGAACGGCTTCAGAAGAACATCGCCGGAGGGAAGTCGGACATCTACGAGGACTACCGCGAGCTGCTCGATCGGAAGGACATTGATGTCGTGACGATCAGCACGCCCGACCATTGGCACACGCGGATCGCCTTGGCCGCGTTGCGAGCGGGGAAGGACGTTCACTGCCAAAAGCCGCTCACGCTGACGATCGACGAGGGCAAGCTGCTCTGCAAGGTCGTCAAGGAAACCGGCCGCGTCTTCCAGGTCGGGACGCAGCAGCGCAGTGAGAACAACAACATGTTTCTCAAGGCGGTCGCGATCTGTCAGGAGGGGCGACTCGGCAAGATCAACAAGGTGACGTGCGCCATCGGTGGTTCTCCGCGCGGTGGCACGTTCAAGAAGGAAGCCGCTCCCGAGGGACTGAACTGGGACATGTGGCTCGGCCAGGCTCCGCTGGTCGATTACATCAAGCAGCGCTGCCACAACGATTTTCGCTGGTGGTACGAGTACTCGGGCGGCAAGCTGACCGACTGGGGCACGCATCACGTTGACATCGGCCAGTGGGGCATCGGCATGGATCAGAGCGGCCCGCAGTCGCTGGAAGTCGTCGCCGTCGATCATCCGGTTCCGTTCGAGAAGGGCTGGCCAACGAAGGACGACACGTTCAACGCCGCCGTCACGTTCGACGTGAAGGTGATGTTCGCGAACGGCGTCGAAATGCGGATTCGCGACAAGGCGGATGACCTCGGCTTCGACAACGGCGTCATGTTTGAAGGCGAGAAGGGCCGCATCTTCGTCAACCGAGGCAAGCTGACCGGCCAAGCCGTCGATGACCTGAAGGACAACCCGATCTCGGACGACGTGCTTATCAAGCTCCGCAAAGGGAAGCGGCTTGACAACCACATGGCCAACTTCATCGAGTGCTGCCGAGACCGCTCGGTCCCCGTCAGTGATGTCTGGTCGCACCATCGCATCCTGACGACTTGCCACTTGTCCAACATCGCGATGCGCCTGAACCGCACGCTCAAGTGGAACCCCGAGACCGAACAGATCATCGGCGACGACGAAGCCAACCAGTGGCAGGGCCGCGAACAACGCAAGGGCTATGAGGTCGCGTAAGGTTTGGGAAATCAGGGGTCAGGTGGTTCAAAGTTCAATTTTCGCGGCTGACACCGTTGCTGAGCTTGAACACCGCATCACTGCGAAAATTGAACTTTGAACCACCTGATCCCGGCAAGCTTCATGCAGCGGTAGGGGGGGAGCGCGGCTCCGTCGAACTTGGAAACAACGAGAGACGTGCCACTGTTTCGGAGTCTTCGGAGAAACAGTGCTGATGTCGTATCAACGTCCCGAAGAACACTGCTTCTCCGAAGACTCCGAAGCAGTGGCACAGCTTGATCTGCAAATCAGGTTGAACAGGACCACCCCGCCAAGTCAGAACGTACCGGTGGCAACCGTATCCACACCGTTCAAGATCGCGATGATATTACCGTGAATCACTGTGGGAACCGCCTGGCCTAAACTCGTCTTTAGTTTGAGTTTTGCTTTTGTTGACTTCTTTTCGGTGAACACCGTCATCGAGCCCACCACAACGCCAGCAATGGTCACCGATAGGACAGTTCCAACGGGCAATTTGATTTTTTCCAACTCAATCTCCAACTCCTTTTGGGTAGCCCCGGCATTGGCTTGGTACTTGGCTTTTCCCTTGCCGATGAGTGCTCCAGTCACAGCAACTGAATAGAGTACCGGTGGCGTCCCTCCTCCTCCGCCGCCACCCCCCCCGCCAGTCGCGAATGTCCCCATGGCAGCCGTCTCTGTGGCGTTGAGGATGTTAATGACATCCCCTGCGATCACGGTGGGTACGGTTTGGCCCGACTTAGACTTCAGTTTGAGCTTGGCCTTGGTCGTGCCTTTCTCAACAAACACGGTCAGCGTGCCAACGGTTACTCCGGTAATCGTTGCCGTCAGCACCGTTCCCACGGGTAGTCCAATCCGCTCCAGTTCAATTTCGAGTTCCTTCTCAGAGCCGCTGGCATTTGACGCATACGTTGCTTTTCCTTTACCGACACGGCTACCAGCAACAGAAGCGGAAAGCAGGGTTGAGGTCGAACCAGAAGCCCAGACATGCAACGGACAAAGAGCGGCCACCACGCCTGCCACGCCAACCTTCATCAATTCACGACGGTTCATAGCTTGTTTCCTTGGAGAGAATGAGGACTTTCGGAATCCCAAGTCACTCGACGACTACGTTCATCATTCGATGACCGAATCGGCATTCCGGTTGGAATCATCCAGCCAGATGCGAGCAGAAGATTCGACTTGAAAAGCCTATTACCCTGCCGGACGAGGAACAATCGGCGCGAGTGGTAATCCAAACCGAGTCTGTCAGCGCGGCGCTGACAGACTCGGTAAACCCTACGGCAACTCGGGCGTTTCAAATCCCATGTCACGCGCATACTTCACGAAGTCCGCCGTCGTTTTTAGGCCAACTTTCTCAGCAATGCGGGCACGGTACGTTGCCACCGTCTTGGGACTCAGCTCCAGCCGCTCAGCGATCACCAGATTGCTCAACCCTTGGCCCAGCATCCGTAGTACTTCAGTCTCGCGACTACTGAGCTTTGAGCCACTGTAGTCCGTGCCACCGGAAATGCCTGCCTGCATGAGCGTTTCCCAGAGGTGGCCCGTCTGCTCGTCATTGTCCAGATCGACAAACAGCCTCCCCCGCGAAACGGACTGTAGCGCCTCCAGCAGAACCGATTCGGGACAGGATTTTACAACATATCCCAAAGCCCCGGCTGCCAGTGCCGCACGTGCGTAGGCCGGGTCATCGTGCATCGTCAGAATCAGTACTTTAGCGGTCGTTTCTCGCCGCAACACAGCAACGAAAGGAAGGCTGGCTCCGCCGGGGAGAGTGAGATCCAACACGACGATCTCAGCCCGACTCTTTTGCGCCATTTCCAAGGCTCCGTCCACACGATTGGCCTCGGCCACAACCACGATGTCGGGTTGAGCGGCCAGAAGTTGCTTCAGCCCAGCCCGCACCAGCGAATGATCGTCTATCAGCATGACGCGCATCGTCCGGCCTCCTCCTTCTGTCGCCGAGCCGGTAGCTCCACAACCAACCGAGTTCCCCCGCCTACAACGGAATAAATCGTCAATCGCCCTCCCAGCAGCGTCGCTCTTTCTCGCATTCCGATCAAACCAAGCTGTCCGGATGTGCAGGATCGTCGCATCGGCTCAAACCCCTGACCGTTGTCGCTGACTTCCAACCGGAGATGATCACCTGCGAGACTCAGCGTGATCGCAACCTGACTTGCCTTGGAATGTTTCCAAACGTTTTGAAGTGCCTCTTGGCAGATTCGGAACATGGCCGTCTCGACTTCATCGAGGAACCGATGGCCTTCCAGAGTCGTTGCCACCACCGAGACTCGCAGTTTTTCGTACTTGGCAACGTCATCTGCCAATCGTTGGATCGCGGTGGCAAGTCCGAGGTCATCCAACAAACTTGGCCGCAATCCCATGGCCATTTGTTTGGCGTCGCTCAGGGCTTGCTGGGCAATTCTCGCCAAATCCGCAACTCGACGCTCTGGTTCATCGTCTCGAACCAGATCAGACAAGGATCGCAAACCTGACACCAACAGAGTCAGTGATTGCCCCAATCCATCATGCAGTTCGTGGGCGATCCTCCGACGTTCACGTTCGGTGCCAGCAATCAAATCAGAGACAAACCTCTCTCGAAGCCGCGCGGCTTCCTGCAATGGCCGAACGGTACTCCACCACATCAGTGGCGAAATGATCGACGTGAGCAGAATGGCATCAACGATGGAGTCCCACACCCTGCTGGTATTCGCAGGAAGCAGCCGAGGCAGGGTGACCATCACTGCAAATTCTGTTAAAGAGATAGTGATCAAGACCATGCCCCACACCACCCACGGGGGGTGAAAACCTGCCCGCTGCGTCGTGAGTCGCCACCCCATAATGAATCTCCTTTGTTGCGATTCACAGGTGTCCATGGTCTAAGCCGCTCTGGGTATATCTATCAATGAATTGGTGTCGGGAGTTCAAATTCGAAAACCTGAACTCCCGACACCTGCCCCCAGAACCGCGAAACCTCATAGCCTCGTGATCGTCTCGTGTAGGTTCAGGATCGTGCGGGCGATGCTGGTCCAGGCGGCGAGGTCGGGTTTGCAGAGGCCGTTGGGGAGCGGGGTTTCTCCGGTGCGGGGGAGGTGGTCGGCGTTGGCTGGGTTGGCGCGGAACTCTTCGCGGTGCTTGGCGAGGAGTTTTTGGAGGATCGACAGTTCATCGGGTTTGGGGGCGCGGGAGACGGCGCGGCGGAAGGCCCAGGTGAGGCGGGACTCATCGGTGTCGCCGCCGTTCTTCATGATGTGGGTCGCGAAGACTCGGGCGGCTTCGACGTAGCTGGGGTCGTTGAGGAGTGTCAGTGCCTGTTGCGGCGTGTTCGAGCGAGGCCGGTCGGCGGTGCATTCTTCTCGACTCGGCGCATCGAATGCGAGGAGCGACGGATGCAGGAACGAGCGCTGCCAGAACGTGTACATGCCGCGCCGGTATTGCTGCTCGCCCTTGTCGTGTTCCCATGTGCGGCGGGGGAAGTTGAGGAACTCCCAGTAGCCGTCGGGTTGGTACGGCTTGTCGCTCTCGCCACCGACGCGCGGTGACAACAGGCCGCTGATCGACAGCGCGTTGTCACGAATGAACTCGGCCTCCAAACGCATCCGATTCTGCGCGGAGAGCATTCGATTGAACGGATCGGCCGCGCGAGCCTCCTTCGTGAGTAAAGAACTTTGGCGGTACGTGCCGCTCGTGACCATCAGGCGGATGAGGTGCCGCACGTTCCAGCCACTCTCGTGGAACTCGACCGCCAGCCAATCGAGTAACTCGGGATGAGTCGGCCACTCTCCCTGACTCCCCACATCTTCCAACGACTTCGACAAACCGTTGCCGAAGAACAGCCGCCACGTCCGATTGACGAAGACGCGCGCGGGGAGCGGGTTGTCACCGGAGACCATCCAGTTGGCGAGTTCCAAGCGTGTCGCCCGTTTGTCGCCCGTATCGACCTTCCCGAAGACCGCCGGAATCGCGGGCAAGACTTCGGCACCCGATTCATCGAGCCAGTTGCCGCGTGGCAGCATCCGCACCATGCGCGGAGTCGCCGAGACCGTGATGAGACTCGCGGGCAGCTTCTTGACGAAGGCGTCGCGTGCGACTTGAGCCACTCGCACCACCTCGCGCTGCGGATGGAAGCGGGCCGATTGATCTCGCAGATACACGGTGAGTTGCTGCTTGTCGGTGTCACTGCGTTGATCGCGGGCCTTGGCGAGTACCTCGCGCACGGCCACGGGAACGAGATGCGACGTGGGCCGCTCGACACTCGTGCCACTCAATCGAAACCGGCCGATGCCGTGCTGAGCGAACTGCGATTTGAATTCGAGCGTCACGACGAAGCGACTCGGTGTCGCATCGGGTTTCCCCGCATCGCCTCCCCCCACCGGTTGCTGCAACGCGAAGACCGCTTCGTGCGACTGACCGATTAGCGGCAACAGCGCCCAGCCCGTGTTGTCCTTGCCGTCGATGGCGGTGCCGATGTCGTGACCACTCTGGGAATGATCGGCCACCGCATGAGTCACCTTCACCGCGACCGGCTTTCCGTCCGTGCCGATGCGAGCCACTTTGAACTCGGTCAACACGAAGTTGCCATTCGGCGCGAGGCCTGGTCCTTTCTCTGGCAGTTCGTCATCGGCGAGGACTTCCAAACGGAGGCCGCGAAAGTAGCCGTCACGCTCCGCGTGACGAGCCTTGTCAGGAGCAGCGTCGTTCTTGGAAGGCTCATCACGCGGAGCGTGATGGCGACTTTGGGGAACCTCAAATGTGATGACATAGGTCTCGGTCGCCGCTGACGTGCCGGTGGACTTGAGCGACCCATCCTCAAGCCGCGTCAGTTGCGATTCACCCACGACGTTCGTTTCGACGGGAGTGAGTACGGACCAATCCGGCCCTGTGAGTAGCTCTTGCTCCCAGCTTTCGGTCGATGCCAGCAGCGTGGCGACATCGCGATCCGCTGCGGTGCGACGGTCAACGAGGACTTGATCGAGGCGAGCCAACTCAGGCTGATCCTCGGCCGACGGCACGGGCATTCCCGGCTCGCGACGACCGACGGCGACTTCCTGCACGTCGGCGAAGAACGCGGCCATTGCGTAGAAGTCGCGCTGCGTGATCGGGTCGAACTTGTGATCGTGGCACTCGGCACAGCCCATCGTCGCGCCGAGCCAGACGCTCGACACATTCCGCACGCGATCGGCGGCGTACTTCGCGATGTACTCCTTCGCTTGCGAACCGCCCTCTTCTGTCGTTTGCAGCAGCCGGTTGTAGCCCGATGCGACCTTCTGCCAGACCGTCGGCGACGGCAACAGATCGCCCGCGAGTTGTTCGACGGTGAACTTGTCGAATGGCTGGTTGTCGTTGAACGCGCGAATCACGTAGTCACGGTAGGGAACGATGTCGCGCGGGTTGTCGCTGTGATAGCCAGCCGTGTCGGCAAACCGCACGAGGTCCAGCCAATACAGCGCCATGCGTTCGCCATGATGCGGCGATGCCAGCAGCCGCTCGACGAGCAATTCATAAGCGTCCGCGCGTTGATCCTGCACGAACTCTTGAACCTCTTCCCACGACGGCGGCAGTCCGCGCAGATCGAACGACAGTCGTCGAATGAGCGTGATGCGATCGGCTTCCCGCGACGGCTTCAGTCCCGCCGCATTCAGCTTGGCGAGGACAAAGCGGTCGATGTCATTTCGCGAGAACGCGTCACCCGTTGTTGTGGGGACCGCCGCGCGAACAGGCTTGAGGTACGACCAATGTCCCTGCCAAGACGCTCCCTGCTCGACCCATTTCTTGAGAATCGCGATGTCGCGCGGAGACAGCGTCTTGCCCGAATCGACCGGCGGCATGAGCTGCTCGGGATCGGCGGAGATGATCCGTTTGATGAGTTCGCTCGCACCGACTTCCCGCGCCACGACCGGTTTCGTTTTCGAGTCCGTTCCAAACAGACCCGCCTCCGTATCCAGCCGCAACTCCGCCTGCCGTTTGTTCGCATCCGGGCCGTGACAGACGAAACAGTTCTCGGAAAGTATCGGCCGCACGTCGCGATTGAACTCAACAACATCGGGCAGCGCGGACTCGGCGGCCACTGCGATTCCAGCCGTACCACTCGCGAAGAAACCGCCGACCCACAGGCTGCTCACCAGCAGACTGAACAAGCACTCACGCACCATTTGAGAACTCCTTCGGCAATGCCAAAACCGACTCCACGTCGCACGTCATCAGACAGGCAAATCGAGGCGGCATGATGGCCAACACCGCTGCGATTCGCCAGCCGTGTGCGGAGCTTCGCCTTAGAACCTGTCCACAAATGACTCCGCCGTTTGTCGCCTTTCGCTCGGCGAAAGGGCGTTCTTTCGCGGAGCGAAAGGCGACATTGTTTTTGGACGAGTTCTTAGGGCACAGACAGGGCCATCGCTTTGTTCAATCTGGGCGACTGGGTGCCACGGTCACGGAGCTTCGACGTGGCCGTGAGAATGGAAATCGGACTTCACGTCCTTGCAC
>JAYTQJ010000011.1:0-2606 GCA_043746775.1 Schlesneria sp.
AAGGCTCATCACGCGGAGCGATGATGGCTACTTTGAACGGCACCTCCGACTTGACGCACTCTCCAGTGATGGCGACTCGTTCACTCGTCTTTGACCAGCGCACCGTTGTCTTCGATGAGCTTCTCGATCCGGCGGATTTGAGATTCGCGCTGGGCCGGGCCGTTCGTCGCGCGGTACTCCGTCCTGCGTCCGATGAGGCGTTCGATCCAGAAATCGGCCAACTCGCGCACCACGACGTGATTGTTGTGCAGCAGGCCCACGAGTTGGTGCGAGGTCAATTTGTCGCGGCCATCTTCACGGGTGTAGCCCCACAGCAACCGGTACATCACTTCGACATCGGCGGGCGGATAGTGGGTCTCCAATTCCTTCTTCAGCAGCGCTCCGTGATCGGCACCGAGTGGCAACCAATCGTTAATGCCATCTCGCGCGGCGAAGCGTCCCTCTTCGTGCGGGCATTCGGCGAGAGCCTGCGTCAGCGCGGAGTACGACTGAGTCAGCGCGAGTCCTCGCACGGCCAGTTCTGAAATCTTCGAGTTCGAGTGTTGGATCAGCGCCTGCATCGACGGATCGGCTGGCTGGTCGAGTGCGAACTCTTTCTCGAACAGCGTCGCATACCGGCGGAGTGGGGAGAGCTTTCGCTTGGCGGGATCGGTCCAATCGGGAGCCGTCGGAAATGTAACGGCCACCTGCTTGTTGGCCGCCGCCTGATCGGATGACAGTGGCAATCCGGTTCGCTCGGCCACGTCTTGCGACGCCCCCGACGCGCTCGTCCACTTCACGGCCCCCGCGAGGACATACAACACGCCCGAGTACCGATTCGGCTCGCCCACCTTTTCAAACCCGGCCGAAGGTGTCGGCAAAACTTCGAGCGCACAGACGGTCTCGGCAGTGAGCAGTTCCAACTTCCAGATGTCCTGCCCGATGACGATGGCCAGCGCCAACGGCTGCTGTCCGTCCTTGCGGCTCCCCTGAAACAGGACACGCCCGTGCCGCACTTCCAATCCCGTCGCAGCCAGGTCGGTGGCCTCCATCACGCGTACCGAGGAGTCTCCCAGCAGGGTCGCACGCAGTGTTCCTTGGTCAATAGTCAAGACGGCTTCGTACGGTTCCAAACAGGCGAGCGGCTCACCCGGCTTCAGAACGGACTGCTTCGGAGCAAGGAACCAATGCTGATCGGCCTCGCTGAATCGGAGCAGCACTCCTTCATTGGAGATGAGCTGAACCGGGACGGCAGGGATCGCTACGACTGGCTTCGGTTTGGCGGGAGCAGGAGCGGGGGGGACCGAATCGGACCGACCGGGAACCACGGTTTTGGGTTTGACGGCAACCGTCGCAGCGACTGGCTGATTGATCGTGGCCGTCGCGCTAGGGGCAGATTTGGAATCGTCCGGTTCATCCGGTGGTGGGGCGGGGTCCAATCGAGTCGTGGCGGTGGTGTTCACGGCATTCGCATCGTTCCTCATCGGTGAGCCGTCCGTCTCGCTCACATTGGCGGATGGCAGACCCTCTCGCACTTGAGAACTGCTCTCGCCGCGCGAGTTCTTCGCCAGCTCGCGCTGCGCCTGATTCACGCCCTTCAAGAAGCTGGGGTCAGACAGCAACGTCCCGACACACGCGACGACGATGACCGCGATCACGATCGTGGGACCGGCGAACTTGGAGAACGGACTCGGCCGGAGGTACTCGGGGATTTCATGGGATGATCCGGGCCGCACGAGCTGGACACCCGCTGTCGTGGCCGGGACTGCCGCTGCGGCCGCAATCCCGGCGGCGATGCCCGCTCCGTTGTCACTCGTCGACGTCGTTGGCACGGGGGAGCCGTCGTCCACACGAAGCTGATCGGACACCGAGACCGGCCCCAACGCATACAGCCGCTCACGACTGTGAGCCGAGACCTCGCACGGTTCACCAAGGACCAGCGTGAGGACTTGATGGCACGCCGCCACCTCCGCCAACAACTCGTCAGAGGAAAGCAGGACTCGCTCGACATCTGCGACCTGATCGGGCGGCAAGGTGTTGTCGAGGTATTGAGCCACGATGTTCGAGTCGATGCCGATGTGCGAACCGCTCACGTCGGGGGCCGACAACCGCCGCCGCCGCATCACCTCGCGAATCCGGCTGACGAGGACCCCCGCCACCGGACTCTCCTGAATCTTCTGCCCGATCTGCTTCGTCTGAGACGGTTCGAGCACGTCATCCAAATAGGCCAGCATCGTCCGCAGTGTCAGTCGCATGATCGTGGTCCTCTCTTCGTCTTCGTCCCGTTCGCATTTCGAGCCATCATTCAGGTTATCAGCCCGTTAAAAAACGTAGGATGGACGCCCTCGTCCGTCCGTATCGAACTCGCTCGGACGAGGGCGTCCAAGTCACGTTCTTCAACGGACTGTTAAGCCCCGCTCGGATCACTCAGTACAACTCGCGAGAGGAATAGTGGCTGGAGAGGCCAGCGTTCGTACAAGTATTTCCCACAATCTTTGCCAGACATGCGTCCGCGTCTCGGTCAGGCTACAAACCTGCCCTTTGAACAACTTAGGAACGGGGACGCAATCACTTCCCGAACTGCCGACCTCCGTCTTGTGAGCGGCAAGGCGCTAGCCGCCGGTCGT
>JAYTQJ010000012.1:0-13364 GCA_043746775.1 Schlesneria sp.
CGGCCACGTCGAAGCTCCGTGACCGTGGCACCCAACAACCTGGTTCAACAACGCGATTGCCCTGTCTCCTTCCCCAACACGCTCCCCTTCTCTGAGAGACTCAAGATGCCTCGAACCGCTTTGCTTGCACTGAGTTTCTTATCAGCAGTCCTAGCCGCCGGGATCAGCCGAGACGTTTACGCCGCCGACCGTCCGCCGAACATCATTCACATCGTGGGAGACGACATCGGCTGGGATGACATCGGCTGCTTCGGGGCGAAGGACATTAAGACGCCGCACCTCGACCGGCTGGCCGCACGCGGGCGGAAATTCACGTCGTTCTATTCCCCCGCGCCGTACTGCACGGCGTCGCGTGCGGCGATGATGACCGGGTGTTATGCCGACCGGATCGGAATCCCTCCGGTGCTGTTTCCGCACTCGAAGATCGGCCTCCACGCGAACGAAGTCACGATCGCCGAGCTGCTGAAAGAGCGCGGGTACGCGACGGCCTGCGTCGGCAAATGGCACTTGGGACATCAGCCCGAGTTCCTGCCGGTGCGTCATGGGTTCGACCGGTTCTTGGGCATCCCCTACCCGAACGATCATGAGCCGGAACGCTTTGGTTGGTCGAACGTGGCCGGGAGAGAGAACTGGCTCGCCCCGCCGATGCCGCTCTTCTCGAACGACACCATTGTCGAAGAGCCGGCCGATTTGGAAAACCTGCCGATGCGGTTCACACAGGAATGTGTGAAGTTCATCCGGCAACACCACGACCGACCGTTCTATCTGCACTTTTCCAACATTGAGACGCACACGCCGTGGTTCACGCCGGGCCGGTTCGCGGGGACTTCGCAAGCGGGATCGTATGGCGACGCGGTGCAGTGCTTTGACTGGTCGATCGGTCAGATCGTTGCGACGTTGATTGATCTCGACTTGACTGAGAACACGCTGATCGTCTTTCACTCCGACAACGGATACCTGCCGCCCGGCAGCAACAACGGCGACCTGCCCAACGTGTACGGCAAGTACGCGACGGTCGATGCCTCGCGCAAACATGTGTTGCGGGGGGGCAAGGGAACGCTGTTTGAGGGCGGGACGCGCGTGAGTTGCATCGCGCATTGGGCGGGCAAGGTTCCCGCCGGGACGACGTGCGATGAAGTCACGGCGAGCTTCGACTGGTTCGCCACGTTTGCCAAGCTGGGTGGAGTCGATGTTCCTCAGGATCGGATCATCGACGGCCGCGACATCTCGCCGCTGCTGTTCGCTCAAGACGGAGCCAAGTCGCCACATGCAGCGCTCTATTACTATCACGGCGGTGTTTTGGGCGGCGTTCGTGCCGGGCAATGGAAGCTGATGTTTCCGGGCGGCGGACGCGGAGGCAATGCGAATAAGAACGCCAACCCACCTGCTCCCGAACTGTTCCATCTGAATGACGACATCGGTGAGACGAAGGATGTCGCGGCCGACCACCCGGAGATCGTCGCGCAACTCAGACAGTTCGCGGAACAGGCTCGCGATGATATCGGCGACACGCGGCTGCAACGAAAGGGCAAGAACACGCGGCCGGTCGGGCAACTCACCGAGACCGCGCCCGCCAAGAGAGCGTGGAGTCCGGCAGCGGCACCAGGGAAGTAGCCCGCTGGCGTGAGGCGCTGACACCAACCCGAAGCGTAAGCGAGGATGTGAGCAGTGTCCTCGTTTACACATCGGGTGAGCAGCCCGTTGAAAAAACGTAGCACAGGCGGCCCGCCTGTGTTTTCCAACTAGAAATGCGCGCAGGCGAGCCGCCTACTCGACGTTCTTCAACGGGCTGTGAGTGTCCGTTTCGCCCACACAAACTAACTACTTGAGCTTCTCAGCGAGCTTCTGCGCCGCTTCGTGATCGGGCTTCTGTTTGAGAACCTCATCGACGAGCTTGCTGGCGTCGTCCTTGCGGTCGGCTAACAAAAACATTTCAGCGAGGTGGATTTGGAGGTCGGAGTCTTTGGGTTTGAGTTCGAGAGCGGTTTCAAACTCGGCGATCGCGCGAGGATATTGCTTCAGGCCGCGAAGACTTTCGCCCAGCAGGCGGTGGACATCGGCATCGAGGACATCGATGTGCAGCGTCAGTTTGGCGTACTTGAATGACTCGTCGAAGTCGCCTTCGGCAAGGGCCATCTCGGATAGGGCTTTGCGGGGGGCGGGATCGTCGGCCTCGAGGTAGACCAGCTTTTCGAGGGCTTCGCGGCGGCGGGCCTTGTCGCCCGTTAGCTTCGCGGCGGCGGCGGTTCCCTTCCACCAGTCGCTGTTGTCCGGGAAGTGTTGTTTGCCGAGTTCGCATAGCGCGAAGGCTTCCTCAGCTAGCTTCTGCTTCAGGCGGACTCGCATCAGCAGTTCGAGCAGGTGTCGATTGGGATGGTCCTTGTCGAGGGCCGGTTCCAAAATCTTGGCGGCTTCGTCCAGCTTGTCGTCGCGCAGTAGAAGTGCCCCGATCACAAAGGCGGCGACGGGTTGAGTCTGGTCCTGCTTGAGAACTTCCATCGCGATCTTGCGGGCTTTGTCTCGCTCGCGGATGAACAGCATCAACCGCGCGTAATCGGCGGCGGCTTTCGGATCGGACTTGTTCTTCTCGTAGGCCTTTTCGATTTGCGACGGCTTCACTTCCGGTTCGGCTTCGGTTTGCTTGAGGCCCGAGACCAGCTTGTCGAGGAATTCTTTGTAGCCCTTCTCGAAGTCAACCTTCTCGACGCCGAAGACCTCGGGGATCGCCTGGTCGGTCGTGCGGTTGCGGCGGTAGGCGTCGAGCAGCTTCGCCAGCGACGGCTCACCGAATCGCTCGACCATGTACTCGGCGTACAGCACGCTCTGGCAGTACGCGAAGTTCCAGTTGGCCTGATTGCCGGCGCGTATGAAGCCCATGCTGAGGTTGTCGAGGTTTTTCAACTCACCCTTGGGGACGCGGTCGAGCAGCAGCTTGTTCCACTCGACCGGCCGCGGATAGCCCTCAGAGCGGACGGCGAGGGCCTCGGTGTACCAGTGCGGGATGTTGAAGTTGGTCTGCTGGAGCGTGAGGATGTGAACGAACTCGTGCTTCATGACGCGAGCCCAATTCAGCGGCTGCTCCATCCCCGAGGGACTGGTCATCGCGATGATCGAGCCGGTTGAGGCACCGATCGTCTGCACCCACGGCAGGCCGACCATCCGGGCACTGAACCACTGATGCCCGTTCAGTCCCTTCGCCTCGTTGTAGATTTCGATCTGCGTCCGGCTCTCCGGCTCGAAGCCGAACAGAGCCGTCAGTTCGGGATAGACCTCTTCGAGGTACTCGGCCATGTACCGCGCGAGCAGCTTGTCGAGCTTGGCGTCAGCCCGGATGACGAAGTGTTCCGTCGTCACCGTGCTGTAGTCGTCGAGCACCTTCAAGACCTTCCGCATGTTGCTGACCCGCACGTGATACGGGTCGGCTTTGAAGGCGTCGTCGAAGACCCGTTTCGCGTCGTCCATGCGTCCCGTCTGCATGTAGACCTGCCCGAGGGCCGTCTTCGGTTGCGAGAGCTGCGGCATCAGCACGATGGCCTGCTTGAAGAGCGGTTCCGCAATCGCGTGCTGCCGGAACCGATCAACCTGCTCACCGAGAGCCGTCAGAAAATAGCCCGGCTTCGGATTGCGGGTGGCCACTTCGACGACGATCTTTTCAAAGCGAGTCAACTGTTGTCCGGTCGCTCCGCCGACCGGACGCTTCTCCGGCGACTTGGCATCACCAAGCTGTCCCGCCGGCGGAGCGTCGGGACTACGGTTGTCGGCCAGCAGCTTGAGCAACTCTTCCGGCTTCAGCCCCGCAATCCGATCCAGGTTGTCCAACAATACCTTCAACCGCGCGATATCGGGCCAGCCGTCCTGCAACATCCGCAGCGTCGCCACGAGAGCCAGCGTCTCCTGATCGACGGGGTTGATCTCCATTGCTTCGGTCAGCAGTTTCTCGGCTGCTTCGACATCGCGGAAGTAGAGCTTCGCTTCGGCCAGCGCCCGCAACGCACCGGGAGTTTTGGGTGCAATCTCCAAGGCGCGCTTCGCCTCCTCTTCGACCTCGTCCCAGTTGAACTCACCGACGGCGGATTGCGCGAGTTGCACATGGACCTCAACCGCGTTGGGGTTGAGCGCCAGCGCGGCCTTCAATTCGGGAATGCCCTGCGTGCGGTTGTACTTTTCGAGCAGCAGCCGCCCGGCCAACTGATGAGCCTGCCAGCACTGCTTGTCCGCCTTGAGCGCATCCTTGGCGACGGTATTCACACAGAAGTCGAAGATCTGCGTCCCGTTGTGCCAGCGTGCATACTGCGATGCCCCTTCACCGACGAACAACAGCGGCTCAGCCTCTTTCGGTTGCTGGCTGTTGTAGTAGCGGACGAACCAGCGATAGCCGGTGTCCGCCTTCGCGATCTCACCCCGCTCGGTCCACAGGTGGGCTTGAATCAACCGTGCCTGCAACTGGTTGCCGTCGAGCTTCAACGCCGTCGCTACTGAGGCGTCTGCCGCGTCGTACCGTCCCCGCTCGAAATGAATCTTCGCGAGCAGTCCATGCAGTTCGGCCGAGTCCTCGTGCGCCGCGACGGCTTCATCCAAGACCCTCTCGGCCACATCGCGTTCTCCCTGAGCGAGCAGCGCCTCGCACCGGGCCTTTGCCAGCTTGACGGCATCCACGTCCTTGGCCTCGCCCTTCGCGAGCGTGTCTAGGATTTCGAGAGCCTCGCCGTAGCGTCCCTTCTGAAAATGCTCCTGCGCGGTGGCGAACTTTGCCACGGGGAGATCAGCCGCGGTGGCACCGACTTCAAGGGAGAACAGCGTCAGGACACATGCTGTCGCAAACGGGAATCGCATCATGGTCGAAGCTCGACAGGCATTGGTGATGAAAGAGGTTGGGACGCTACTGGAACTCAAGACAACCCGCAACGAAGGTTTGAAGCCATTCAGCAGCCCATTGGTCTCTCCACAAAGTAGCCATCATCGCTCCGCGTGATGAGCCTTTAGAGAACAGGCGTCTGAGTCGGGGCTACCGAACTCGAACGGCTCGTCACGCGGAGCGATGACGGCTACTTTTGTTGCCCCGTTCCTTACCTCAGGCCACCGAAGGAGCGACATGGTGCGCCGTCAGGCTGCGGGTTCTTGATTGCCGCATGAGCCTCGTGGCCTGACGGCACACGGCTCGCCAAACAGCTTTCTAGCGCCCCGAGATATCTCTCACGCGACAGCGGCATTCGTCGCGGCTTCGGTCAGCGGCGGCAGCACGACGATATCCGCGAACTCGGACGTTTGTTCGGCGCGGAAGCCGTGGTGGCGGAGCAGTTCCAAGACGGCGAGAAAGATGCCGATGATCTTGCTGCGCAGGTTCGAGCCTTCAAAGAACTCTGTGAACGAGACGCGGCCGGATTCTCGTACGCGGGCACCGATTCGTTCGATGTAGGTCGCGATCGGAGTGTCGTCGTAACGGATGCTCGATGTTTCCTCGACGTGCTTCTTCTGGAGTACTCGCGACAGAGCGCTGACCAAATCCCACAGCTCGACCTCTTTGATCGGATCGGCCCCGTGGTCCTTGGCTGAAGTCGGCCGGTCATCGCTCAGACGCGGATAACGCTCCTGCCATTCGGACGCCTGATGTTCGAGGGCGATCGCGGCGTCCTTGTACTTCTTGTATTCAAGCAACTGCTGGATCAGTTCACTGCACGAATCATCGGCCAGAGAAATTTCGGCCGGGACTTCTTCCTCTTCGGCACGCGGCAAAACCTGCCGACTCTTGATCTCGATCAACGAGCTGGCCATGACCACGAAGTCGCCGACAAGATCGAGATCCAAGAACTCCAGCACATCCAGAAATTGAAGGAACTGTCCGGTGATCTTGGCGATCGGCAGTTGGGCAATGTCCACCTCGTTCCGCCGCACCAGATAAAGGAGCAGATCGAGCGGTCCGGTGAAGAGATCGAGTTGAACTCGGTAATCGGCCATGCGGCTGTTCTCGCCGGACAAGAGGAAGGTTCACGACTTGTAGGACGGGCACTCTTGCCCGTCCTACAAAAAGTAGCCTTCATCGCTCCGCGTGAAGTTTGCCGAATGGCGAACGACGCTTTTCCCGGGGGATTGAATCGCTAGTCACTCGGCTGTCTTCACGCAGAGCGATGAAGGCTACTTTTGGCGGGCGCATCAAGAGTGCCCATCCTACTGGGCGAGTCTTGGTCGTCGGCCTCGTCCCGATTGTCCTTATCGTCACAATCGGCCGGTCGAATCCAGCCGCGGAATGCCTGTGGCCGATTCCGCCAGCGAATGGCTCGGTGCGGTGAGGTCGGTCGACAGATTGGCACAGAGAGGCGTAAAGTCTTGGCCAATGTTGGACATCAAGTACGCCTAACTCGGCTGGAAGCGGGTGATTCAATGAACGACCTGTTGTTACGCGGCTGGCGACGCATGTCTGTGGCGGTTCGATGTTGTGTGAGGGCGGGCTCATCAATGAGTGTCGTCTTTCGCTCCGCGAAAGAACGCCCTTTCGCGGAGCGAAAGGCGACACTTGCGACAGCTATTTCTGTGCAGATACTTAGGCGTCGCACGGTTGGCTTGGCCCTCGTGATCGTGTCCGTCTGCCTGATGCAGGTTGGTCACGCGCAGCGGCGGAATCCCGGGATCATGCCGGCCGACCGAAACGGCGTGCCGACGTGGGAGGTCGATCCGGCGTTCAAGGAGGATGTCTTCACGTTCGTCCGCATCAAGTACAACTCGTACCGAAGCTGGAGCCGGTGGGCGACCGACTTTCCCGACAGCGATCTCAACTTTTCCTACCGGTTGCAGCAGCTCACGTCGCTCAAGGTCGATCCGAACGGTCGCATCCTCGAACTGACCGACCCCGAACTGTTTCGCTACCCGTTCGTCTACATGATCGAACCGGGCGACCTCGAATTCATGGACGACGAGGTCAAGTCGCTGCGGCGCTATCTGCTCAACGGCGGTTTCCTGATGGTCGACGACTTCTGGGGCGAGGCCGAATGGTCCAATTTCTACTATGAGATCAAAAAGGTCTTCCCCGACCGCGAGCCGATCGAACTGCCGCTCGATCACCCGCTCTTCCACTGCGTCTACGACCTGAAGGAGAAGCCGCAGATCCCCAGCATCGGCCAGGCTTTGATGGGCAAAAGCCAGGGGGTCACCTGGGAACGTCCCGACGCGAAGGAAGTCCACTACAAGGGGATCTTCGACGACAAGGGCCGCCTGATGGTCATCATCTGCCACAACACCGACCTCGGCGACGGCTGGGAGCGCGAGGGCGAAGACCCGTGGTACTTCACCGAGTTCTCCGAAAAGAAGGCGTATCCCATGGGAATCAACATCGTGTTCTATGCCATGACTCACTGACGATCGCGGAACGGGGAACTGCAACCGAAATCTAAATCACGACAACTGGTGAGCGAACCCCTCACGAGTGGCACCCGGCGCGACCATGTCTACAAGCATCATCGAACATCAACAGCCCGACGAAGTTGAACTGTTACAGAAACAGAGCGAACTTGAATCGTTGGGTGAGCGAGTTGCGGAACTCGAATTGGAAAAGTCTGCCTTGCAATTGGACTTGCGGGTTTTTGAGCATCGGTATCTTCAGGCAGTTGGCAGCATCTATGCAGAACTCGACGCAATTGAAGCTCAATTGCTGGAGTGGCTCTCAATCGACGTTCCCTCTGATGAAGAGATCAAACATCGGGCGGCGATGGCACGCGCCGCCGCTCAGAAATCGGCGCAAGAAGCACACGATGTGAAGTCCCGAAACATCAGCGAGCCGTCCGACCCGTCTGAAAGCCTCAAGAAGCTGTATCGGCGAATTGTGAAACGCATTCATCTCGATTTGGGTGACAGCGTTGAAGATCGCGAACGACGGCATCGCATGATGGTAGAAGTGAATGCGGCGTATGAAGCCAGAGACGAAGAGCGTCTGACGACACTTTTGGACATTTGGGACGCTGAACAAAAAGCAACTGTTGAGACCGTCAGCGAAAGAATTGCTCGGTTGATTCGGCAGATTGCAGAAATGCGGCGGCGAATTGATTGTGTCGAACAAGAGATCCACAGGTTGAAGTGTGGTCAGTTGTATCTCCTGTACGGTCGAGTTGAAGCGGCGAAGTCACAGGGACGAGATTTGATTGTCGAATTGGCAGAGCACGCGCGGCAACAACTCGCTGAAAGAGAGAAGCAGTTGGAGTCGTACACGTTTGCAAGGTGTCGTGGCAAATGAATGAAGATTCGGAAAATCGTCCTGGAGATCTGTCACGAATTGTGCTTTCTTCCGTTACTGGTGGTTTTGGTCGATTGATTCAACGAGGCTTGGAATCGCTCGAAGTTCGATCAGAATTAGGATTAGCCGAGTTTCGGAAATCGACACCAGAGTTCAAGGGTCTCAGTGATCGGGCTCTGCTCCTCCTCCAAGGAAAAGAGGCGTGTTGGGAGTGGCTGCTGTTCCTCCAAGTGATGAACGATGAGATTGCAAGTTACGAGAGTCTCAGGCAATCGATCGAACAACGGATCACCCTTTCTCCGCCAACACAGATTCATGATTTACGTGAAGCGACGATGTGGATGGATGATGTGTGGTCCAAAAAGTTGGTGCATATCGCGAAATCGATGGCAGACGTTGTCAATGTCGAATTCGTGGTTGCGACGGCGCCGCCCGGCGTGCCAGCGGATGTCATTGGAGTTCTGCGCGCGGCCCGAAAGATAGGATTACTTTACAAGCAGTTGTTGGATCTATCGTTGGAATGCAGCACCGCTGAGCGGCCAGATAATTTCGATGCCCTTTTTTTGGCGATGGCGGACGACACTTGCGAAATTGCCTTCCAGCTTGAACGATTCGGAATCGATTCAATCACACGCTTCCGAACAGCCTTGGCCGAGGCTGGCTCCGAGCCGTTCACATGCGAGTGCCACCTATCTTTCACTTCTTCGCGGCGAGCTTGGAAAGTGCTCGACGAACTCATCGCGGCATGCGGCGCGGAACATGCCAAAACGCGAAAGAGAAGAGGGCGATGACCCGCGCAGCGGGTGCGACTCTGGTCCCCTCTCCTCCGTCTTCGGGGGAGAGGGTTAGGGTGAGGGGGTCTTCGAGGACGGGACGACCATGCCACTGAAACCACGCCGCACAGACGAGCAAACAGAGTTCGCGAGGCAACTGCGTGCGACGGGTCCGATCCCTGAGCGAGTCCTTTGGAATGTGCTGCGGAACAGGCAAGTTGCCGGACTTCGATTTCGCCGACAGGTTCCGGTCGGTCCCTACTGTGTTGATTTCATTTGCTCATCTGCCAAGCTGGTTGTCGAACTTGATGGGATGAGTCATGAAAGACGGCAGCGGCATGATGCCGAGAGAACAGAGTATTTGAACGAACAGGGGCTGCGCGTGTTTCGTGTCACTAACGATGAAGTTCTGGACGATGTCGAGTCGGTGGCGATCGCGATTGCTCGTGAAGCTGGTATTGATGTCGTGGCCTGGTTGAATGGACGATGGAGTCCGCCGGGCCGTGATTGTGAATGTGAGTCGAATGTTGATCGGAAGACCCCCTCACGCTACCCCACTCCCCCGAAGACGGGGGAGAGGGGACAAGGCAAAAGCCAAGACCAAGATTCAAACAACAATCTCAACCGGCGTTTTTGCGGATTGTTGGTTTGAATTGTGGCTCGATAGCATCCGTCAACGAGTTGGTTTCTGTTCCTGTCAGACTTGATCGGAGTGCATGATGTCCCCGACAGCCGTGATCGCCACGAGTGAGATGTCGATTTTTCGGCGGATCGTCGATCCCGAGGAACCGTTTCCTTCCGAGGAGGTGGCTCGCGCCGTGATGCGGTGGACGTTTTGCCCGGCCGATGTCCGTCGAATGAATCGGCTGGCGGAAAGGAACCGCGAGGGGAAGTTGTCTTTCGCTGAGGAACAACTGCTCAACAATGACATCCGGGTGGGGCAGACGCTCGGAATCCTGCAATCGAAGGCGCGACGGTCGCTCCGTGCGGCAAGTTCTTCCGCGACCCACAGACCGTGTTCTCGCTCACGCGCATGAAGGCGATTGGTCTTTTGTTTTCCGCTCCAATGGGGGACCGTTAAGCCAGCCCAGCCCGTTCGCCGATTAACCTTTAGTGGAGTTTCAAAATGGATCGGTGATCCCCCGATTCCTAACCCATGTCGCTCTTGTGACGGGTGACCGTCTGGGAAGTGCCTCGCCAGCCATGCGGAGGCAACAGAAGTCACATTTCCGGTATGTGCCAAGGCGGCAATTACGCTCCGGCAATTCCTGCCGTTGCAATTCGATGCTTGTTTAGGCAACAATCCCGCCACTGTCCTACCCAATTCCCAAACCGGTCTCTTTTGAAAAGGCGTGTCATGATGAAATGGCGGCTCCGTTACTTCTTGGGTTTCTCCCCGAGTCACAGCTTCACTCGCCGCTGTTTTGCGGCGGGCTTGATGTCACTGGCTTGTCTGGTCACGACGACTTGCCCTGTGAAGACACCCGAGTCTGCGGCCTCGGGCCACTCGGAGGTGTGTGCTTCCAGCTTGACCGGCGTGCATTCGATGGCCTGTGAAAGTGGGAAGGCGTTTTGTGCGATCCCTCCGGTCGATCCGAAACTGCTGGCAACGGCCCGAGCGGCATTCGTCGCTGCGGTTCCACAGTTTCCCTTGGCGGAGACGTTCAAACTGCATAGTCGTAAGACCGCATCCAAAACCATCTACCTAGATTTCGATGGTCATGACACGACCGGAACCTCTTGGAATTCGGGCGGCAATACGATTAAGACCGCCATCTACTCCTTTGAGGGGGACAACTCCTTTTCAAATAACGAGCTGACTCAGATTCAAGAAATCTGGCAGCGAGTTGCCGAGTGCTATTCCCCTTTTGATGTCAATGTGACAACGGAAGCTCCTCCAGTTGCAGACCTGATCAACTCTGGTGGTACTGACACGCGTTGGGGGATTCGAGTCGCCGTTGGGAACTCAACCCCCGACCCGGCACCGACTGCGGGGGGCGTGGCCTATTTGGGGAGCTTCACGTGGAACACCGATACGCCAACGTTTGTGTTTTCTTCGCGGTTGGGCAATTTCGGAAAATACATTGCGGATGCCACCGTCCACGAAGTCGGACACACGCTCGGATTGTCGCATGACGGCCGCAGTATTACGCCGCCAGAAGGGTATTATTATGGGCATGGAACCGGTGTGACTGGCTGGGCACCCAACATGGGCGTCGGCTACGACGTGAACCTAGTCCAATGGAGCAAGGGTGAATACACCGCCGCGAACAACCAAGAAGACGATTTAGCGATCATCGTCAACCCCACCGATAACGGCTGGAGCGGGCCAAACGGTTTCGGTTATCGCCCTGATGACGCGGCGAACACCTACGCAGCCTCTGCGGCAATCGCCGGAGCAACTGCCGGCGCGACATTCAACATTGACCAGAAAGGCATCATCGAAAAGTCGACCGACGTGGACTGGTTCAAGATCACCTCCGGTGCCGGTTCCATCAATCTGTACGCAGTGGGTGGCCCCGAGAACACAATGCTGGACATTCAACTGGAGCTGTACAACGCTTCGGGAACCTTGCTGACCACCAACAATCCCGTGGATGGACTCACCGCGTCCATCAGCCGAACGGTTGCTGCTGGAACTTACTACGTCAAGGTCGATGGCGTCAGCCGAACGGGGCCAGGTACGGGCACTCCTCCTGATGAGGGATATACGGAATACAGCAGTCTCGGCCAGTACCGAATCACGGGAACGTATACCGGCGGAGGTAGTGTCACCGGTGGCAATGTCATCGCGAGCTACAACGACAAAACCAAGACACTCACCTTGACGGGTGACGTGAGTTCCAATGTCGTGAAAGTCACCTTCACCCCCGACGCGCCAATGTCAGTGACAGGCAAGATTTTGGTGGAAGGTTTGAATGGCACGAAAATCAACAACAAGGCGATTGTGAACAACAAATCGACGATCCCGCTGATTGCTCACACGGGTAAGTTGAATTTCGGCGCGGTCATGAGTGATGGCGATGATTACCTCACCGTTACGGGCGTCGGTGCTTCGCAGCTTTACTTTAACCTCGGGGGCGGTGCCGATACGGTGGCTTTGAATCTCTGTAAAGCCGACAAGCTACACGTGGATGGTGGCACAGGGATCGACATTCTGTTGACACCTCCGGGAAATACGCTGCCCGCCGTTGGTAGCGCGAACCGGATCATTAAGAACGTTCCGTGATCCACTTGAGGCAGCGCGGTATCACCTGCTGATGAAATGATGAGAACCCCGGTCGATTTCGACCGGGGTTCTTTGTTTTGACGGCCTTGTTCGAGTCGCACCCCTGTTGTCTCAATCACCGCATCTAATAACATTGGTGATTTCATCGCTGCGTTCGAGGTATTGGAGCCGGATCAGGAGTGCGGCGAGGTGGTCTTACCTGCGGACATCGCCCGCTTGTCCAAGCTCCAACAAGCCAACCAGAGCGACAGCCCCTGCCCGTTCACAGCAACGTAGATTTTGGGGTTCCGAATCCGCCTCGCCTGCGCCCAACGCTGACTCGGACTGGCTACCAATTTCCTGGAAACTTGCCACATCCTCCGTGATGAACTACCTCCCAAAGGGAACTACCGTGTACTCCCAACCCTGCAAACTTATCTTCGGAAAGTCATCACGGATGCGCCCGCCAAAAGTCGCCTTCATCGCACCGCGTGATGAGAGCCGAGCGCGGAATGACGCTGTTTCCCGCGTATTCGGGTCGCTGGTGACTCGGCTGACTTCACGCGGAGCGAGGAAGGCGACTTTTGGCGGTCACGTCATCACGGGTCTTTCCCAGAGTGATGCAGCGACGCTCTGTTCATGGGGTGGTCGGAGCCAGCGCCAAGACCATCTCCGTAACCCGCGAGTTTAGAGGCGGTTTCAAAAACCTGATTCCGACGTAGCCACGTTCGCCAGAACGTGGGATATCCCACGAACTTTCCCACGTTGTGGCGAACGTGGCTACGATTTTGAAACTATTTCTATACTCCGCGCGGCCGAAACTGACACTAACCCGAAGTGTAAACGAGGACGCAATTCACTTCCTCGCTTACGCTTCGGGTTAGTGTGCCGCAGTCGCAAATGTGTCAGTTTCGGCCGCGCGGAGTATAGAAACGAACGAACCCACCGGGAGAAGCCGGTGGGTCGTAGGCTTTTGCGTGCCCCACTTCACAGATTCGGGTACACGTGAAAGGAGTGCAAAGCCTCGAATTCGCCGGGAGAAACTCGGTGAGATTCGCTGGTTTAGTGTGGGCTCATCCGGCGTTTCGGGGAGTTCTGTTCGAGGTGGTGGAAAGCGGTTAGATGATCGATCGAGCATGCGGCTGGGAGCTGTGTGAAACGT
>JAYTQJ010000013.1:0-5690 GCA_043746775.1 Schlesneria sp.
TCGATGGCGTTCGCGAATTGAATCAGCATCGCGGGCGGGATCGCGCAGTGCGCGTCGAACATCACGGTGCCGTCCTTGCCGACTCGTTCGCGCGTGTCCTTGACCATCTTGACGAGGTTCTCGATGTCGGATGGGTTGCCTGAGTACGGATGCGGCCCGCCGGTTCCGGCCTTGTGAGCCTTCGCGTGCGGATACATGCGGACCTTGTCGCGCGTCGGCCCGCCGAGCAGCCGATAAACCGGCACGCCCCACGCTCGGCCGGTGATATCCCACAAGGCCATGTCAATGGCCGAGATCACATGCGTCATGAACGGCCCGCCCCGCATATCGCGATGGGCGCGATACAATTTCTGCCAGAGATGCTCGATCCGCGTCGGATTCTCGCCGTCGAGTAATTCAAACAGCGAGTGAGCCAACGCGACGGCGACGTTCGGTTCGAGGCCCGTGACTTCACCCCAGCCGGTGACGCCGTGATTGGTCTCGATCTTGATGTACGCCTTCGTGCCGACCCGAAAACCGCGCAGCGATTTGATCTTCAGATCGGCTCCGCGATCGACGACGTTTGCCGCAGGATTATTCTCCTGCGCCACAGCGTCGCTGAGCATCCCCAACCCCGCCGCCATTGCGGCCGAGGTCAACAAGTTCCGACGAGACACAACACCGGTAGCGTGCAACATGGTGGCTCCCAAAGCATTCACAACAACCTTTGCCCCGCAGCTTAATTTAGTCTGATTGGATTCAAAAAGCGGCTCTAGGTCATTGGTGTTTGACGCCAACTTGACCGGATGCAGAGACTCCTGCCGAACAGCGGTAATTGAGTGCCCATGTCGCATCCCGACCTCGGCTCACGACCACCAGCGTCTCAACGCCCGCCTGTTCGCCGACCACTCCGCCGCCCTCGTGGCCGAACCCTCCTCGCTCGCCGCCGACTCCTTGCGAGCCGCTCTCGTCCAACTCTTGAGCGACCAGCCTCTGCGAGATCGACTCCGTCAAAATCTTCGTGCTCTCTCCCAGCCACAAGCTGCCGGTGCCGTCGTGGAAATCCTCCGCGAGCGGACGAACGGATGCCTTGCCTAGCGCCGGCATGAGCGAGCCAAACAGATAGTCGGTAGGAGCAGACCCTACTTGGCTCGCCGTAGCACAGGGATCAGTATCAGGGTCAGAAACAACAGAATCTGACAAACGACTGCACCTTCAATCTCGTTGTACAGTCTCACTCGAAGAATGAGAGCATACAACGCGGCCACGCTGACAAATCAAAGCAGCGCCGAAGAGCCAAGCGAACCGGGCGAGGCTCCCAACAAGCAGGTTACGCAAAAGGTCAACAAGGCTACAGAAATCACGGTGCGGCGTTGCGCGTTTTCGATGGCCGCGTGATGCTTTTCGTTGATCATTATCTCGTAAACGCAGTTGTCAGTATCAGTCAAGTAAAGGACTACGGCAGGCTCTTTTCCAAGATAGGCTCTTGCCCCGCATTTGAGGTCTTCGAGCGTGTCTACGGTCACCACCGGTGGGACTTCGCTCGGCGGGTGTTTGCCAAGGATGCCGGCATCCTCATCGCGACCCTCGAACGAAAAGTCCGTTCCGTCGTTTCTCGCCTGATAGGCAGTAAATGTCATCGCGACCTCCACCACCGAACCTATTTGTTTCCCGCTTGATCGCAGATAAAAACGATAGCCAGCGTTTAGCCAGCGTTTATTCGTGATGATCGCGAATGTCAAATAGCGGCCACGCCCACAAAGGGCTGGCTACTCCGCCTTCCGTCGGCGTTTCTTGGGAAAGCTCGCGTTCGGTTTCAGTTCCACAACGTGAGCATCGCCGAAGAACCGGACGTCGAAGTATTCCAGAAACCCAGCTTGGCCGAGGACGACGGTCTCCTCGTTCGCAAGATCAGGATAGGTCACCACTGCCACCGGAAGCTGCCAGCAGAACGACTCTGTTCGGCTGACAATTTAGACTTCAACATGTCCCAGAACCGCCTCCAGCGTGTGGCCGGAAAAGCCGTGAACTGGCCAGCGGTGGTTTGGTTGCAACTTGACGCCAATTTGCCGCGCGATCGTTTGTCCGATCACCACGCTGTCCGCGCCGGAATCAACCAGACCCAGACAGTAAATCTCGCCAGTTTCGCCGATGAGATGGACCACAATCTCCGGCCGATAAATCTCCGTCGAGCCATCGAGCGGCGACTTCGGAATCTCGTAGCGCTTGTAGGCGAATTTCATCGAGTGCCACCCACGAATCGAGATTCCGCCTGCGGGGCTTTCGTGAAGATTGGCTTCTTCTCACCGGTGACTTCCGCAGCGGCGATGGCCTCTGGAAGAGTCTTGCCGCTGGCCACGATTTTGGTTTGCGCATGATTCCACGCAATCCACAGCCCGCAGAACTTCTTCGGCACTTTCGGAGCGGGATTCGTTTTGGAGGGCATGATGTGCTCTGTGTGACGGGTCATTTGTTGTTTGCGCGGTTTCACCCGATGACCGCTTGCAACGGGATCGCCAACCCCGGTAGCAGCGGCGTGCGATAGGTGTCGGATGGCCGGAGTTGCGTTTCTTGGAAGCGTCCGCGAACGCGGCGGAGTACGGTGGCTCGGTGCTGAGCGCGGTCAAAGATCACATATTCGCGGACGCCGGCCTGTTCGTATTCGTGACGCTTGGCGATGTAGTCTCGCTCTTCGCTGCCGCCACTGACGATCTCGCAGACCCATTCAGGGATTCGTTTCGGGATCGGCTTCTTCGCTCCGGGCGAGACGAGATAAACCCCGATGTCGGCAATGCGGTCCGTGTCCTCGTCGATGAAGAACCACGCTACTGAGACGACCTTCTCCACGATGTCTGAATGACTGAGCTTGTAGGCTCCCAGATAGTCCCGGATCGGTTCGGTCGAACCAACGTGAGTATCACCACTTGGCGGCATGACGACCAACCTCCCCATGACACGTTCAAAACGCCACGGCTCTTCAAACTGAGCCCGTGCAAACGCAGCGTGAGAGACTCGAATCCCTTGATCGGCGAGACCAAGCATTCGAGATCGAACCGTACGGCGGCGAGTGGCAACGGCACTCATCTGTTGATCTCCAGGACGATGTTTTTCTGCAAGATTGTGGCGCGACGCTCCGCGTTGCGATTCACGACGCGAAGCGTCGTGCCACATTGCGGCTTCGCCTCACTTACTTCTTCGCCAGTATCTCTTTCAGCAAGTTCGGCGGCGACATCGGCAGCCTCTCCATGCGGACGCCGGTGGCGTGGGCGATGGCGTTGGCGATGGCGGCGGGGGGCGGGACGATCGGGACTTCGCCGACGCCTCGGACGCCGAATGGGTGTTCGGGGTCTGGGACTTCGACGATCAGTGTCTCGATCATCGGGACGTCGTAGCACGTCGGGATGCGGTAATCGAGGTAGCTCGAATTGCGCATCACCCCCTTGTCGTCATAGAAGTATTCTTCATTGAGCGCCCAGCCGATCCCTTGTACGACGCCACCCTGCAACTGGCCTTCGACGTAGCTGGGATGAATCGCGGTACCGCAGTCTTGGGCGATCGTGTAGCGCAGGATTTGAGTCTTGCCGGTATCAGGATCGACTTCGACGTCAACGCAGTGAGTGCCGAAGGCTCCCCCTTGATTGGCTTCGCTTGAGAAACCTCGGCCGATGACCGGGCCGCCGCAGTGATTGACTTGTTCGGCGAGCGCCTTGAAGGTGATCGACTTGCCTTCGGGACCGACGAGACTGGCCGTGTCGGTGTTGTAGGAGACCTTGGCCGGATCGACGTCCCACAGGACTGCGGCCCGTTGGACCATTTGACGCTGAATGTCGAGCCCCGCTTCATGCGCGGCGATGCCGGTGGCGAAGGTGACTCGGCTGCCGCCGGTGACGTCGTTGTAGCCGACGGCGTCGGTGTCCACGACGTTGGGGTTGATGTCGGTCGCGGTCAGTCCGAGCGTTTCCGCAAGCTGCATGGCGATGCTGGCTCGCGAACCGCCGATGTCGGTCGTGCCGAGAGACAGCGAGACACTGCCGTCAGTGTTGACGGTCGCGAACGCCGAACTCTTCAAGCCGCAATTGAACCAGAAGCCGGAAGCCACACCGCGACCAACTTTGCCACCAGACTTCGGAGCCGGTAGCGGTGACGTGTAGTGGTTCCCTTTCTTCAGGGTGTCCGTTGTCTCCCACATGCCGATGCGCGGGAAGACCGGACCATCGACTCGGCGAGTCCCTTCCTTCGCGGCGTTCTTCAGGCGGAACTCCAGCGGGTCGATGCTGAGCTTCTCACAGATTTCATCGATCACCGTTTCGGCCCCGAATGCGCCGATGGTCGCTCCGGGCGCGCGATAAGCGTTTGAACGGGGCTTGTTCACGCAAACGTCATAGCCATCGACAACTCCGTTGGGCACGTCGTAACAGGCGAAGACGCACATCGCGGCCATGCCGATCGGCGAACCGGGAAACCCTCCAGCATCGAAGGCCATGTAGGCTTCACCGGCGGTGATCTTTCCCTCACCGTCAACGCCGATCTTGATCTTCATATACGAGGCGGGGGTCGGGCCGGTGGCTTCGAGCACGCTGGCTCGGTCCATCACCAACTTCACCGGTTTGCCGCTCTTCTTCGACAGCACGCACGCGACCGGATCGAGGTACACGGAAATCTTTCCGCCGAAGCCGCCGCCGATTTCAGTCGGCACGACTTTGATATTCCCCAGCGGCACGCCGAGTAGTTCCGCGCACTGCTGCCGCACCGTGAATGTCCCTTGAGTACAGCACCAAATCGTGATGCGATTGTCCTGATTCCAAACGGCGGTCACCGCGTGCGGTTCGATGTAACCTTGATGCACCGTCCCGGTCACGAATTCTCGCTCGACAACGACCTTCGCCTTCGCGAAGCCCTCGGCGAGATTTCCCTTCTCGAAGTGAAAATGCTTCGCCACGTTGGTCGGCGTGTCGCCGACGGTTCCCGCGCCGACTTCTTCGCAACGGACATCGCTGTTGAGCACGATCGCTGATGATTCCATCGCCTGGCGAACATCAAGCAGCACTGGCAGCAATTCGTATTCGACGGCGATCAGCTTCACCGCTTCTTCAGCGATGTGAATGTTGTCTGCTGCGACTGCCGCGATCGCGTGTCCTTTATAGAGCACCTTGTCGCGAGCCAAGATATTCTGCGAGAGGTGCGACATGCAAACGGCACCTTCGCCCAGTTGAGCAATCCGATTCCCCGGATCAGGCAAGTCCGCTGAAGTGACCACCGCTCGCACACCGGGCAGCGCCTTTGCCTTCGAGAGATCAATCGACTTGATCTTCGCATGAGCGTGCGGGCTGCGGAGCATCGCCGCATAAAGCATCCCCTGAATCTTCGTGTCCGCTCCGTAGCGAGCACGCCCCGTGACCTTATCGACGCCGTCGTGTCGAATGGGGCGAGTGCCGATGACTTTGTATTTTGCGACTGTGGGTGCGACTGTGGCCATGTTAGTTTCCTTGTTCGATGACTCAGTTTTGGTTTTTCACAGGTGTATTACGAACGGTGAATTGGCTCAGCTATAGCCGCTGCCACTCGTTCGTTCAATGACTGGCCGACGTCGAGATCACGGCTTCTCTTTGAGTTCCTCTTCGGTCGCAGGGCGACCGATCGTCGGCTGAAGTTCATGTGTTGGTTCCTGACGCGGCGTGGACTCCAGCAAATTCAACAGCGATTGAGCCTCG
>JAYTQJ010000014.1:0-5688 GCA_043746775.1 Schlesneria sp.
GGACGTTCAGTGCGACGTAGCTGAATTCGTGAGAATTCAGCCGGCTTTGATGGTCGTCTGAAGTCTGACGACTTCAGCTACACCCCAAAGTGAGTGCCATTGGGCGCTAGCCTCCGGTTCTGTACGCCGACCGGCGGCTAGCGCCTTGCCGCTCACGGGAAGTCATTGCGAGCCGATTCCAAAGTCAGCCGGATGAGCTCCCTGACGCAGATAAAAGCCTGACGCGCAAGCGAAGACTCGAACGTCGAGCGACTTCGCTTGCGCGTCAGGCTTCAATTCGCAGCGGGACCTACTTCCCCGCACTCGCCGCTACGGCAAGTTGGTTGCGGATCACGCCCAAACCCGGAACGTGTCGCAAGCTTTCCTGAGCCATCTGCTTTTGGAAGTAGCTACGAACGGTTCCTATCAGCAGCACTTCGTGATCGACGAGTTCGACTCGGATCGGTCGGCCGATGAGATGCGGTGCGCGAGAGAGTACGAGATGAATCCGGTCGAGCAGATCGCGACTTTCGTGAGCATCATGCAGGATGTACGTCTGGGGCATGGTCCGGCTCGATAGGGCGCGACCGGGTTGCGATATGGAGGCAACGTGGGGGGCGGAGGCGTTCTGGTCTCATCGGTTTGCGAGTCAGCTCCAATCGAGAGTCGGCAGGAGTTGCCGAAGAACGGACGGCATCTCGCGTCTGCACTGCCGAATGGAACGATTCTGCGGAGCAACGGCGGACTCGATCTTGAGCCGCTCTCGGCCTCCTGCGAGATTTTCGCTCGACTTAGGAAGTGGCTCGCAACAACTTCCCGAGTTCCCTTGTTTGTTCCCTCCCCTCGGCGGGGAGGGTTAGGGAGGGGGGACGAGTGGCAAAACGACTTGACCTTCCTCCCCTCTCCCCGGCCCTCCCCGCCGAGGGGAGGGAGGAAGAGGAAGAAGAGAAGTTGTTTCGCACCGAATCCTGATTGCCGCCCCCCTCCGTTCACGAGGCCCCGCCGATGTCCTCGACACTCTTCAATGTGCTGTTTGCGTGGAAGTGTTCCAGCACGCACCACAAGCTCGCGCTGGATGCGCTTCATCAACTTCGCGGCGAAGCGGCCGAGAACTGGCGGAATCTGTGCCTCGCCCACATCGACATCTACCTTGATGGCTCGAAGGCCCCTGACAATAAGTTCAAGGACTTTCGCAATCATGTGCTGCATGTGCGCGACAACTACTGGGGCGGTGCTGTCGCGGCGACCGAGTTGTGGTACGGGCGAACGGTCGAAGCGTTGCGAGCGAAGAAGTGGAACGACGCGATCTACTCGGCGGGAGTACTCAGCCATTACTACACCGACCCGATTCAGCCGTTCCACACGGGACAGTGCGAGGCGGAAGGGATCGTTCATCGCGCGGCGGAGTGGAGCATTGCCTGCGCGTATCGCGAGTTGACCGACATTCTCGAAGCGGACCTCGGCGGTTGGCCCGACGTGACGGTTCCGGCGGGAGACGATTGGCTGGCGAAGATGGTCGTCGCCGGTGCCGATCTCGCCAACCCTCACTATGAAGTTTGCATCGACCACTACGACCTGAAGAAGGGCGTGAAGGATCCGCCAGCGGGCCTCGATCAGGAGATCAAGGATCGCATCGCGAAGCTGATCGGCCACGCGGTCGTGGGCTACGCGCGCATCATGGAGCGCGCCATCGCCGAAGCAAATGTGACTCTGCCCGCGACCAACATCACGCTTCTCGGCGTGCTGGCCAAGTTGACCATCCCGCTGTTCTGGGTCACGAAAAAGTTGAAGGACTCGAAGGAACGCGCGATCGTCGAAGCGACCTTCCGCGAGTTTGAGGCGACCGGCAAAGTGATCGACACGTTGAGCGATGACGACTTCGCGATCCGGAAGGCTCACGCGGAAGAGGTACTCAAGGTGCCGTTAGCTCAACTCGACGAAGAAGAGCCGCGGCCGGTGGGTGCCGCACATGGGATCGGTACCCCCGCGCGGCCTCGCCCCGTTGTGAGCCGCCGCGCGGCGACTAAGGGCCAATCCACCAACTCACCCCTCGCCCCGGCTTGGGCACCGCCGCTTCGGTGGTCAGGAGAGGGGCCGGGGGTGAGGGGTTCTTCAATCGACTCGAAGCCCGTTCCTTCGCCCGCGCTGCCAAGTGTTGCCGAACAGGCGATCCCTCCAATGTCGAGGCACGACAAATCGCCCGCCAAGCCATCCGCCGTTCCAACCCAAAGTCGCGAGGCCGATCCTCCGCGCAATGCCGCCCCGCGTGAGCAACAACATGTTGATCGCTACTACCTCAACGTCGATCATCCCGTCGAGAAAGCTCCGTCGATCGGAGCGAAGACGGCGGCGCTGCTCGAAGAGCATGGAGTCCACACGGTCGGCCATCTGCTCTCAACCGATCCCGACAAGCTGGCCACGTTACTCGGCGATCGTCACATCGACTCGTACACGATTCTGACGTGGCAGATGCAGGCGGACCTCTGCTGCGACGTGCCCAACTTGCGAGGTCACGATGCACAGATTTTGACGGCCTGCGGGATCACGCATCGCGGCGAATTGGCAGCGTCCGACGCAGCGGCTCTGTTCAAGAAAGTCGAAGCATTCGTGGTCACTCCACCCGGCGAACGAATCTTGCGAGGCAGCGAACGCCCCGATCTCGCCGAAGTGAACGACTGGGTCCAGTGGGCCAACCGCCCGCAGCAATCGCAGGCGGCGTGACGTGACCGGCAATACTTGTCCGCCCCACACTAACCCGAAGTGTGAACGAGGACGAAGTCGATCGACATCCTCGTTCATGCTTCGGATTAGTGTCTACGGGTAAACCATTTGTTGCCGTTCGCCTAAGGCGCAGGAAAGTCGTTCCACCGGCGGCGAGTCTGCCCCGTCTCATTCGTACCGCAGCGCTTCAATCGGATCGAGGCGGCTGGCTCGGCGAGCGGGATAGAACCCGAAGAAGACTCCCACGGCGGCGGCAAACACAAACGCCACGATCCCGGCCGTGAACGAGACTTCGTGTTTCCACTTCGTCCCGCTAGTCACAGCGTTGATGAGCGACACCAACCCGATCGACGCTCCCACGCCGAGCAGGAAGCCGATCACACCGCCGATGCACGAGAGCAACACCGCCTCAACCAGAAACTGTCGCAGAATATCTCCTGACCGAGCACCGACCGCCATGCGGATGCCGATCTCACGCGTCCGTTCCGTCACCGAGACCAGCATGATGTTCATGATCCCCACGCCGCCGACCACGAGCGAAATCCCCGCAATGCAGGCCAGCATTAACGTCAGCGTACCCGTGATCATCCCGAAGACGTTCGCGATCTCGGTCGTGTTCTGAACAACAAAATCGCGAGGTGTCCCCGGTTGGATTCGATGCCGCTCGGACAGCAGTTGGTCGATTTCGTTCTGGGCATCCTGCATGAGCTTCGTCGAACGGGCCGAGGCCATGATCGCGTTGACGTTGTCGAATTCCGATCCGCGCAGCCGCTTGCGAACCGTCGAGATCGGCATCAGGACAATGTTGTCCAAGTCCTGTCCGACCATGTTCGCGCCCTTCTTTTCAAGCACACCGATCACTTGAAACGGGATGTTCTTGATCCGAATCGTCTGGCCGATCGGGTCGGTCGTTTGAAACAGTTTGACGACCAGCGTGTGACCGATCACGCAGACTTTGGATGCGCTCACGACATCGCGTTCGGTGAAGAACTCGCCTCGCCTGAGTTGCCAGTTCCGCACGGTGAGATAGTCGCAACTGACCCCGTGCATTTCGTTCGGACTGAAATTCGAGCTGCCGTAAATCACCTGGCCACTCGCGCCGAGGATTGGTGACGACGCCAATACCGACGGACATTCGATCCCGATGGCTTCTGAATCGCGCGCCGTGAGTGAGACCTGCGCCTGTGACACTCCCCCGCGTTGCCTGTTTCCCGGAAAGACGATGATGACGTTGCTGCCGAGCGCCTCGAACTGCCCTTGCACGAGCGAACTGGCACTCTGCCCCAATGAGACCATCGTTGTTACCGCCGCGATCCCGATGACGACGCCCAGCACCGTCAGCGCCGCCCGCATCTTGTTCTTGGCCAGTGCTCGAATCGCGATACGCAGCGTGAGAAAGAAGTTCATGGACGAGCAGGTTCCGGAAAAAGGCGACGCGAATAGCAGGGAACGAGCGGAACATTCAGGCGATGTTGTCGCGGGTTCATCGACATCACTTCCGTGGGCCGAACTGTGGAGCTTGCACGCCAATCACCAGCGCGTCGCTTGCTTTCAAATCCCCCTTGATCATCTCGCTGAATTGGCTATCAGTGAGACCGGTCTGAATTTCAACGGCTCTCAACAGATCGCCCTCTGCGATCCAGACATGGCGACGGTGGCGATCGCGGCGGAGCTTTGAGCGTTCATCCGCCGAGACCGACTTCTCCGATGGCTGGTCTGATTCCTGCGCGTCTCCCGAATTGTTCTGCCCCTGCCCTTCCAGAATGGGCTGGTCTTCCGGGCGAACCTGCTTGGGATTCGGGTAGTACCGCAGCGCGGCGTTCGGAATCTTGATGACATCGTCGCGGTGATCGACCTGAAACGAAAGGCTCGCCGTCATCCCCGGCAGGAGTTCCAGATCGGCATTGGGCGTCGAGACGATGACGGGATAGGTCACGACGTTTTGGACAGTCGTCGAACTCATACGAATCTCGTGAATCTTTCCCTTGAACAGCCGCTCGGGGTACGCATCGACCGTAAACGTAACCTCGTACTTGCGATGCTGAGCCGCCTTGATAAGACCGATGTCGGCCTCATCGACCGACGCGTGGATGTGCATTTCCTCTCGCATGTCAGGAGCGATGACGAACAGCTCCGGCGTTTGAAACTGAGCCGCCAACGTCTGACCGGGATCGATCTTTCGGTCGATGACGATGCCGTCAACCGGGGCACGAATTTCGGTGTATTCCAGATTGGCCCGCGAGTTCTCCAGCGTAGCCTTTGCCTGGTCAACAGCCGTCTTGGAGACCGCGAGCTGCGAATCGAGCGACAAGCGAGCGAACCGGAACTTGTCCATCTCCGCCTGCGAAATGAACGACGCATCCTCCGCTCGCAGTGCAACCGCCCGCTTCTCGTCGTTGATCGCCTGTTGGAGCTGGGCCTGCACGCGGAAGACATCTGCCTCGCGACTGGCCAGCGCCGCTTGATCGCGCGAGACGCCCGCTTGGTAGATCCGCGGATCGATCTTGGCGAGCAGATCCCCTTCTTTGACCTCTTGGTTGAACTCGCAGTACAGCTTTAGGATAGGCCCTGACACGAACGAGCCAATTGCCACCTTCAGCTTTGGCTTAACGGTTCCTGTCGAATTGACGACCGACACAATGTTGCCCTGCTCGACCTTTGCCGTTCGCCAGAGGGGCCGATTTCGTTTGGCGAGGTAGTCCATCGTCGGCTTGTACGCCGCAAATCCGATCCCGCCGAGGACCGCAATCACAATCAGCAGCTTGACGAAAAATCGCATGGGTCATTCCGGTCTTGGCGGACGGTCGAGTTTCAAGGAAGTGATACCGTCAGGCAGCCCAAATGGGCGTTGCCACTGCAGGGAAATGGAGGGGATGCAAGCGATCCAAGACATGCGTTCACGGCAATTCGTGCAGTTCACGAGACAGCGTGAGTGTCCGGGGCGTGACTGTGGTGTGAGGTCAATGCGGACAAGGTTGTTGATGTGAG
>JAYTQJ010000015.1:0-5669 GCA_043746775.1 Schlesneria sp.
CACAAGAGTCCGGTAGTTGACGCCCAATGGCACTCACTTTGAGGTGTAGCTGAAGTCGTAAGACTTCAGATGACGGTCAAAGACGTCTGAATTCTCACGAATTCAGCTACATCGCATTGTTCATCGATTTGGAATTCAATCAAAGTGAGTGCCATTGGGCTGACGCCACTCGGCTCACCAAGAATGTCTCACTTCTCGCCGCGTGAAGTATTGCAGATAGGTCTTGAGACGATTTTGGTCGGTCGTGAGAGTTCGAGTGTCTCGCACTCAACGGCCGTGAATTGATTCTTCAGAAAGGTGACGGACTCCAATGACGAAGCGAACAACGGTGTGGGGTGTGCTGACGGTACTCGGTTGGGCGGGAGCGGCGATGGCGGGCGGTCACGGCAAGTGCTGTGATCCGGTCCCGGCCCAAATTCAACAGCAGTGCTGCCAAGGAACGTTGCTGCCGTATCACACCGCTTTGCGTCGTGCCGATGATGCGACTCGAGCCGAAGCGGCATTGGCGGCGACGACTCAACAGCGAGACGGCCTTCAGGCGGAACTCGCTAAATTGAAGGCGGAGTTGCAGTCGGCGGTGGCGGAACGAGACAAGGCAAAGGCTGATGCCGCTGCGTCCGCGAAGGTCGCCGCAGAACAGACAACTTTGGCGAAGGCATCGCAAGCCGACGCTGTGGCCTCGAAGCAGGCTGCTACTGAAGCCACGAAGGCCAAGATCGCTGCCGATGCTGCTGCCGCGAAGGCCAAAGACGAAGCGGCCAAGCAGGTCGCGGCGGCTCAAGCGGACGTGAAGAAGGCTGTGGAAGCGACCAAGGCCGCAGATGCAGCGAAACAATCGGCGATGGCTGAGACGAAGAAGGCAGTTGATGAAGCGGCCCAACTCAAGCAGAAACTCGACGCGGTCGTGAAGGCGGCGGAAGACAAGGCGGCAGAAGAAAAGAAGAAGGAAGAAGAAAAGAAGAAAGACGCCGCAGAGAACAAAGACGAGAAAAAGAGCGACGACAAGAAGGATGAGGAAAAGAAAGACGGGGATCAGAAGGAACCACCCAAATCAGAAGACTGACCGACCGCTGAGACTGATCGCTCAATGAACATCGACAAAACAAAACAGCCTCGGACCAAGTTGGTCCGAGGCTGTTTCGTTTCAGGCTTAGCAATTTGTTTCTTGTGGCTCTTGTGATTCCGGCCTGGCAGCGTTGGTTCGTGCCAAGGCCGGAGGCGCGGCTTGATTTCGTAAGGCGGTTTTCTCAGAATCCGCCCGCAACTTGAGATCGGTCTATGAATCGTCCCGAATGCAATCGCTCAAGCCTGCTGTCACTGTGCCCCGAAGTTCGTCTGTGGAGTTGAGGTTCGATGTCGATTGATCTCGCCGAAAAGCTGAAGGAAAAGCTGACCGACAAGTTCGTACTGGTCGATGCCTCGGTCCCCGAGCTGAAGCGGTTTGCCAATTGGACCGGCAGGGTCAAGACGGTCAACATGAACTGCCGGGCGCTGGTCGAGTTCGATGGTCCCGTGGACATCAGTTGGTACGACATCGATCCGGCCTATCTGACGGTCGTCGATGCTCCGGTCAAGCGAGCCGCTGCGGCTGCAAAGGCTCCCGCCGCGAAGGCTACGAGTCCAGCAACTCCCGCAGCCAAACCCGCCGCACCGGCGGGCAAGAGTCCGCTTGATGCGATCCGCGCTCAACAAGCCGCCGCCAAACCGGCCGCCGCTCCTGTCGCAGGGACGAAGCCATCACCGCTCGACATGATTCGCAAGCAACAGGCGGCTAAAGCCGCAGCGGCCGCGCCAGCAGTCGTCGCTGAGACGGCAGTTGCTCCTGTAGAAGTGATCGCGGTTGTCGAAGAGGCTCCCGCACCCGTCGTCGCTTCGCCCAAGGCGGCTCTTCCAACAACTGGCCCCGACGGCAAGCCGCTCAGCAAGCTCGACATGATTCGGATGCAGGGCGCGGCCAAGCAGCCGTGACGCGACCGCCCGAGCGGAACTAACCCGCAGCGTAAGCAAGGACGCACGGTTCTCTTTTTACTTCCTCGCTCACGCTTCGGGTTGGTGTATCTCGCTCAAAGAACAAACGCGGCGTGTTGCTGGTTCGGAAGCAACACGCCGCGTTTTCGTTTACTGGCTGAAAGAACTCGTCAGGGTCGAGTTCTTTCAGCCAAGAGGAAGCTGAACCGATCTACTGCCGGACGCCCTTTGCTGGGGCACCGTTGGCCGCTGCGGAGCGGTTCGCGGGACCAGCGGGCTGACGTGCGCCGGTCGCACTCACCGGCTGAACACCAGAACCCGTTGGTCCAGCACCGGGGCCGGGGCCGTTCGAGGTCCGGGTGAGGTAGTTGTCCACGCGAGTCTGCTCCTTGATCTTCTCAAAGACCTTGGCGACCGATTGCTGCGTCTTGGCTTCGGTCAACTGATCGACCAGCGAGTTACGGACCTCTTCGATGTCGGTCACGACAGGCTCGGTGCGGCCTTCACACTTGAGAATCACATAGCGCCCAGTGCCAATCTGGACGACGCCCGACATCTCCCCTTCCTTCAACTTGAAGGCTGCTTTTTCGAGATCGTCATTGCCGGTGAAACGCGGGATTGGCGGAACCTGTCCTCCCAATGCGCGGCTGTTCGGATCGACCGAGTGCTTCTGTGCGAGTTGCTCGAAATCGTCGGGGTTGCGATTGGCCTCTTCCCAGACTTCGTTCGCTCGTCGCAAGTTCTCCAGCATGATGACGCGCGCCTTCACGCGGGGACCGTACTCACGAATGAACGCCTTCTTCAGGTCGTCTTCGCTGATGTCGATCTGCTCGCCCGCCAGCTTGCGCAACGCGACCATCGGCCAGATCACGCTCGTGCGATACTGAATTGGCGTGATGTTTCGCTCGGCCTGAAGCATCTGCAGCCACTGGCTCACATCGAGATTGAACCGCTTGGCGATCTTGTCAATCTCTTGCGAAACCTCCTGCTCGGTGACGGTGATCTGCTGGGCTTCGCACGCCTGCTGGATGACCAACCGGTGGATGAGGTCATCCAAGACTTCCTTGCCATGCCGCGCGACGCACTCTTCGGCGACGGCATCGTAAAAGATCGACTCCTTGCCGACCCGAGCCAGCACTTCGGGAGCCTTCGCTCCACCGACGCGTGCCGTTCCGGCCGAAGAATCCGCAGCGGCATGACCTGCCGGAGCGCGGAAGTATTGCATCAATAAGCCAGCGGTCACAACGGCCAAAGCCGCCCCACCGAAGACCATCATCATGCGACGCTTTTGCTTGCCGCCGCCGCTTCCCGCCGTGTCGTGCGTCCCTGCACTCATGACTGTGTTCTCCGAACCGAATGATGTTTTGAACCGCAGCCAACCCCAAATGGGAGGGCTGTCCCTGAGAGTCGCGCGGGTTGTAGGAACCGGCCGAAACTGCGTCAAGAGGGCTTTCGGCCGAACATGCCGACGCGCGGGGATCGCTGCGGATGTGGATTTGGAGACAGTCCCTGAGAAGCTATCCGGAAAGAAACCGCTTGTTTTTAGCGTGCCACGGTCACAGCTTTGCGCGAACATGGCACGCTACGATCAAAGCACAGCCACGCAATGCCGTAACCGTAGCACCCGGCTCATGACCTGCTCGCAGCTCATGGCGAAACGACTTCTCGGGTGGCCTCTGGATTCGACTATTGCACTCCGAAAAAAATGCGAAAGTCGAACTTCACTCGATGATGGCAGAGCAAGCTTCTTCCACCAGCAGATTCGTGCCCAGCCCATGTACGACAATTTCATTCACCACATCGAGCTTCTGGTTTTGCCTCCGTCACTTGTGAAGTGCGGGCATTCCTTAGCTTCGATTGAGATATGAAGTGGCTCGTACTGGAGCTTGAATGGAACTGACAACATGCGAAAGGAAGCGGATGTGGCGGACTCGATGTAGGTGTCTTTTGGCGGCGTTGCGGGCCTGGGTGTACCGAGGCTAACGCGGTCTCCGTTGATGGGGGCTCCGGCCATGGCCTTCGCCAGCGTGCTGTGTGGCCGCGACGATTGGGAGTCGGTCGCCTCGATCGTCGGTAAACACGAGTCGTGGCTGCGCCAGTTTCTGGCGATGAAGCACTGCAACCCGTCACACGATACGTTCGACCGCGGGTTGAGTCTGCTCGATCCGGAAGTCGTCAGTTGAGGACGATCTACTGGATCAGGGCGTTTCGCTAGACCTGCGGCGAAGAGATCGTCGCCATCGACGGCAAGGCCCCAGGCGATCCTGCAGCGAGAAAATAGGGACTGAAGATGCTCTACACAGTCGGCGAATGGCCAACCGGGAACGGCCTGATCCCGGGACAGCAGGGCGTCGATGACAAATCGAACGAGATCACCGCGACCCTGCAATTGATCGAACTGTTGGAGATCAAAGGCAGCGCGATCACCATCGACGCGACCTGTTCCCAAGAGGACTTTGCAACACAAATCGGCTAGAAAAAGCCTTACTACGCACTACGCACTCGTCGTGTAAGGGAACCAACCGTCTCTGTGGGAGACGCTCCCGCGTGTCTTTCGCAAACCCTCGCCAAATTCGTCGGACTGAAGCATGAATGCCTCATTGAGAACAAGACCTCGTACGGCCGCGCCGAATCTCGAACGACGCACATCATGTAGCTCCCAAAAAACTTCGCGATCAAGCTAGTGTCCGGTCAGGTCTTAATTTTCGGGTAGAGTTTTTTGAGTTTGGTTCGGGCATCGTCGACATGGAACTGCCAATCGACTCCGCGTTGTTTGGCGTTGGTTGTTTGGGACCACGCGGCGATTTCGGATTGGAGAAACTTGAGGCAGCCGATGCGGCGGTCGGCAAGGCATTGGCTGGTCAGGCAACTGAGTTCACACTCCGCGATGTTGAGCCAACTGCCGTGTTTGGGAGTGTGAACGAGGTTCAGACGCTTCACGTCGGCGCGGGCTTGCTCGGGCGGGAAGGCCTCGTAGAAGGCTCCCATGGTGTGCGTGTTGAGGTTGTCACTGACCAGCGTCACCGTCTCGCATTTCGCGTAGCGCGTGTCCAACAGATGAGCCACCTCCAACGCCCAGTCGGACTTCGTGCGTTGCGGCCGCGCGGTCGCTTGGCGAAACGCCGACAGCGGTTCGGCGAACATAAAAATGCTGGCGGTCCCGAGGCGTTCGTATTCGTAGTCCACACGCTGGGCGTGCTGCTTCGTGGCCGCAATGGCGACGCGCGTTTCACCAATCAACTGCACCGGCTGCTCGTCCATGCAGACCACCGGGTGTCGAGAATCGTAGGGCTGGACGTAGATTTCCAAGACGTTCTCCATGTGGGCCGCGAACTCGGCGTCGGCTTCCGGCGGGATGACCCAGTACTCGATCTTGCGCTTCGTCATACCGTTTTTTTTAACACCTGTCGGACGGTTTCGTGACTGATCGACTCGACGATCTCCAACTCGACGACGCGGCTCGCCAGCAATCGCAACGTCCAGCGACCGTACCCCGCCGGAGGATTCCCCAGCCGAGTCGCAATGACCTTCGCTTCCCCCTCGCCATCCCCAATCGGGGCCGTCGGAGGCGACTGCCGCTTCGCGCCGTTCAACGCCAACTCAAATCCGTCCCACACAAATCGCTGGCGCACATTCTCGACCGTCCGCACGCGACACCCATACGCCTCGGCAATCCTCTGGTCCGTCCACCCCGGCCCGGC
>JAYTQJ010000016.1:0-5664 GCA_043746775.1 Schlesneria sp.
AGTCGTAAGACTTCAGACGATCATCAAAGCCGGCTGAATTCTCACGAATTCAGCTACGTCGCACTGAACGTCAATTTGAAAATCGCTCAAAGTGAGTGCTAGGCGGCTAGCGCCTTGCCGCTCACAACTGAGGCTGCCGCAATCACATGACTTCGACGACTCGCTTGCCCAGCACGTCCATTCGCGGCGCGACACCCAATCCCGGATCGTTGCTCGCGGCCATGAAACCTTGCTGGCGTTGCGGAGCGCCGGCCGCCGTGCTGACGGTGACGTAGCTGTTGAAATCCGTGCTGGTGAAACGGAACTCTTCGGGCGTGCTGTGTGCGAGATGAGCGATCGCCGCCGTCGTGATGTCTCCGCCCCAACTGTCTTCCAGCGTCATCGCAATCCCCATCGAGACGCACAGGTCGCGGGCCTGCTTCGTCTTCGTTAGCCCTCCGAGTTTGCTGATCTTTAGATTCACCACGTCCATCGCGAGGTCCGCCTTCGCTCGCAACAGCATGTCGAGTCCATCGACGTTCTCGTCAAGGACGAAGGGATGATCCGTGTGCCGACGCACGGCGAGGCATTCTTCGTAGGTCAAACACGGCTGTTCGATGTAGACATCAACATCGCGAACGGCTCGGACCACTCGCATCGCCTCGTGCTGAGTCCAGCCGGTGTTCGCGTCGGCGACGAGACGATCGGTGGGGAGCAGCATCGCGCGGACGGCTCGGATGCGTTCGATGTCGGTGTCTGGATCACCGCCGACCTTGAGTTGAAACCGGGTGTAACCGGCGGCTCGATAACCGGCGACCTTCTTCGCCATCTCGTCGGGCGACTCTTGCGAGATGGCTCGGTACAACCGCACGCTCTCGCCGAAGCGACCACCCATCAGCACGCAGACCGGCAAGCCCGTCGCCTGGCCGAGGAGATCCCAGCACGCGATGTCGATCCCCGACTTCACATACGGATGCCCCTTGAGCGCCGCGTCCATCCGATGGTTCAGTTTGGAAAGCTCACGCGGATCGAAGCCGATCAAATGCGGTCCCAGTTCGCGGAGTCCGGCTCGCACCCCCTCGGCATACGCCGGCAGATAGAACGGGCCGAGCGGACAGACCTCGCCATAGCCAACGAGTCCGCAATCCGTCTCGATCCCAACGATCGTGGTATCGAACACCGAAATGGACTTGCCGCCGGACCACTTGTACGAACCTTCGACCAACGGCAGCTCAACTCGGTGAGCAAAGATGCGTGCGATCTTCATGGGCGGCGTTCCTGCTTTGCGTATGATGGAATTGAAGGGTTCAATTCTAGTTATCAGCGACCACCACACTCTTGGCCCAGAAGTGCATCGAACTGTGAATCCGCGCACAACACATCCCGAATCGGCCTTGCCTTCGCACGTTTCGCAGGTCGAGGTCGCCTTGTTGGAAAGGCTCTTCGACCGTTCGCCGGACGTGGCCTTTTTCGTCAAAGACGGGGTGGGGCGATATGTGGCCGTGAACGAGTCGCTGGTGGCGCGGCATGGATTGAAGAGCAAGTCGCAAGTCATCGGCCAATGCCCGCGTGACATCTGCCCCGGTGACTTTGGTCGAATCCCCACCGAGCAGGACGAGCGAGTTCTGCGCACCGGACGTCCGCTGGTTGACCATCTTGAGATGCAATGGCATCGACCGAACGACCCGGTCTGGTGCCTCACAACAAAACTGCCGATGCTCGATTCCGGCGGTGTCGTTGTCGGTCTGATCGGCTTCTCGCGCGATGTCCGCGTGCCAGTCGAGCCTCATGAAATCCCTAAGGACTTCGCGCGTGCCCTCGAAGAATTCGAGCAAAGTCTCTCGTCCGAGGTGACTCCCGCCTGGCTCGCGCGCCGCTCGAAACTTTCGTCTCAGCGTCTGGCGCGTCTGACCAAACGGCTCTACGGTCTGACTCCAAGCCAGTTCATCACCAAGTCGCGAATCGCAGCCGCGTCGCGCATGCTGCGCGATGCCGAACAATCCGTGGCCGAGATCGCACACGCCTGCGGCTTCTACGACCACAGCGCTTTCACCCGCGCCTTCCGATCCGCCACCGGCATGACACCTTCCGAGTTTCGCACGCAACGGTAATTCACATTGAAGGCCTGCCCAATTCAAACAAACGAGCCAGTGACTTCTGGAAAGACCGTGATATCAGCCAGGACATGGGTTGGGGCCGATCAGTCCTGTTTCTGAACCGGCAGGTGGTCGTGCAGATAGTTCGTCAGTAACGAGTAGAAGTGCGGAACCGTGTTGCTGCCTTCACTGATCGCATGCGAACGTGCCGGATAGGGCATCACGGTGAAACGCTTGTTGTGAGCAATCAATTCGTTGATCAGCTTCTCGGTTCCCTGATAGTGGCCGTTGTCGTCTCCGGTTCCATGCACGAGCAGCAAGTTCCCTTTCAACTGCTGCGCGTAGGTGATCGGTGAGCCGAGTCGATAGCCGTCGGCGTTGTCGGCGGGCAACCCCATGTAGCGTTCCTGATAGATCGTGTCGTAGAGGAGTTGATCGGCATTGGGGGCGACGGCGATGGCGGTGTGATACAGATCGGGATAGCGGAAGAGGGCGTTCAAGCTCATGCTGCCGCCGCCACTCCAACCCCAGATTCCCACGCGGTTCGAGTCGGCGAAACTCCAGCGTTTCAACAAGATTCGTGCGGCGGCCGCCTGCTCTTCCGGCGCAATGATGCCGATCTTCCGGTAGACACACTTTCGCCACTCGCGCCCGCGCGGAGCATTGGTTCCACGATTGTCCACGCTGGCGACCACGTAGCCCTGCTGCGCGAGCATCCAGTGCCACAGCCCTCGTGGTCCCTGCCAGGCATCACGCACCGTTTGGCCGTGCGGCTCGCCGTAGACATGGAACATCAGGGGATACTTGCCTGACGGGTTGAACGACGGCGGCTTGAGACACCAGGCATCGAGCAACAACTCGTTCCCGATATCGATTCGGAAGAACTCGATGGATGGTCTCTCCAGTTTTGAAAGTTTTTCCCGCAACTTCGCGTTATCTGTGAGGACACGCACCACACTGTGATCTGTCAGTCGAATCAATTCCACAATCGGTGGAGACGCGAAGGTGGAATACTTGTGGACCGCCCATTTCGCGTCGCGCGAAACATCGTAAGTGTGCCATCCCGGCTGATTGGCCGGTGACAGACGTTCGGGCGTTCCCCCTTCGAGCGGTACACGGTACAGATATCGCTGCGTGGGATTGTCCGGTGACGCCGCGAAGTAAAGCCGCCCGTCGGCCTCATCGATCGCTTCCACCGCGAGCACATCCAGATCGCCTTGAGTCACTGCGGAAAGCCCTTGGCCATCGGTACTGGCTCGATAGACATGCCGCCATCCACTGCGTTCGCTCAGCCAGACGAATCCCTTACCGCTCTGCACCCAGCGCACGGGGTTCTCGTTCTCCAGCCAGGCGGGATCCGACTCCGTGAGGATTGTCTGGATCGCGCCGGTCTTCACATCCCAGAGCAGGACGCGGTTGATGTTCTGGAGGCGATTCATCTGCTGGATCAGAATCCGTCCACCATCCGGAGACCACTCCATCTGCGGAAGATAGTGTTCGCGCGGATCACCCGGCACATCGAGCCAGCGGATGTCACCACCGGCGGCGGTGACCACGCCGATTCGGCTGGCCGAATTCGTCTTGCCGACCTTGGGATAGGGGAACGAAGTGAGACGCGGGTAGGTTCCGTGTGTGTTGTCGAGGAGATGGAAGTCCTCGACCCCGGTGGTGTCGAATCTCCAGAAAGCGATCAATTCGCCATCGGGACTCCAGCGGTAGCCATCGCGGATGTGCAGTTCTTCTTCGTTCACCCAGTCCGCTGTTCCATTGATGAGCCGCGCCGATCCGTCGGTCGTCAGCGCCGTGATGCGCATGCTGCGTACATCTTGGACATAGAGATTGTTCTCACGGACATAGGCCACGCGCGAGCCATCGGGCGAGAACTTCGCGAACATCAGCGTGGACGGCGATGCCTCCCCGCCCAGCTTTTTCAGTTCCCGAGTGGCGATGTCCAGAACCCAGTAATCTCCCCGCGTGTTGAGTCGCCAGACGCACTGGCTCTTGGTGTAGATCAAGAGCCTTGATTCATCCGCCGAAAACGCGAACCCGTCGATGGTGAGTGGCTTTGACTCGCCAGCGGGGATGAATGCACTGGCCGGCACCACGACCTCCTCGGTGCCGCTGGCCGCATCGACGCGAACCAGAGATTGGCCGTCGTTCTCTGCCTCAGATCCCTTCAGCGTAAAGTAGGCCGCGCCCGACTTACTCCAAGTCATGGCACTGATTTTCTCCTCTTGGAACTCGTCCGCAGAGAAAATGCGTTCCACCGTCAACTGACTGCTTGGATCGTCAGATTTCATCGGGATCTTTCCTGAGCCGGGGCCTTGTTGAGGATTGGGTGGCGTTGCGCCGCATCCGCTTTCTCCGGGAGATTGAGTGAGGTCTGGCTTCGGGGGTTTGGAGTCACCTGCGTAGACCGGAGGACACGCCACCACCATTCCAATGAGCAGCAGTATTGAGAGTAGGCGTTTCATCGGTTCCTCGCCCGACCACTTGCGCGAACCTTCCATCCGAGGCAACTCGGCACGACGAAAAAAACTGCGTGCGATCTTCATGGGAGGCGTACCTGCGCTGTGAATGACGGATTCGCTTTGGTTTGCAGGGCCTAATTCTAGTTTCAGTGACCGCCACTCTCTTGGCCCAGAAGCGCATCGAACCGTGAGTCCGCGCACAAAACACATGTGGACTGCGGTAGCCCTGCTGCCGCTTTGGCCTCAGCAGCCTGCTGCTGAGGAAGTTGCTCAGTGAGTCCGAGCTTGAATCGAGAGAGCAAACTCGTCTCACAGCAGGCTGTGAGACTCAAAGCGGCAGCGGGCTGCCGCAGTCCAAAGATCTGACGATTTTGGCAATCGCGTCGGCGAAGGCGGTCGCGGAGGGAGGATGGTTTCGTAGCCAGAGTTCGGGTTCGATGAGTTCCAGCTCCATGACCGCGAGGTTGCCGTGATTGTCGCGGACGAGGTCCACTCGGGCGTAGGTTGGTGCGGAAGGGCAGGCGGACAACACTTGTTGAGCGAATTCGATTTGAGCGGGTGACGGTTCGTGAGGATGGACCGTTCCGCCGTGATCGTCTTGGACTCGAAAGTCGCCTGGCTTGGGAACCTTCTTTACGGCGTGAGTGAACTGGCCGTTGAACAGCATCAGCGTGTCTTCGCCGTGATCCATGACGCTCTGTTGGAACGGTTGCAGGATGAGCGATTCGTCGGTCAGCAGTTGTCGCACGACTGGTTCGAGTGTTGTGGCGCTGTCGTGATTGACGCGATAGGTGTGACGAGCCGCTCCGGAGATGCAGGGCTTGATGATCGCTTCGTCCCAGCCTGTCTCATCGAGCAGTTCATGCAGCGTGGCGGTGCTGCCCCGTTCGAGGAATTTTGAAGGGACGATCGGAATGCCCTTCGCCTCTAGGTTGGCGAGGTAGTGCTTATCCATGTTCCAGTCGATGAGAGCCGCGTCGTTACAGAGTCGCGTTTGCTGGCGGATGCGGTTGAGCCACGCGGTGAATTCGTCGCGTCGCTCGAAGTAGTCCCATGTCGTGCGGAAGACGGCGCAGCGGAATCGCGACCAATCGACATCAGCGCTGGCCCAATCGACT
>JAYTQJ010000017.1:0-13287 GCA_043746775.1 Schlesneria sp.
GGGTGTTCCTCCTTCTCACGGCCACGTCGAAGCTCCGTGACCGTGGCACTCACTCGCCCAGATTCAAAAAGTCGATGGCCCTGCTCACTTCGGCGCTAAGGGCAAGACAACCACGCTTCCGCTCTTTCGATGGCACGGATATACCCGTTCGACCCATCACGAGATCGCTTTCATTGAGAGCATGAAGGACGAGAATCATCGCCGCTCCGTCTCACACCGCTTCGACGCTCACGGCGTCCTACGAGGACTGTCGAGTTCTCACGCAGCGGACCGCGCACAACTTTCGGTTCTCGTTCCTGACGTTGCCGCGCGAGCAACGTCGCGCGATGAACGCCTTGTATGCGTTCAACCGCATCACCGATGACCTCGGCGACGACGAGAGCCTGACTGTTGATGAGCGTCGCGTCCGATTGGCGCAGTGGCGGGAGTGGGTTCGCGGCGCGTTGAGTGGCTCGCCGAACGACGCGGGTGATCGCTCCAGTCTGCTCCATGATGAGCAGCGCTACCTGCCTGCGATCGGCGACATGGTCGCGCAGGCGGGTATTCCGCACGAGTACCTCTTCGACGTGATCGCGGGAGTTGAGTCGGACCTGCATCCGGTGGATGTGGCCACGTTCGAGGAACTCGAACGGTACTGCTATCACGTCGCGGGGGCGGTCGGTCTGTGCTGCATCCACGTCTGGGGCTTTCGCGAGGGGCCAAAGGTCCGGCAACTGGCCATCGACTGCGGACTCGCCCTGCAACTGACGAACATTTTGAGAGACCTCGCCGAAGATGCCGATCACGGGCGCGTCTATCTACCTCGCGAAGACCTCGCGCGATTCGGGTACTCGGCCGACGACCTGCAACGCCGCGTGATCAACCCGCCGTTTCGAGACCTCATGCAGTTCGAGGTCGCTCGTGCGAAGAGTTACTACGCGCGCGGGGAAGAGTTGCTCGATCATCTCGCACCGCCGGGGCGACCGATCCTGCGAGCCATGCTCGACATTTACGGCGGTCTGCTGCGGCAGATCGAACGCCGCGACTTCGATGTCTTCTCGCGACGTGTTTCATTGCCGAAGTGGAGGAAACTGTGGTACGCGGGCCGCGCGATCCTCACCACGCGGCTGGCGTGGAAACAGACCAGTCGCGATCGTTCCGCAGCAAGCGATTAGGCGAGCGGTTGAAGTATCCCTCGCGGGGCGGAGAGTGAGAGGTTTCTGAGCGAGGTGAACTTTCCGAGTCCCACATCAGCCGGAACGTGTTAGCGTTCAAACACCGGCACGGGGAGTTGGCCGCGTTGCCATTGCTGGGCATCCTCACTGTCGGGGACAACGGCTCGAACTTTGACGCGGAACGTGGAAGACGGGCCGCCCGGCGCGTTCTGCATCCGCTTCTGAGCCGTCTGTTTGGCGAGCGGCATGACCTTGAGCGGTGCCACGTTGGGGTGGAACCATTCGGCATACGTTCCGGCGTCAGTCTCGACGGTCACATGGAACGACATCGGGCGGATGTGCGAGATGCTTCTCATTTGGCCACCCACTTCCAGCGGGCCGTTATTCGTCTTCACGGCATTCATTTCGACTTCCGCGAGGTTCGACAGCGTCACCATGTAACCGGGCGGCTTCGCGTCGTTGATCGCGATTTTTTGTTTCTTCGCTCCCAGCTCAAGCCACTGCGGGAACTCGCTCTGTAACTTGCCAACCGGTTTGCCGAATGCCGTTTCAAAATCGGCGAGTCGGCTGGCGGCATCGTCCTTCGCGAGCGGCTGCTTCTGGCTGAGAACCTGCAAATAGGTGACGTATTGCTTGCGGTACTTTGTGGCGAGGAACCAGTGAATGCTCCACGCATGAGCATAGGCTTCGCCCGCGAGGACATCGCCCCGGAAGGCTTTGTCGTCTGCCACCACGTCATCCCAATCGACCGTCCGCGCCCGCGACGCCGCCTTCGAGTACCGCGCACTCACCTTGAGCGGCCCGCCGTTGATCTTGTCGCCGTTCCCCTCGAAGCCCGTTGCGATCCCCTCGTTGAACCACGCGGGCGAAGGAGCGAGCCGTCGCAACACGCCGCGATTGTGGACCTGTTGGTGAATGGCCTCGTGCAGCGGAGTCTCAAACGTGTGGCACTCGCTCATCCGGATGGCGAGATGGTTCGAGAGGCCGCTGTAAAAGCCGAGGATGTTTCCGGCCGACAGCCCGCGCCCACCGGTCTCTTTCTCGGTGTATTTCATGAAGTCTTCGTCGGTCTCGAAGATGAGTAACACGAGCGGATAGCGCGGCTTGACGATGTCGATCTTCATGTCGTCGATGAAGCTGATGAAGACCTTCTCGACGGTCTTCATGAACGTGGCCGCCTTCTTCATGAAGACCGTCGCTTTGGGTTCAAACTGCTTCGGCAGCGGCTGGGCGAGAATCAAGCCGATGGCATACGGCGCGTCAGCATGGCCGCGAAACGTCTCCTTGCCGAATCGCTCGGAAAGGCGATCCAAGATCGCGGCCCCGGTCAGCGGCTCGGGGTCCGGCCCCGGTTCGCGTTTGAGGATCCGGTCCTGCGGCACGATCTCGATGCGTCCGTCGGTTCGTTCGAGAGCGATTGCTCCCTGCCCCTCGCCAGCAAGCCGCGCTTCGATCGTCACGGAATTGCCGTCGTCTTCACGCACGGTGAAGGTGTCGGCGCGAGCGACCGCCGCCAACAGCAGCAAAGCAAACGCAACGAAGAGGTGCCGCGAGATTCGAGCAGACCGTTGAGAGTTCATGTCCTCGGCCATTCTCAATCGAGAAGAATTGTGGGGGGCGATGCTTCGTCCATTGTGCCGTTGGAGCGATGTTCACGCGACCCCATCGTTCTCGGCCTGAAAGACGGGTAGCCGCCAGCGCCAACGAATCGCCGCCAACCGCAACAGCAGGATCACCGTGGCGCAAGTCACCAGGTTGAACGGGCTGTTCGGCCAGAGATGCGCCGCAATGAGGTACGCCGTCGCACCGATCAACGCGGCCGTCGCATACAAATAAATGTTCGGTCGAAAAACCAGCGGGACTTCGCCCAGCAGCACGTCCCGAATCATGCCTCCCGCCACTCCCGTCACGACACCGAAGACGACACAGACCGTTCCCGCGTGTTGCAGACTGAACGTTTTGTGAGTCCCCAACGTGGCGACGAACGCGAGACCGAAGGCATCGACAATCAGCAACGGCATCGACGACGGATCGACATACCGCGCGAGATAGAACATCGCCCCCGCTGCCATCGCGCCCGAAAGTATGAACGAGGAGTCCTGCACCCAAAAAACGGGCACGTCGAGTACGACATCGCGCAGCGTGCCTCCCCCCACCGCAGTGACCAGCCCCAGCACGACGACTCCAAACAGATCGATCCCCTTGCCGCGAGCCGCCAGCGCACCAGTGGCCGCTCCAAACACAACGGCCAGATGTTCGAGAACGTATCGCACGGAAGGCGTCTCATTTGGAACGGGGTGGACACGATCGGATGACAGGTACTGACATGAGACCGCATCGCGCTCATCACCAGTTTTGGCATTTCAAAACCAGCCCGCCGCGCATGCGAGGGCTTCACCGTGATCGAAATTTCAGCCCTCGCTTGCGCGTTTTGAAGTTGCGCTGTTTGGGTTTTCAGCCCCAAAGGGGCGACGCTATGCCAGCCCAGGGCAACGCCCTGGGTTCGCGAATTGCTGTGAATCTCAAGCCCTGAAGGGGCGGCACTATTCGGCTGTTCGCCGTAGGGCCGCCCTTTCAGGGCTTCAAAACCTGTAACGGTCTATACCCAGGGCTACCCCGTTGGGGCGAAAATCCAAAACAACGCAAATTCAAAACTTGCGTGGCGGGCTAATTTTGAAAGGCGCACTCGTGACGCGCGAGGTCACTCTTCCGTTTGATAGATGCGGAGGAAGCGGTAATAAACTTCGAGGCTCATCGTGCTGAGGGCGGTCGAGTAGAGGCGGCCACCAATACCAGCCCACTTGCCTTTCGGGTCCCAGCTTCCCGCGTGAGGGCCACTGGTTCGTTGCAGGCCGACGAGCGTGTCGCGCAGGGACGAGTTCCATTCTTCCCACGGTTCGCCGTCGTGTTGGAACATCGCCAGGGTGCCGTAGTACCAGTAGTACTCGTCGTACACGGCCAGTCGCGGCAGGTTCAGTCTGAGATAGGTCACGGCTTCCTGTGATGCGGCGTCGCCTTGTCGAACGTTGAACATCTGACGACAGAAGAGCGCTTCCGCCGTCATGGCGGGCGTGGCCTTTTCGTTGAGCTTGTAGCCCGCCAAGCCACCGCGACTGCCGAGTGAGCGCGCTTGCAAGAACTTGGTCATGCCGCGACGGGTCTCTTCGGGAACGGTGACGCCTGAATTGACGGCACTCTTCAGAGCCATCAGTTGCCAGCCGAACATGCTCATGTCGGACTCACCGCCGCGACCGTAGCGCCAGCCGCCGTCATCGTTCTGCATTGCGGCGATCAGTTTGACACCGCCTCGCACTGCCTCACGCAGTTCGGGGAAGGCGTTCGGATCGCTCTGCATTCCGTACGCTTCACCCAGCGCGAAGGCGGCGATGGCATGGCAGTACATCATGTCGTAGCGCGTCGCCTTGCCACCGAGGTAGCCGTTGGTTTGCTGCTGATGGATGAGCCAGTCGATCGCCCGTTTGACGTTGTCAGAGTACTGGCCTTCCTCGTGCGTGTAGCCCGCGCCGAGGAACGACAGGATCACGAGGCCAGTGACGCCCGTGTCGGCATAGACGCCGCCGTCGAGTCGGTTCTGTCCCTGCGGATCCGTCTTCGCCAGACCTCCGCCGTGCCGAGCCGACGACCAGTGGCCGTCGGACTCTTGGATGTCAGACATCCAACGTAGGCTCATTTCCACCGCGCGCTCGGACGCTTCAGAACCACCGTTTTTTAAGGCGATGGAGCGACGCTGTTCGATGCGCCGGGCACGATACGTTTCGGGTGCGCGTGTGGCCGCACGCGCACTGATGGACGGCGTGTTCGGACGTTTGAAATCTTGCATCGGAGCATCACCGGGCAGATCGCTGCCGGGCGATCCGCGTGAGGCAATCAAACCACCATCGGTCGGCAAGGGCCTTGCGGGAGTGGGGCGCGCGACACCGGGCGGATTGGGATCGAACTCGGGATCGTTCGCGGGGCGATTGCCGACACGCGTGAACCGACCGCTGGAACCGACACCCGATTGGGCTGTCGTGGCCGAAGCGGGATTGCTGCCGGTCTCAGACACATCCGCAGGGAAGGGACTTGGCGCACCCCGGCGTTTGATCGCGTTGGCAGGAAGCCCCACCGGCTTGGGAAGGCTTCCTTCGGAAACGACATCTGTGGGGAGCGTAAGGAGCGTGCCGTCTTCGATGAACGGAGCCGTTCGTTCGGAAGCGCCTCGCTGCGATTCGCCTCGCGTTACCGCTCCGGCATCGGCGGACGAACTCTCGCGACGAATCGCCTGCCGCGCGGCCAGCGTGGAGGAACTCACTTCGGATCGCGACTCGACCTTGGGGGATTCGATGGCCACTGTGGGTGACGCGTTGCTGCGTGCGATCGATTCGACGGAGGCTTGCTGTGTCGGCGGAGCTAGCGGTTCGTCAGGGCGTGAGGGCAAATCGGGAACGTCGGGCGGAGCGACCGCTTCCGTGGGAGACAACTCCACAACGGGCGGCTCGACCGCCGCGATCACTTGGTCAGGCCGCTCGATGCGCGACATCGTTCGATTCGCCCGTCCGACAGACTTCGCCCAAACCGGTGTGCTGCCGGTGCCAGCGACTGGAGACACGTCTTCATCACCATTCCCCGTCACCGCGATCTTGACGCGCGGCAACTCCGGATCGCCTTGAGCTATGGGAGCGGGGACGTAGGACTGAACGGCCGTGGCCCAACCCAAACCAAGGCAACAGTGAACAGCCAGCGAGAGCACGAACGACTTCGAGGTTGTGTTGGCATCGCCGTAACGGGTGCCGAGCATCGACAACAGTTGCACGGTCGCGAACACGGAACAGACGATGAGCGCCGCCTTCATCAGGATGCCACTGGCCGTCCAGTCGCCAAAGCTCTGCGTCACGAGTTCGAGCAAATGTGTGAGCGAATTCGGCATCGGAGTCACTTCTGTCGAGGAAGGTGAGCCACGGAAATGTTGCGGACTCCCGCCTGCTTACAGGCCGAGAATGCGTCCATCACCATCTGGTACTCACAACGACCGTCGCCACGAATCACGACGGCTTGATTGGGGAACGAGGCCAACACCCCTTGAAGCAGCGAGGATAATGTCTCAGCCGTTTGCGTCTTGCCTTTGACCTGCATTTGGCCATCGGCCGCCACGTTGATGACGATCTCATCCGGCTGCCCGGTGAGGACCGTGTTGTCTGAGACTGTCGGAACCTGGATCTCCGTCTGGCGCTCGTTCTGTGAGAACGTCGTCGAGACCATGAAGAACATCACGATCGTCAGGATGATGTCCAGCAGTGACGTGATGTTGAGACTGGGTTCTTCGAGTGGCGAAGTTTTGAGTGGCATTCAACCGATCCCTCGGTGAGGCAAATGGAATTGCACGCGCGATATGAGAGCAAGCCTCCCGCTTGCTGATCCGACGGCAGAAGCGGCTGAATGCTCTCCTGCGGACGACCGCCTCGTGAGGCGGCGGCATGGTAACAGATCGGCAATTTTGGCAAGAGGCCGCCAGCGGAAGGGACATCAACCGTCGCGGTCACAGCCAGTCTTCCGGATCGTTATGACCGAAAGGGTCGGAATTCGAAGCCTGACGCGCAAGCGAAGGACTCTGTTGTCGAACGTCCTTCGCTTGCGCGTTTTGAAGTTGCGCCCTTTTGGCATTTCGCCCCAACGGGGCAGCCCTAAGTCAGCCCAGGGCAAGCGACCATCGGGAGCGCCGCCCTGGGTTCCAATCATTCTGAAAATCGAAGCCCTGAAGGGGCGACCCTATGTTGTTCCCTAGAATAGTGTCGCCCCTTTGGGGCTGAAAACGCAAAGAGCGCAACTTCAAAACTTGCGAGTCAGGCTTCGATCGGTGAGCTTGTCCTCGCCGCTCGATTTAGGAACCGGGATCAGAACCGGCCGATCTCTTCCCGGCTTCCTTGATGCGCCGCGGGGCAGTCTTCATCCTATGCCGCCGCTCGGCCGAGTGCTGGCGGCGGTTCCTCTCAACATTCACAAAGGCGGTTGAAAAATGGTCGAAATCTGTCCGATGCGTGGCTGGCGTTATGACGTGTCTCAGGTGGGCGACCTGTCCGACGTGATTACGCCCCCGTATGACGTGATCGACGAACACCAACAGAACGAACTCTTCAAGAAGCATCCGTGCAACTTCATTCGGCTCGAACTGAACCGCGAAGAACCCGGTGATGCGTCGCCCGATGTCAAGTACGAGCGGGCCGCAGCGTTCCTCAAGCACTGGAAGGTCGATGGCATCCTCCAGCAGGAACATGAGGACGTGTTGTACGTGTACTCGCAAGAGTTCAAGTGGGAGGGAAAGACGTTCGTGCGCAGCGGGTTCTTGGCGCGCGTGCGGCTCGAAGAGTTTGGTACGGGGAACGTCTTCCCGCACGAGCAAACTCTGTCGGGACCAAAGCTCGACCGGTTGATGCTGATCCGCGCCACCAACACTAATCTCTCGCCGATCTTTGGCCTCTATCCCGACGAAACCTCCGGCGTGCAGCAAGAGCTAGATGAAGCGTGCATCGCACTCACGCCGTCCGTCGCGACCGACCATCTCGGCGTGATCCATCGCCTGTGGGTGATTAAGAATCACAATGTCATCGGCAAGGTGCAGGCGGGTTTGCACGACAAACCGGTCTTCATCGCGGACGGGCATCATCGGTACGAGACGGCTCTCAACTATCGTCGCGAACTGAAAGTGGCCGGGAAGTTGACGAGTGATGTGGCGGGACCGAACTTCGTGATGATGCACTTCGTCGGAATGCAGGATCCCGGCTTGCAGATTCTCCCGACGCACCGGCTGGTCTCTGGCTTGCCAGATATCACAGCCGATCAGTTGCAGAGCTGCCTCGAAAAATGCTGCGAGGTCGAACGGATTGGCACCGGCGACGAGGCGGCTCGCGAAACGTGGGAGCTGATCGAAGCCGACGGCGGGCAGAGCGTGTTCGGATTCGGGACCGCGTCGGACAACACTTGGCTCTTGGCGCGAGTCACCGACGCGAGCGCGATGGCCACGCTTGCGGCCGATCACAGCGAAGCCTGGCGTTCGCTGGGAGTCAGCCTACTACACAAACTGCTGCTCGATGAGTTGATCTTCAAGCAGTTCGTTGGCCAACCGAAGTTCCAGTATGTTCATCGCCTGGATGAGACCACTGCGGCACTGAACGCCAAGTCGCACCAACTCGGGTGCCTCGTGGCCCCCGCCACGATCGACCATGTGCGCGACATCGCCGCCGGGCGCGAAACGATGCCGCCGAAGAGCACGTACTTCTACCCGAAGCTGCTCTCGGGCATGGTGGTCAACACGCTGACGTGATGATGGGAAGTGGTCGCCCGCCGTATTTTGAATGAGGCGGGGGGCGATGCCAGTCATGCAGAGCCATCGCCTTTTTCAAAGTAGCCGTCATCGCTCCGCGTGACGAGCCTTGCGAGTTCGGCGGCATTGACTCAGACGCCTGTTCTCAAAAGGCTCATCACGCGGAGCGATGATGGCTACTTTGTGTAGAGACCGATGCTCCACGACTTGGCACCCGTTTCCCATATTCAACAAGGCCATGACCCTGCCAGTCACGGACTTCATCTAGCCGCATTTCAAGGCGTCTGGTACGGTCCCGCCTCACTTCGAGGTTGCCCCGCTTGCAGTTGTTGGCCATGCCTCAACGCCCTCTTTCCACTCCATCTTTCCATATATCTCAAGCCGTACTCCTGACGAGTTGGTTGCGGGGCATGTGCGCTCGTTGGTCAGGTTGTTGGCAACGTTCGTCGCCACTGTTCGAGGGTGTCTTGGTCTCGGTCATCGCGGCCGGATTGATGGTGGGAGCTTCCGGCTGCTCCGCCCTTCAAGAACGCATGACACGCCGTTCCGAGAAGTGCAGTTCTCTATGCGATCAGGCTCGCACAGCGCAGGAGCAGGGCTGGCCAGATCAGGCCGAGTTGCTGTTGAATGAGGCGATCAACAACCGCCCGAAAGACGCGGGGACGCGTCGCCAATTGGCGGAAGCCCTGTGGCGCGGCGGACGGCAAGACGACGCATTGGCCGAGCTTTCCGCGTTGGTCCAACTCCATCCGCGCGACGCGAAACTGAGGTCTCAGCAGGCGACCTTTCTATTTGAAACCAAGAACCTCACGGCGGCGGCGCTGGCGGCGGAACACGCGTTGCGTCTCGATCCGAATTCGATCGACGCCCTGTTCGTGAAGGCCCGCGTCGATTCGACTCGCGGCGAACTCGAACCCGCTCTCGCGTCCTACATTCTGTTGACGCAACTCGCACCGGATCGACTCGACGCGAAGCTGGAGCTGGCCGAAGTTCACATCCGGCGTGGGAATCCCGATCAGGCGTGCCCACTGCTGCGCGATGCGACACAACAGCCTCAGGCCACTCGCGAACAACTTGCCGACGCCGAGTGGCGTCTCGGTCTCGGGTATGCCGCCGCAGAACGTTGGGCCGCCGCCGCCGCCACACTTGGTCGAGCGATCGAACAGCGCAACGCGTCCGAACTCGACTGGGAATGTCTCGCCACAGTGCGTGCTTTCGCGGGCGAGGACATCGGCGGCGTGCAAGCCATGGCGCGCATGGCCTCCGCCAGCCAACCCGCCACAGAACCGAAAAGCCTCTGGACCGAGTTGCGAAATCAACTCGCCACCCGCGACTTGGCCGCACGTCGCGCAGGCGATTCCCCCACGCAAGCATTCGGCCGCGACGGAGTAGTCCCCGCAGATTTCAGCCGAACCGCGAGCGCCAACGAGTCACGTTCGATCGGGCGGTCGCGCTAAGACCTCGCCTTACTTCGCGTGCTGGCTTCGCTTCGCCCTCGCTGACGCTGCCGATTGGTGTGGGAAGGCGTTCTGGCGAGTGGACTATTTTTCGGTGGCCACTTAAGCTCGCGTCGCCGCAGGGCGGGCAGTATCGGGTGGATGGGCAGGCTGCGCTGGATGATTGGCTGTTGAAGGACGCAGGGTAAGCGTCTCGCTTGCCCTTTTTTCAACTGCATTGACGGGCAAGCGAGACGCTTACCCTACGTTCTTCAACAGGCCCCTCACTGAGCCGCCGCTCGTTGAACATCAGGAAGATCGTTCTTCTCTCAGAATTGGGCCGGGACGCCATGACGCATCTCACCTCCGTTGATTACCTCGTGATCCTGTCGTATCTCGCCGCCACACTGGCGATCGGGCTGTGGGTGGGGAGCTATGTGCGGAGCGGTTCGGACTTCTTTCTCGCGGGGCGGTCGCTGCCGTGGTGGGCGGTGGGAATGTCACTCGTCGCGACCGACATCGGTGGAGCGGACCTCGTGGGTGTCGGCGGGGACTCGTACCGGTACGGCATCGTGATGGGGAACTTCGCGTGGATCGGCTGCGTTCCCGCGATGCTCGTGGCGGCGTTCGTGTTCATCCCGCATCTGTGGCGCTGCAACGTGACCACGATCCCCGAGTATCTGGAGCGGAGGTTCAGTGTGCAGTTGCGAGCCTCCGTCGCCGCCGTGTGGCTGGTGCTGATGGCCTGCAACTTGGGAGTGATGCTGCTGGCGTCGGCTCAGTTCATGAGCGAACTCGCGAAGTGGGACATGTCACTGTCGATCGTGGGCGTGGCGATCTTGGTCGGCATCTACACTTGGTCGGGTGGGCTGGGAGCGGTCGTTTATACGGACGTGCTGCAAGGGATCGTCATGATCGGCGGGTGCCTGATGATCGTGGTGATCGGGATCAGCGACTTGGGCGGCGTCGAACCCTTCATCGACAAGGTTCACGCGGCAGTTCATGCCCGTGCGAGGCAAGCTCCCGCACTCGCACCCACGGCGGTTGACGAGCCGCCTGCCGTGACGCGAGCCAAGGAAAAGCTGCGACTCACCAAAACGAAGGAACGCGAGCGGGAGCATCTGTCCTTGGTGTTGCCCGTCGATACGAAGTCGCCCGGTCCGTGGCCAGCGATTCTGTTCGGACTCGCGCTGGTCATGAGTCCCGGCTACTGGATTGGCAATCAGCGCATCGTCCAGCGATCGCTCGGAGCGAAGTCAGAGTATGAGGCGAAGGCGGCTTACGTTTATGCCGCGTTGTTGAAAGGTCTGATTCCGTTCCTCGTGGTCGTGCCGGGATTGATCGCGCTGGTGAAGTATCCCGACTTGGCTGCGGACCAGGCGGGCGGGGCGTTGCCGATGCTGGTGGGACGACTGCTGCCCGAGGGACTGCGCGGCATGTTTGTGGCCGCGTTTCTGGCGGCACTGATGTCGAGCGTCAGTTCGTATTTGATCGCGGCCACGACGATCTACGTGAACGATTTCTATCGCCGGTTCTACCGGCCTCACGCCGACGAAGGCCAGATGCTGCTGATTGGTCGCTGGACGACGGCCGGATTCGTGCTGTGGAGCGTTTGTGTCGCGTTTCAGATGATGTCGTTTGGGCAGAGCATCTTCAGCGTGTTTCAAACGCTGATGTCGTTCGTCGTGGGGCCGACTCTGGCCGTGCTGTTGGCAGGAATGCTCTCGTCGCGGACCTCGTCCGAAGGGGCCTTGGTCGGATTCTTCGCGGGCCTGTTCACTTCGGTCAGCCTGTTCACGATGAACCTGCCTAGTGTGAGAACGTGGCTCGACATGCCACCGCTGTTTCGCATCGACGCGCCGTACCTGTACTACTCGATCTGGGCGTTCCTCGCGACGATCTGCATGACGATCGTGTTCAGCTACTTCTCTCGTCCCGACTCGGCGGAGAAAACACGCTACTCGCTCTGGGAATGGCGTGAGGAAGGAGGTGCCGCATGACGATGCTGCATTGGATCGGCGACACGCTGCGCGGGCAGCTTCTACTCGTGCCACTGCCTGCCGTGCGCTGGCTGTTCATCGGGCTGTTGCTGGCCCTGATGGCTTGGGTCGTCCAGTTGCCGTCGTCTGAAACGACGCCGTCCGGTCGGCACTCCGCGTGGTACGAGGATCTGAAAATCTGGGCCTGGCTGGCGCTGATGTTTCAGGTCTTGGTGTACAGCGTGTTCTGACCTGATAGCGGCGTGAACTGTGGTGATCGCGTGTATTCCTCATCCGGATGAGGATGGCGCATTTCACACCAACCCGAAGCGTAAGCGAGGATGTGTGTTGCATCCTCGCTTACGCTTCGGGTTGGTGTCAGCGTCTGACGTGCGAGTCGAAAAAAATAGGACGGGCATGAGTGCCCGTCCTACGGAGTGAACTGGGATGAGACCGCCGATTCACAGCGTCACTTCAGAACGACAATCGACGCCTTCTTGATGCCGTCGAGCTTGGGAAAGTCAGAGTTCAGGTACTTGTTGCCCTTGCTTTGGATCGAGCCTTGGTTGGGGCGTTCGCCGTAGCCGCTGTAGATTTTCTCGACGACATCCATGCCATCCACGACCTCGGCAAACGGCGAGAAGCCTTGATCGTCGAGGAACGTGTTGGCCTTGAAGTTGATGAAGACTTGAGTCGTGCGCGAGTCCTTTCCCGAGGTCGCGAAGGTCATGTAGCCCTTCTTGTTCGACTTCTTGACGGGATCGTCCTTGATCTTCGCGTCGCGCCAGTCGGCTTGAACCTTCGGATCGCCGTTGATCCCCCACTGGACCATGAAGTTGGGAACGACGCGGAAGAATTTGGTGTCGTCAAAAAAACCGTTCTTGATCAATTCGCGGAAACGCTCCGCGCCGTTGGGTGCCCAATCGGGGTGGACCTTCACAACGAAGTCACCGGCGGTCGTTTCAAACTTCACATGGAACTCGCCGCCAGCAGCCTCTTTGGCACCAGTCCCTTTCGTGTCCGCCTGCGCGATGGCGGGAGCCTTTGCCACGGGAGGCTCACCATTCACATTTGGTCCCGAACCACATCCGAGCAGTGCCGCCCAAGTCATCAAAAACAACCATTCGCGACGATCCATGCCAGTTCTCCTTCAAATTAAATGTGAAACTTCATTGAGTCGCCGCTCACTGTGCAGCGAACTTCATTGAGCGGGCAGATTCTAGTGACGGCCGCTTGGACAATGAAGCTCACGCGACGGAGAAGCGTCACTACCTCTCGTGGTAGGTAATGAGTCGGTCTTGGTGAGCCGGTTGGCGTCAGCCCAATGGCACTCACTTTGAGCGATTTTCAAATGGACGTTCAGTGCGACGTAGCTGAATTCGTGAGAATTCAGCCGGCTT
>JAYTQJ010000018.1:0-5659 GCA_043746775.1 Schlesneria sp.
CGGCGGCAGTCTCCCTCACTGCCGCCGCCGCTTTTTTGGTTTGCCCCGCATGGGAACGTCATCGATGAAGATCACCGCCGTTGAAACTCTCGTCTGTCATGCGCGCATGAGGAATTGGATCTTCGTCAAAGTGGTGACCGATCAGCCGGGACTCTACGGCTGGGGCGAGGCCACGTTGGAGTGGCATACGCGAGCCGTGGTCGGAGCGATTGAAGACATCTCGCAGCTCATCGTGGGCGAAGACCCGCGGCGCGTCGAGCATTTGTGGCAGATGATGTTTCGCCAACACTTCTGGCACGGCAACGGGATCGTGCGATCGACGGCGATCAGTGGCATCGACCTCGCGCTGTGGGACATCGCCGGCAAGATCGCCAACATGCCGTGTTCGCAGTTGTGGGGCGGTCGCGTGCGCGACTGGGTGCGCACCTACAGCCATCTCGGCGGCGGCAAGATGGAAGACTTCTACGAGACCTCCGTCGATGACGCGAAGCAGTTTGGAGACTTGGCTCGCCGCGCGGTTGAGGACGGTTTCACCGCGTTCAAGGCGATGGCCGTACCGCCGACGATGCCGCTCGAAGGACTGCGTCCGATCCGGCTGGCCGAAGCGGCCGTCGCCGCGATGCGCGATGCCGTGGGAGACGACATCGACATCATGGTCGATTGCCACGCGAGGCCCTCGCCCGCGATGGGTCTGAAGTTCGGCAAAGCCCTCGACCCCTATGGCCTCTACTTTTTCGAGGAGCCTTGTTGGCCCGAGTCGATCGACGGGTTGGCGGCAATCAACGCGGCGATCACGACACCGGTGGCAACCGGAGAACGGATTACCGACCTCGCAACGTTTCGCGAACTGTTCGAGAAACGCGGGTGCGAAGTCTGCCAACTCGACATCACGCACTGCGGTGGCCTGACCGCCGCGCGACGGATCGCGGCCCTCGCCGACGCGCATCGCATCGCGCTGGCACCACACAATCCGCAAGGCCCGGTCAGCACCGCCGCCTCACTGGAGTTCGGTTTCTCACAGCCGGGCTACATCATTTGCGAGACCGTTCACAATGATGTCCCGTGGCGCAACGAGGTCGTGACGGAAGGCTTCACGATCGAATCCAAGGGTCGCATCGTCCGGCCTAACACTCGTCCCGGCCTCGGCATCGCAATCAACGAGGTCGCCGTGAAGCAGCACCCGTTCGAGCAAGAGTTGCTGCAACGAGTCTTCTATCGCGACGGCAGCGTCGGAGATTGGTGACGCGGGCGGCAACACGGGATTCAGACCTCGCGCGGGGAAGCGTGACGCATTTCCGAGCGGGGCGGCGTAAGCCCAGTGGCACTGACTTTAGAAAGTAGTAGGCACATTCCATGTGCCGTAACCGGCAATTTGCAGACGGCACATGGAATGTGCCTGCTACTTTGAAGAAGCGGGCTGACGCCCAAGAACCAGGGGGCTTACGCCGCCCCGCTCAGATGCCCCATCACTGGCCGCGCGAGGTCGATCCAATTTCCAGACCGCCGACTCACGTCGTCTCATGCTCGCGTCGGTCGTGTAGAACCAACCGCGCTAAGACAGCGCCGGTCAAGTAAACGATCGCTCCGGCCCAGAGGACATCCGAGAGGAAGTGGCCTCCCTGTGAAATACGGATCGCTCCCATAGCCAGTCCGTAGGCCGTCCCGCTGGCGAAAAAGGCGAGGGCCAACCGACGTTGCCGATGGACGAGAACGAAACCGGGAGCCATCCAATAGAACGCGATCGCCGCGTGGCCCGAGGGAAAGGATGAGTTCGGTTTCAACTGCTGCACCGCCACGCCGACGGGTACGAAGCGGCGCTCACCACCGAATTGCTCGCACTCCGACGGGCGCGGCCTGCCCCACATCGACTTGAACCCGGAATTGATGATGAGTCCCGGCCCCACAACTAATAGCAGGGCGAGGAACACGCACGCGCGTCGCATGTCCCGCGATTGCCACCACACTCGACGCTGCGGTGCCCAACGTCCGGCGACGGCGACGATGGCGGCAGCGATTCCCAAGGCGACGCCCGGCAATGGTCCGTAGTGATAGACGAACCTCAACATGGAATTGGCCGCAAACATCCACTGGCCGGAGTCCCGGTCGAACATCAGTTCGGCCAATCGCATGTCGGCGTTCGTGGCCAAGATGGCAACCGTCAGCGCGAGTGTCGCACACAGCGGCCACACAAATGGCCAGTCGCTGCGGAACAGGGTTGTCGGGATCGCCAATTCGCTGGAAGCCACCGGCTCACGCATCGTGGTGGCCGCAGCCACTGACCACGTCGCATCGCCATCATCGAAATCGGGCGACGGGTCTGAGTCACTGGTGCAGACCGCGTCCCACGGCGACTCGTCGTTTGTCGCCTTTCGCTCCGCGAAAGAGCGTTCTTTCGCGGAGCGAAAGACGACATTGGCGTAGGAAGTGGCGGTCTCGTGACGGGTGGCCATGAGTGTCGTCGTGGTCATCGTGAAGTTCGCTTCAGGAGTGGCGGGTTGTCAGTTTTCATCTGGCTTGTGCGCTGTGGAGGATGCGGGATTCGTCGTGCGTGGAGGCCACGCGCGGAGCGAGACGCCTCGCCACACGCGAAATGTTCTGGCGCGTTGCGGTCCCAATGGGATCGAGATCGTGCCGCGTTCCTCGATCGACTCGAACGCCACCGCAAACCGCTCGGGAACGTCCGTGTGTTGAGGTGTGAGAATTAAGGCATCGCGCCCTGCCGCATCACGCGGGCCGTCCCAGACATCGTGTTGCGACAGCGGCTGCGGGTGTGAGTTCCACAGGTACACGCGCGGGTGCTGTGCGAGATAGAACGCCAACTCACTGACGGGGCCTCGTTCCGTGGTGGCCACGATCAGCGTCTCTTGTGGTGACGGGAACTCAGTCAGTTTGCGATCGACTTCAATGCCGAGTGTTCTCCAGCCACGCAGTCGCACTGTGGGATCGAGCCGCGTTCCGGCCAACGGAGTCAGATTCATGACCACCGGCGTCAGGACCACGATCGAAGAAAAGCATGCTCCAACTATGACTGCCCACGGGAACCGGCTCCGGATTCGATCGACTTGAGTCAACGGCGGCAGCAGCTTTCCCGCCCACGCGGCGACGAGAATGACACCCGTCAAATGAAAGGCGGCGGGCCAGTTCGGCTGGACCAGTTGAATGAAGCTCAAACCCGTCACGGCCACCATGGGGAGTCCACCCAAACAGACGAGGTACAACTCGCGGCGGGCCAACTTGGGCAGCTTCAACAGCAGGCTACCGACCACTCCGATCATCATCCAGCACATCACCGGCGAGAGGATGCCGAACTGTGTCGCCCAGAACTCGATGCTCAGGGAGACATGGCCGATCACCGAAATCGGCTTGCCCCCGAAATGTTCGCGCGTGTGCTGAATCGTGATCCAGTCGTGCTGTGAGTTCCACCAGACGACCGGCGCGAGGAACGCGAGACTTCCCAGCACCCACATCCAAATGGCGGGCGACAAGAGTTTCTTTCGATCCGATGGACTCAGCACCAGAAACACGAACACCAACGGAAACAGCCCGAGCATGGTCTGCTTGGCCAGCAGCCCGAGTCCCGTGGAAACAACCGCCGCAACCAGCCACCGTCCTTGAGGCCGTTCGGTTTCGAGCAACCTCCACACGGAACAGACGGCGCACGACCACGCACACAAAAACGGAGCGTCGATCGTCATCAGCAGGCTCATCACGGTGAGGCCCGGTATCACGGCCGCCATCACGACCGCTCGCAATCCCGTGCTGGCGTCGTACAGATTGCGAGTGAGTTCGTAGATCGCCCACAGTCCAAACGTGCCCAGACAGGCGGCGGGGAAACGAACCGCGAACTCTGTGTTCCCACCTAGGCTTGTGGAGAGCGCGATCAGCCACGCGATCAACGGCGGCTTGCTGTAATAGCCCCAATCCAACTGACGTGCCCAGTCCCAGTAGTAGGCTTCGTCGGGAACCAGCTCCAACGGGCAGAGGGCGATGAACAGCACCCGCGCGAGAAACAGCACGCTCAGTCCCAGTAACACCGTGTGACGTGACGCGATCCCCCTCGACGACGTTTGTCCGTTGGTCGAGTTTGGCAGCGGCTCTGCGGCGGACTCATGCGTCATGTCCGAATCACTCCTGTCAGCCAAGCCGCGACGGTTCCGCTGAGCAGGACCGGAATCCACGCAGCCATGTCGGCGGGGACGACCTGGTTCTCACCGAGAACTTGGCACGCTTGAATCAGCCCGAACATCAGCGACAACACCAACCCGCACAGCGCCGAGTCGGCCACGATGCCGGGACTCTCTTTGCGAACCATCAACGGGAGAGCGATCAGTACGGCAATGACGTTGAGAATTGGCTGCACCAATCGGGAGTGCAGATGCAGGACGAGGCGATGCACCAATTCCAGTCCCATCGCCGGAGAGCGGATGCGCCCGATCAATTCGGGGATCGAGAGGACCGAGAAATTGGAGTTCCGTTTGAATAGTTGGTCGCACGCGACGGAGCTGACCACAAAGGCATGACGCCCGCCCGACTTCAGCCGCACGATCTCTCGACCGCGACTCGTCAGACGCTGTTCGAGCGTCTCGGGAGAGGGACGCACATTGCGGAGCAACCAACCGGCGGGACGCGTGCCTTGCGCCGGATAGAACTCCGCCACCGGAGCCTCAAGGATCGTGATCTCATTGGCCAGTGAAGGGGCGGGCAACACGAAGACCGCCTCGTCTAAAGCCCGTTCCGCCAAGCGGACCGACTGGCCGTCGATCGAGATGTGCGACGCATGGTCCGTGAATGACTCGACCAGATGCTTCGTCGATTCGGGTTCACCCCGCTTCTCGAACGCGGCATGGGCGATTCGCGGAACGACGTACTCTTGATTGAGCGCGAAGGCCACATGGAATGCCGCACTAATCAGGACCAGTGGCGCGAGAATGCGGTACATCGGAATGCCCGCCGCCAGCAGCGTGTGCAGTTCGCCCGTCCGTTGCAGCAGCACCAGCACCACCATCACCGAGACCACCGTCAACGTCGGCCCGGCCCGGTCGATGAAGAAGATCGACTGAAACAGATAGCAGCGACTGATCGTCCACAGCAGCAGCGGAGTCCCGCGGTCATCGTTCCGGACGAGGAAGTCGTCGATGTTCTCGAACAGGTCGATCACGACGAACAAACCGAGTGTCGAGGCGAGACAAACCGCGAACACGTACACGAAGCTTCGCAGCAAATAGCGGTCGTATGTCATGTCGCCGGACGGCCTCAACAACGCGCAACTCGACCCTCATCCATGAAAGCCCGGGCACGCGGCGGCGGATTACAGGGAAAAAGGAAAAACCGGTCAAGCGGATTCCGCCGAACCCCCAGGCAGAACGCGGCTCAACGCCGTTTGGCGAGCAGCACCTGTTCGCGTACCCGATGGGCGTTTGTGAGAAGTTAAACCTCGCGCTGTCATTGATGAGACATCGGAGCGAGGTGACGTAAGTCCCCTGGTTCTTGGGCGTAAGCCCTCTTTGGAAGAACCGGGGAGCTTAGGCCCAATGGCACTCACATTGAGCGATTTTCAAATTGACGTTCAGTGCGACGTAGCTGAATTCGTGAGAATTCAGCCAGCTTTGATGATCGTCTGAAGTCTTACGACTTCAGCTACACCCCAAAGTGAGTGCCA
>JAYTQJ010000019.1:0-5646 GCA_043746775.1 Schlesneria sp.
ACGCCACCCCGCTCAGATGCCTCATCAATGACCGCGCGAGGTATAGACGGGCAAGAGTGCCCGTCCTACAGGGTTACGCAACGGGCTGATAACATCGCGCGATCATGACTCAACCACGGACATTCATCCTGGCGGGAGGCGGAACCGGCGGGCATCTGTTTCCCGGCGTTGCCCTCGCGCTGGAGTTGCAACGACGCGAACCGGATGCGCGACTGCTCTTCGTCGGTTCGGAACGAACGCTCGAACAGACGATCCTCAGTCGCCATCAGTTCGAGCGACGCTCATTACCCGTCGAACCGCCGCGCGAAGTCACACGTCATCCGTGGCGGTTCCTCACTCGCAACTGGTCGGCATGGCGCGCGGCGCGGCGGTTGATCCGTTCCGAGCAGCCTTGCGCGGTCATCGGCTTGGGAGGCTACGCGAGTGCCCCGGTCGTGTGGGAAGCATCACGCGTGGGCGTTCCCATCATTCTCTTGGAACAGAACGTGGTTCCTGGCCGAGCGACTCGCTGGTTGAGCCGCTTGGCCAGCGTCGTCTGCACCTCATTCGCCGAGACCTCCGCCCGCCTGCCGCGCAGCGTGAAGGTGGAACTCACCGGCACTCCCGTCCGGCTCGAGATTGTCGAGTCCGCGTCCTCCACCGCAGATGTGAGTGCCTCCACGCCACACGCTCCGCGCGAGTTGCTCGTTCTCGGCGGCAGTCAGGGAGCCGACTCGCTCAACGAAGCTGTTGTCGCAGCGCTGCATTTGATCGGCGAGGCACGATCTGGCTGGCGCGTCGTGCATCAAACGGGACAGCGTCAGCTCGACGCGATGCGAACCGCTCATGCCGCGCTGTCGTCAGACGCTCTCGTGGAAGCGTTCTTCGAGGATCTGCCCACTCGGTATCGAACGGCGTCCCTCGTTGTGTCGCGTGCAGGCGCGACAACACTCGCGGAACTCGCGTGTGCCGGACTGCCCGCCATTCTCTTGCCATATCCATACGCGACCGATGATCATCAAAATGCGAACGCTCTCGCTTATGCTGCTCGCGGGGCCGCTCACTGTGTCCGGCATCGATCATCCACTGAAGAGACTTCATTAGCTTTGTCTGATTCGCTGATCCGCCTGATGTCTGACGATCCGTTGCGACACCAGATGAGCCTCGCCGCACAAGCCTCCGCCCGCCCGTTGGCAACCCACGCGGTCGTCGATCAAGTTTTGTTAGCGTCAGGGGGGGATACCTCTCACGGATGAGGGTGGCCCATTTCACACTAACCCGAAGCGTAAGCGAGGACGAGTGTTGCCTCCTCGCTTACGCTTCGGGTTAGTGTCAGTGTCAGGGCGTTGATGGTGCGAATGCGGTCGGCGTCACAAAAAGTGCTTCTGCAACCATCGAAGAACTGGAGTTGAATTCGCGTGGAGTCCCATGGTTTGTCACGATGTTTACGGTACGCAGGACTCTGCCTCGTTGAGCCGATCCCCTTGAAACGCAACGCTTGACAGCCATTCACACTGACTGGATGATGCCGCCCGCCCGATGTGTCGTTGAAAATCGGCCGCCATTTCACAGATCGCTCATTGATGTGCGGCGTGTCATGAGCGGTGGCTGTGGGCTAAAGCGACCGGTCAAAAACATTTCAGGGGCGAGGATTCACCTCGCAGGGGAAGGATGACATGTCTAGTGGACAACGGCGGCTGGATATCGAAGAGATTGGCGGAGTTACCGTCGCCAAGTTCGTCGATAAGAAGATTCTCGACGAGACGAACATTCAAAACATCGGAAACCAGCTCTTCGCCCTAGTTGATGAAGACGGTCGCAAGAAGATCGTCCTCGACTTCAGCGTCGTCGAGTACCTCTCCAGCGCGGCTCTTGGCAAGCTGATCACGATGGACAAGAAGGTCAAGGCGGCCAAATCCAAGCTGCGACTCTGCTGCATCCGCCCCGAAATCTATGAAGTCTTTGAAATCACCCGCCTCAACAAAATCTTCGATATCAAATCGACACAGGAAGAGGCCCTCGAAGGCATCTGATCTCTCGACCGTTCTCCTGACGCAGCCGCCTTCCAGCGGCTGTCTCCCTTTCACACCGGTTGTAATCACACGTCATGCCGGTTCACGAACAATTCGAGGTTGTCATTCCCAGCGATACCGAGGCGGGACAGGCGGTGCAGGAACGCATCGTCTCTCGACTCGAGAGCTTGGAGTATTCCATGCGCGACGTGTTCGGTGTGCGCCTTGCGCTGGAAGAGGCATTGGTCAACGCGATCAAGCACGGCAACGGATTGGACCCCGATAAGACTGTTCGAGTGAACTGCCTCATTGAAGACGATCTACTCAGAGTCGAGATCGAGGACCAAGGTCCCGGCTTCAATATGGGTGATGTCCCCGACCCCACCGCCGAAGAAAACTTGGAGCGTCCTTGCGGTCGTGGAATCATGCTCATCAAGTCGTTCATGACGAGTGTCGAGTACAACGTGAAGGGAAATCGCGTTGTCTTGGAAAAGAAACGCTCTCCAGGCTGACGCCATCATGATTCTTGGGCGGCGATTGTCGCCTTTCGCTCCGCGAAAGGGCGTTCTTTCACGGAGCGAAAGACGACATTGCTTTGGGACGAGTTCGTAACGAACGAAAACACCGAGCAGGTGCATCACCCGCTCGGCGTTTCGTATTTGATGTTGCGATCGGGAATGACTCGCTTCGAGGGACGATTCTTCGCCCTCGCGTCACAGTACTTTCTCAATCGTCTCGCGCAGGACGGCCCCCGACTTTTGGAGGGCCATCTTTTCCTTGGGCCAGAGATCCACTTCGATCACGCCGAGGACGCCCTTGCGGCCGATGACGGTCGGGACCGAGATCGCGACATCGCGCAGGCCGTAGGCTCCGGTTTGAAGCGACGAGACCGGGAGGATGCGTCGTTGATCGAGGGCGATCGCGTGGACGACATCGGCGATCGAGACACCGACCGCGAAGCCGGCTCCACCCTTCTTCTTGATCACTTCGGCACCACTACCGCGCGTCTTCTTTTCGATGTCTGCAATGAGTTGCGAGTTCACGCCCGGATATTTTTCGAGCGGCATCCCAGCGATCTGAGCCGCCGACCAGATCGGCACCATGCTGTCGCCGTGCTCGCCGTAGATCGTGACTTCGACCTGAGTCGGCGGGACATCCAAGCGCTGAGCCAGCAGGCTCCTGAGCCGCGTCGTATCGAGCACCGTGCCGAGACCGATCACTTGCGATGCAGGCAGCCCGAGTTCCTTGATCGCCAGATACGTGAGGACATCGACCGGGTTCGAGACCACGAACACAATCGCGTCTTTTCGCAGGCCACTCGACTTGAGTTCGGTCAGGATTCCTCGGAACAAAGTCACGTTACGACCGATCAGATCGAGACGACTTTCTTCCGGCTTGCGTCGCAGTCCGGCCGTGATCACCACGACATCGCTGTCCGCACACGACTTCATGTCGCCCGAAGTGATCTTCTGGTCGGAGAGCAAACTCGCCCCGTGCAGCAGGTCCAACGCCTGCCCTTCGCACGCTTCCTGGTTCACATCGACCAGATGAATGTGCCGCACGATTCGTCCGGTCTGCAACGCAAATCCGGCACACGATCCGACCAAACCGCCACCGCCGATGATGCTGACTTTCATGATGCCTTTCGTCGTCTCTTAGAGGGTGGGCACTGCCCACAAAATGCTGCCCATTGGTTATGAACTGGTTTCAAAAAGACCTTGAGAGCGATCCACACGAACTCGGTGTTCGTCCGGTATTTTTTGTGAATGCAGACTGTGCGAATGCTACTTGGCCGGAGCTTCCATGAACTGCCGCCACGGCGCTCCTGTTCCTCGCCACGCCGTCAGATAAGTCTGTTCCAAGGAGAGTTCAATGTAATGTTGTTCGGTCAAGAACAAGGGCATGTCGGGGAGCATTTGGCCAATTCCAACAGGTTCAAAATAGGCTACAGGCACATCACTCGCGCGATACGACGAGACTCCAAACGGCTGGTCTTCGGTGACACCGTGAGCCGTTCCTTGCTCGAACTCCCAGAAGGCCGCGTGAACACCGCGTGGATCGTGCGTCTGTGGATGATGCAGGTCGATGACCATCAAGTGGCATCTGCGGTCCAATGCCTCACTCAATTTCTCAATCAGCTTGTCCAGTGAACCTTCGCTATTTTTGTTACCTGACGACACGATCTCGATGTAGGCAACGATCCGGTCTCCGTTCTTATGTCGAATCGCCACCTGGTCGGCTCTCAACGCATAGATATCCTCGTCCGCAGTTTCCACGTAGCGGACCTTTGGCTGTCGATCTGCGAGAGTCAGGATTCCGCTGCTCGTCGAAAAGTCCCATGCCTCACCGATGGTCTCATCCTGTCGCGACTGCAATGCCAGCAAGTCGGGTATTGGTCCTTTGGCGACTTGCTCGGCCATGGCATAAAAGCCGTTCGGCAGTAGCCCATCATTCAAAGCAAACCGGATCGCCGCGATCCAAGCCTGATGAAAGTCGTGAAAGTTGCCCGCGACGACTTTTGACCAATCATGTACCGCCATCGTGTCACCTCGTTTTCCGGATGTGGCTCGCGCAGTGCGAGATTGATTCCGGGACGATTCTAGCGGCGACCGCGAACTCGCACGACCGCGCCTGTCACCTTCACTTGCTCATCGCCGCGACGACTTGTTCGGTGATGAGTCTCACCAGCGTCTCCATGTCCGGTTCTGAGGCCGATCCATTCTTGACGCCGCTGAGAATCGGAGCGGCTCCGGTGATCGCGTTGCCTCCACCCGCTGCGGCCTTCTGGCGTTCGAGATAGCCCGCGTAGATCGGGGCTGGCTCGAAGGCTTTCGATTGCGGCATGTTCTCTTTGTAGCCTTCGCGGAAGGCCGTGTTGCTGCACAGGTCGCAGTCCTCGACGTGGAAGCGTGGGTCATCGAAGCCGAGCTTCTTCTTCAGGTCGAGCAACTCGGTCGATTCGCGCTCGTCGAGATACGTCACGCGGCCGAGCTGCTTCGACAAGAGCAGGATGCGGCAGTAGGCGTCGAGGATCTCGGTCTTCCAATACGCCTCTTCGATCGTCTTGCCGAACGTCACCGTGCCGTGATTGGTGAGGATGATGGTGTTGGTTCCGTTCGCCAAGAACGGGACGACTGTGTTAGCGAAGGCGTGTCCGCCGGGAGTCTCATACGGCGCGATCGGCACCTCGCCCATGAAGACTTCGATCTCGGGGAGGATGCACTGCGGAATCGGCTCGCGTGCGACCGCGAACGCTGTGGCATGTGGCGGATGGCAATGAACGACCGCCTTCACATCGGGCCGGTGTTTCATGATGGCGAGGTGCAGCAGGACCTCGCTGGTCCGCTTTCGCTTGCCCGCGATCTGCGTCCCTTCCATGTCCACCGCACAGATGTCGTCGGGCGTCATGAAGCCCTTGCAGATCATCGTCGGCGAACAGAGGACTTCGTTCTCGCCCACGCGGATCGAGATATTCCCATCGTTCGCCGCCGCGAAGCCCTTGTTGTAGACGCGGCGACCGATCTCGCAGATCCAGTCCTTGATGTCTTTGGCTTCGGAGGTGTTGAACAGCGGGTGGTAGTTCATGGCGGAGGGTCGAGGGTCTAGGGCTGAGGGTCAAGGGGCGACGGCGTGCCGCAATCACCACTCTGATGAT
>JAYTQJ010000020.1:0-2578 GCA_043746775.1 Schlesneria sp.
GGAAGAACCGGACGGACGAGGCGTCCATCCTACGTTGAGTCTATCCAAACGGTCATCCAACTCCATGAGCCAGCCCGACCATCAGCTATCGGAAACCGACATCCGTCCGGCCGGGGCGGTCGTGGCGATGATACGTGCCGACGGGGACGATTCGCGAGCGTGGTTGAAGAGCGCAGTTGTGTGTCCGACATTGGCCTCACGACAGATTCGGCACCTAGCAGTCGCACACATGCCAGCACCATTTGAGATCGTGCGGACGAAGCTGGGTGGTAGCTATTTCCTGGCTTGCTTCGGGGGCGAGGGCCGAGTCCTTGTCGATGGCCGCTGGGCGAAGTGCCGACCGGGACAAGCGGTCTTGCTGCCGCCGGGGACTCTGCACGCCTTTCATACCGCGCTGGATCAAGCGTGGGATTTCTGTTGGGTCCGGTATCAAGAGCGAGCCGGACAGAGGCCGCTCGCCGCAGCACCGACTCCCGTCGTCGCCCGCTTCGATCCCGAGCCACTGCGTCTCGCGATCCTCGGGCTGCATCGAGAATGTTCGTCCGCGCGCGGCCCCGCTGCGATGGATCGCTGGGTCGATCTCGTCCAGCACTACGTCCAATCCTTCTCGGAACCGGCGAGCCTCGACCCGCGCTTGTGGACGCTGTGGGAGCGAGTCTCGTCGTCGCTCGACCATTCGTGGACGATCACTGAGATGGCGAAGTCCGTGCATCTCAGCGAGAAGCATCTGCAACGCCTCTGTCAAAAGGAACTCGGCCGCAGCCCACGCCAGCAGCTCATCTGGCTTCGCATGCGCCGCGCGGCGGAGTTGCTGCGGTTACGCAGTTCCAAAATCGAGACCATCGCCGCGGCAGTCGGCTACCACAACCCGTTCGTCTTCTCGACGACGTTCAAGCGGATCATGGGCTGGTCTCCCAGCGAGTACCCCGGACGAACGTGAACCTTTGTTGGGCAGGGATGTCTGGTGGGCAGTGAGTACTCCGTACTTCGGCCGGGACTTGACTCGCTGCGATAGAGTGACGCCATTCGCAACTGGCCCGCTCGCTCTGCCTCTCAACCCTCAACCTTTTCCGCTCGACCTCTCTCGGACATCCCCGATGCTGACCACTCTCATCGATTTCATTCAGCACCAAATCTCGACGAATCAGTTCTTTGGGGGCGGCCTCATCCTGATGATCGGCGGCGGGTTGCTGGCATACTTTCGCGAGGTCCCGAGCCGCATCTGGACGTGGCTGAAGCGGCGGTGGGTGATTGAGATCGACATTCTCGACCGTGACCCGGCATTTGATTGGATCGACAAATGGCTGGCTCAACATGCCTATGCGCGAAAGCGGGCGCGCAGCTTGACCGTGAAGACCGAGACGGTCGATTACCAGGAGCGGCAGGCCGATCCGACGATGGACGCTCGCCCGCGCATCTTGTTTTCACCGGCACCGGGCGAGCACATCTTCTTCTATCGCGGACGGCTCGTGATTTTGAATCGCGAGCGGCCGAAGCTCGATGCGGCGGGAGCACAGCCGCTCAACGTGCGCGAATCGTTCAGCATCAACATCTTTAGCCGCGACCGTTCGATCGCGCGGCAGTTGATCGAAGACGCCCGCGATGTCGCGTTGCCTCCCGGCGACAGTCGGCTCTCCATCCATCGCGCTCACTACTCGTCGTGGGACGAGCAGATGAAGCGGCTGCCACGGCCTCCCGAATCGGTCGTGCTGCGTGACGGGCTGATGGAAAGTTTGATCGGCGACGTGCGAGCGTTTCTCGGTCGGCGCGACTGGTACATCGAGCGCGGCATTCCGTACCGACGCGGCTTCCTGTTGTACGGCCCACCGGGGACGGGGAAGAGCTCCGCCGTGCTGGCGATCGCGTCGGCACTCAAGATGGACATCGCGATCCTGAGTCTGGCGAACTCAACGCTCGACGACGACGAACTGTGCCAGTTGCTCTCCAACTGTCCAGCGAACTCGGTCGTGTTGATCGAAGACATCGACTGCGTCTTCGTCGAGCGGACGGCAACCGAAGACAAACAGAACAAGCTGACGTTCAGTGGGCTGCTCAACGCGATCGACGGCGTCGCGGCAGGCGAAGGACGCATCCTGTTTGCGACGACCAATCACATCGAACGGCTCGACCCGGCACTCATTCGTCCCGGCCGCATCGACCGCAAGGAAGTGATCGGCAACGCGGATCGGAGTCAGCTTCGTCGGCTGTTCGTGCGGTTCTTCGGCGACCGCGATCCGTCGATGGCCGACTACTTCGCCGAGAGTCTGCCGGATGCCGAGATTCCGATGTCGGCAGTCCAATCCTTCCTGATCCGCCACGCCGACAGTGCCGACGACGCACTGATGGAGCTGGAAGAACTGACGAACTGGTCCGTTGGTTCGCCACAATTCGCCGAAGCGTGATGGCAATGCGTTGCGTCATCCCTTCGCGACGATGCCTCAATTACATCGCTGTTGTTTCCAACAGAAGTGGTGAGCCGGGCAGTGTCAGCCCAATGGCACTCACCTTGGGGTGTAGCTGAAGTCGTAAGACTTCAGAGGATCGTCAAAGCCGGCTGAATTCTCACGAATTCAGCTAC
>JAYTQJ010000021.1:0-13233 GCA_043746775.1 Schlesneria sp.
GTCTTCGGAACGCACCATCGCGGGAACAGTGATTCTCCTGCCGGTGCGTTCCGAAGACTCCACGCACCCTACGGCGACGCCACTCTCGAAAGTAGAAAATGTACAGCCCCTTACCTACCGCAACGCGCCCAGTGCCCCGGACGCTTCGGAGCGTCCGGGGCACTTAGGGTAAGGTCTCTTCTGCCGCTCGCCTTAAGAATGTCACCCTGATCTGGATGATCGGCAAGCTTCCCGATCCAGTTCCGACTCTTCGCTCCATGTCATCTTTCTGCCGCTCTCTTTCTGTCTCCTTCTTCCTGCAAGACGGAAGCGGGGGAGACAGAAAGAGAGCGGCAGAAAGATGAGGACAGTGAAGCCCGAGCGAACTTTCGGAAGTAGTAAATGCACGGCCTCTTAGCCGGACTTCGTGTTGTGAAGCGGCTGCGCTGTTGATGTTCTGATCGCCCCCTCTTTTCTGGAACTCATCTCATGAAACGGCTGTTTGGCTTCGCTGTTGTCCTGCTCTACGTCTCTGCGACGATCCTGCACGCGGCGGAGCCAGATCCGCCCGCAGGCTTCCGCTCGCTGTTCAATGGCAAAGACCTCCAAGGTTGGTACGGGATGAACCCGCACTCAGTCCCGAAGGCCGACGATGCGAAGCGCGAGGCCGTCTTGAAACAGATGCGCGACGAGTTCCCTCAGCACTGGAGCGTCGATCAGGGCGAGTTGCTCAACATCGGCACCGGACCTTACGCGACGACCGATCAGGACTACAGGGATATCGAGTTGCACATCGACTACAAGACGGTCCCCAAGGCGGACAGCGGCATCTACCTGCGCGGCTTGCCACAGGTCCAAATCTGGGACATCAACCAGCCGAGCCTGCCCAGCGCTCCGGATCGCAATCCGAACCGGGGTTCCGGCGGCTTGTTCAACAACACACCCAAGTCGCCCGGCCGAGACCCACTGGTTGTCGCCGACAAACCGTTCGGCGAATGGAACGCCTTCCGCATTCGTCAGGTCGGTTCTCGCACGTGGGTTTGGCTGAACGACAAGCTCGTCGTGGATGGAGCCGTCATGGAGAACTATGCCGATCGCGCGCAGCCGATCCCCGCCAAAGGCCCGATCATGCTGCAAACGCACGGAGGTGAGATTCGCTGGCGGAATATTTTTCTGCGCGAGATCGGAGAGGACGAGGCCAAGAAAATCTTGGCTGAGACTACCAGCAAGCCGTGAGAAATGGAGCCGTAGGACGGGCACTCTTGTCCGTCTTTTACCAAGAAAAACAGACGGGCAAGAGTGCCCGTCCTACATCTCTTCTCGACCAGCTTCTATCTCGCAGTGGCGGCCACCGGATGAGGCCAGTCATCCGTGCGGAAGGGTGCGGTGGGAAGACCGGCGGCGTTGAACAGGTTGCAGGCGGGGTTGTCTCCCCACGCATAGCGCACGGCCAGCGGCTTGGCGATCAACGGATGTGACACCACGACGGTTTCACCCGCGATCGCCGCGCTGGCCCAGTGCCATTTCTTGTCCTCACCCGCGATTGCGAAACCTTTGAGAGGGCCGCTGCCACGCACGACGAGTCCCCCTGCGAGATGGTCGAACTTCAGTACGACTCGGGCCTCTTCAATCTTGTGCGACGAGAAGACCGGCCCCGATGCCGGGACATCCTGTTGATAGACCTTCGCCAATGCCCACGCCGCAAGGCGTTTGCCGACATCCTGCTTGTTCTTGGGATGGATGTCGTTCGCTTCGCCGATGTCGATCGTCACCGCCATCCCCGTCTGCGGAACCGACAAGGTGCGCGACATGCTCTCGCGCAGCACGGCCCATTCGCTGACGATCTGCGGCTCGACCGTCGCCTTCTTGTAGTTGGGCAACTGCGCCCACGCGAAAGGGATGTCGCCCTGATTCCAACGGTCGCGCCAATCCTCGATGAGGAGCGGCAACTGGTGGCGATACAACTCGGCCGACTCGACGGTGCGGGCGTTGTGTTCGCCCTGATACCAAAGGACTCCGCGCAGGGCGAACGGGATCAGCGGCGCGATCTTGCCATTGAAGAGGTTGGCCGGATGATTGCGGTCCTCACGCGGATCGACCGGTTCGAGCGGCCGACGCGGCGCATCGCGTCCGTCAGCGCGGGCCTTCTTGGCATCGACCATCCACGCGGCAAGCTGCTTCTCGTAGCGAGCCTTCGCGGTGTCGGGATCGTACGTGTTGGCTCGGTCCTCCCACGCTTTGAACACGGGGACCAGTTCGGGTCGAGCCTCCTGCGCATCGAGACTCGTCCACGCTTCGATCCCGGTTCCACCGACGGACGAGTTGATGAGACCGACCGGCACGTCGAGCGTGTTCAGCAGCTCACGGCCGAAGAAGTAGCCCGTCGCAGAAAAACCTCCGACGGTCTCGGGACCGCAGACTTCCCACTCACCGGTGCAGTTGTCCTGCGGTTTGATCGCGGGACCGGACTTGACGGTGAACATCCGCAGCCGAGGATGGCCGGCCGATTTCTTCTCGGCCTCAAAATCGCGGGCACGACTGACCGTCATCGCCATGTTCGACTGTCCGGAGCAGAGCCAGACCTCACCGACCAGGATGTCACTCACCGTCACTGTATTCGTGCCACGCGCGGTGAGATTGAGTGACTCGTCGCTGAGACCAAGCTTGTCGAACGTGACTCGCCAACGGCCGACCGAATTCGTTATCGCGGATCGCGTCTGGCCACCCAGAGTCACCGAGACCGACTCTCCCGCCTCGCCCCATCCCCAGACAGGAACAGGCACTCCGCGCTGCAAAACCATGTGATCGGAAAACACCTTGGCGAGCTTGATGTCGGCCCAAGCCGGAGTCGCGACCGTTCCCCAAGCCAGACATGAAAACAACAGCAGGGAACGTGAGAGCAATGAATTCATGAAGGGACTCCCATGCAAGGGCGAACAGCCCGTTGAAGAACGTACACAGGCTGCTCGCCTGCTCACATTTCTGGTTGGAAAACACAGGTTTCTGTTTGGAAAACACAGGCGAGCCGCCTGTGCTACGGGGGGTTCAAGAGACTTCTCAACCGTCGAACGACCGGCGCATGATGAGCGAAGGTGACGCGGAGGGCAATCGGTGGCAGAAATTGCCGAAGTGGAACGGTGTCAGAAACGGCGCAATGCCTGTCCCGCGTTGACTTGAAATCCGTCCCGTCATAATGTCCGCCCGTGCAATGTGGCGTGTTTCCAAGGCTGGAGATCGGCTTCATCGCGTGAAAGGTTGTGGCGGCAAAGCGTCCTGTTGGGATGGCTGTGGCGTTACAAAATGGACTGCTGTCTGCGGCTGAAGTCGGTGGCAGATGGAATGACTCGGACTCGATTTCGAGCCATGTGCGAGGAGCGAGAAGAACGATGGTAGTTTCACCCACAATCCGCCCGCTGGGTGTCGTGTGTCTCGTCATGCTGGTGGCGTCGTCCGCATCTGCTCAGCAAGACCCGCTGTGGGCCGAGAAGATGCTCGACCGAACGGATTTCAAGTTCGGCAGCGTGGCTAAAGGGGCCAGCTCGCCACTGCAACTCCGCGTCAAAAACATTTACAAGGAAGACATTCACATCTCGAATGCCACGACCGGATGCGGTTGCGTCAGTTGGGATGAAAAGACGTTTCCAATCATCGTGAAGAGTGGAACGACGGTCACACTGACGCTCCGTTTGGACACGATCCGCTACGACGGCCCGCGAGACTCCAAAGCCACGCTGTCCCTGTCGGAGCCAACGCGAGGCTCATTCAAGGCGATTGAACTTCCGGTGCAGGCCCTCATTCGCAAGGACATCGTGCTGGTTCCCGGTGAGGTCAATTTCGGAGCCGTTGATCTGGGAGTCGGTGCCGAGAAGCGCGTGGCCATCAACTACGCGGGTCGCGCCGATTGGAAAATCACCGAAGCCAAGACGGGTAATCCCAATCTGGTTGCTCAGATCGTCGAGAAGAGTCGCGGTGCTGGACCGGTGAGCAACGTGAATTACGAATTGATCGTGACACTGAAGCCGACGGCTCCTGCCAGTAACCTAAGAGACCAGATCACGCTTGTGACGGACGATATCAACAACCCGCAGATTCCCGTCCAAGTTGAAGCCAAGATCGAAGCGGATGTCGTCGTGACTGAGCCGCCGTTCGTGCAGGCCGAGATTGGCGTCGCCAAGAAGTTGAACGTCATCATTCGCAGCAACAAGAAGCCGTTCAAGATCGACAAAATCGAACGGACGAAGAGTAACGAGTCCTTCAAAGTCGTCACTCCTGCAGAGACGCGGACCGTTCACAGCTTGCCACTGACGTTCGTTCCGCCCGATGAACCAGGACCGTTTGAAGAAGAGTTCTTCGTGACGATTGCCGGGCGTGAACAACCGGTCACGTTCAAGGTCAAAGGCCGAATCGGCAAATCAACCGCGAAGGAATGACCGCCTCGCGCGGTCGTTGCCCAAACCCTTGGGCTGGATTGTGACCCCGGCTCCGGTTACGTGTACGTGATCGTCGCAGCCCCGCTGGGTCCTCATCCTGCGACTGAGCCGAACGACCGTCGGTTTCTTGCCCTCGGTCCATTTCTTTTTCTGGCTACCCACTGTGCTGCGTGTTGGGCGGGATCAGCTTGCCGCAAATCCAGCGGCTCGCGTCCGGAGTAAGCCGGATGATGTTCGTTGACGTTTCCGCCAAAAGTCGCCTTCGTCGCTCCGCGTGAAGTGAGTCGAGTCACCAGCGACCCGGAGACGCGGGAAACAGCGTCATTCCGCGTTCGGCTCTCTTCACGCGGAGCGATGAAGGCGACTTTTGGCGGACGCATCGTTCTTGCTCTTTGCACCGCTCTTCAGGGAACGTAACGACCCTTGGGACAGCAATCCTGAAAAAATAAGGAGCGGGAGCGCAATCACATCCTCGTTTAAGGTGTCGTTCATGGCGTTCCTCACGCCGACGCCTTCGCCTTGCCGTTAAACGAGTCGGTCCAAATCGGGAAGTGATTGCGCCCCGCTCCTAAACGACACAACCCGCAGAGTACTCTGTTCTGCGCCAAGTCATTTCTCGTGGATCGCAACAAATTGAGCATCGTTCGCAGAACGAACAGTCGCCAACGGCGACTTCTGCCGCACGGCATTTTTGTTTTTGTGGTCTGGGAATGTCTTGGACGATGCCCGGCGATCCATTTGAAGTCTGCCATCATGGCTAGCCGAAAATAGAGACCGTGTGGCGATGGGTGTGGAGCTGAGTTCTCCCCATCCTGCTGCAGGTTCGGTCCGACTCCAGTGGCATCGTTTGCCTGGGGGTACGAGGCCAAAGGGAACGGAATAGCACGGACGGGTCGAATTTACAGGAGACAAGGGAACATGAAGTTAATGAAGTTTGTTCAGGGGGCGATGGTGGCATTGGCTGCGGTAGGCGTGGTCTGCCCACAACTGCCCGCGATGGCTGCTGGCCAGAAAGTCGCCGTTAAGACGGTCGCTGCTAACACCGTTTTGGACATCGGTCTGGCTCAGGGTGGTACGTTGACGGGTCGCGTTGTCGATCAGTCGGGTGTTGCTCTGGAAGGTGCCGAAGTTGTGGTCAAGCAGGGCAAGACGGAAGTCACCCGCACGGTCACCGACAAACAAGGAACGTTTGCCGCCAAGAACCTCAAGGGTGGTGTGTACACCGTCGCTTCGGGATCCACCGAAGGGACCTACAGGACGTGGTCCGAGAAGACGGCTCCTCCGTCAGCCCACGACCAAGCATTGTTGGTTGTCGGTAAGAATGGTGCCCGTGGCCAGAGTGGTTGCTGCGAATCGGATGGTTTCGGTGGAATCGGATCGATTCTACTTGTCGGTGGCCTGATCGCCGGTGGAATTGGGCTGGGCTATGCAATCGGTCATGCCGCTGGCACGCCCAACTCTCCCTGAAAATGGGATCAGCGTTGCCGTCTGCCGGACGCTGGCTCATAGATGAATCAACAAAGGCCACCGGTCATCTTGCGATGTCCCGGTGGCCTTTGTGTTTTTCCTGTGAACCACTCTGAACGATTCCCCGCGCGGTCGCTGCTGAGAAGCTCCTTCCATGGCGACCTGATAAGCCGGGCGGCGTCAGCCCATTGGCACTCACTTTCAGTCTCACCGTCGTTGATGGTCGTCTTTCACTCCGCGAAAGAACGTCCTTTCGCAGAGCGAAAGACGACAGTTCGAGCCGCTTTGGTGCTGTCGCCGCCCGGCTCACCATTTCTGGTTGTCACTTCACCCGAAGAGTTTCGTCAGCACCTTGCCGTCGTGAGCCACCTTGAACGGGCGACCTGACGGTGAGAAGAACTCTTGTTCGAGTGGCAGACCGAGGGCGTGGCCGATCGTGGCGTTGAAGTCGGCCGGAGTGACGCCGTCTTGATCGACGCTGTGGCCATCCTTGTCGGACGTGCCGTAGAACCGGCCACCCTTGATCCCGCCACCCGCCATGAAGCCCGAGTAGGCTCCGGGGTGATGGTCTCGCCCGGCGTTCTGGTTGATTTTGGGAGTCCGGCCGAACTCGGTCCCTAGCACCACGAGCGTCTTCGACAGCAAGCCCTTCGCAGCGAGGTCAGCGATCAAGACTGAGGCGGCACGGTCGAGCGTGGCCGCGCGATTCGGAAGGCCGTTCTGATCGTAGATGTTCGTGTGCATGTCCCAACTGCCGAGACTCACCTCGACATACCGAACGTCATGTTCGACGAGGCGTCGAGCGAGCAGGCAGCCTTGTCCAAACTGATCGCGACCGTACTTGTCGCGGACCTCGGCCTTTTCTTGACCGAGGTCGAAGGCTTTCAGTTCGTCGCTGTGCATGAGTTGGTCGGCTTGGCGATAGAACTCGCCGTAGGCTTCGACCTGCTTCTGAGGGAACTTTTTGCGGAAGCCCGAATCGAACTTGTCGATGAGCTGCATCCGCTTTTCAAACGACTCGCCCGTGACGTACTTGGGCGTCGCCGTGTTTTGCAGACCGGCGTTCGGATCACCGACGGGAACGGGCGTGAAGGCCGGTTCGAGGAAGCCCGCGCCGGGATGACGCGCTTCACCACCAACGAGAACGTTGTCCGGCAGCGTGCGGTTTTGACGGCCTAACACTTTGAGTGCCCACGCCCCCATCCCCGGATGTCTGATGGAAGCGATCTCTTTGTAGCTCGTTCTCAGCAGGTAACGGCCACCCTCGTGATCGCCCGTCTCGGTATGCATCGAGCGAATGACGGCCAAGTGGTTGGCGAGCTTCGCCAGTTCGGGAAGCCGCTCGCCGAACATCATCCCGCTGACGTTCGTGTTGATCCCCTTCGTCTCGCCCTGAGTCTCACGCCCCGGCTTCAAGTCGAACGTGTCGAGATGCGTCATCGCCCCGTTCATGTAGAGGAAGATCACATGCTTGGCGGAGGCTGTTCTGGCAACAACGGCCGCCGGTTTCTTCGCAGGCTTGGTGTCCCTCGACTTGGCCGCGTCGTCCGCCGCGAAGGCCATTGCTCCACGCAGGTTCATCAGGCCGGGAACGATCGTCACCCCCAGCATCGACTTGGCGGCGTATTCAAGAAAGCCGCGTCGCGACGCCACATCGAGAGACTTCAAATCGGAAAGCATGAGAACAGCCTTGCTGAAAGAAATGATGGAAGAAAGAGGAACACTGATCGCCGCTGATCTTCGCGAATTGTTTTTGATTAGTGTCGATCAGTGAAGATCAGCGTTCCTTAGTTTTAGTTTCGTCCTGGCTCACTGCACGAACAGGAACTCGCGTGTGTTGACCAGTGCCCAGATGACGTTGCCGTAGCCCGCGTCGCCGTGAGCTTTGATCTCGGCCAGCGCGGCTTGTCGTTCTTCGGGGATCGCTTTGCGAGCCAAAATACTTTGGAAGATGACATCGATCCGCGTCTCGGGAGCCTTCTCGGCGAGGACGTTCTTGACCATCTGTGCTCCCGGTTCGAGCAACATATGGGTGATCGGGCCATTGAACATTTGCAGGACTTGCGGGACCGAGCCGTCTTCAGACGAGACCTCGATCGCCTCGCGATCCGACTGGCCGAACTGTCTGAGGAAGTGCCCCGGTGGCAGTGGCGTTTCGAGTTCCGAGGCACGAACCAGCAGCAGTCCCTTGTAGACGTGATCCTTCTTGCGGGCCTCGCGCGACTTCTTGAGATCGCCGCCACGCAGTTCTTGATCGCGTTTGTAAATCTCTTCCGCTGTCGCCGTTTTGAGGTCGAGGTCCAGCAGCTTGGCTTCGACGCGAGCCGGTTCCAATTGGTAGTCGTCCGGTTTGACGACGGCCAGCGTGATGAAGCTGTCCCAAACTTGTTCGGCCGTCATGCGGCGGAGGACCGGGCCGGGGAAGTGGTATGGCTCGGCAAGTGAGACTTCTTCGTGAGTCGCCTCGCGCTGATAGGCCTTCGTGTTGCAGACGATTCGCAGGTACTCCTTCAAGTCGAACTTCACGCGCACGATTTCGGCGGTGAGATGATCGAGGAGCGCGGGGTTCTCAGGTTGGCTGTCGTCTTTGATGTCGTCGATCGGTTCGATCAGCCCGACGCCGAACGACTTCTTCCACAGGCGGTTGGCGATCGACTTGGCGAAGCGCGGGTTCTCGGGCGAGGTCAGCCATTTGGCGAACGTCACGCGGGGAGACTCACCCGGTTTCACAGCGGCCGGTGGACCGAACAGCGTCTTCGGGGCAACGACCTGCTTGGGCTTGCCGTTCTCGTATTGATAGTCGTGGGGCAGCGTGAGCTTGGCGTTGTTGTCATAGACCTCGGCCAAGTTCCCTTGAAGGAACTTGTTGTACTTGCCGCCGCCATCGAATTTCTCGTCCACCTTCTTCATTTCATCGCGCAGCTTGTTGATGACGTTGCCGCCGCCGAACATCTTGTCACCGGCCCCACGTCGGGTCGAAGTGCCGAACGTGAACGCCGCCATCTCGTAGAACTCCTTCTGAGTCCAACGATCGAACGGATGATCGTGACACTGCGCACAGCCAATCTGCGTCCCAAGGAAGATACGCACCGTGTTGTTCATCGCGTCGAGCGGCATCCCCGAGTCACGCAGCAAGTATCCAGAGGCGGGGTTGTCGTAGACCTTCCCCTCGGCCGTAAGCAGCTCATAGACGAACTTGTCGTACGGCTTGTTCTCTTCGAGACACTCCTTGACCCACTCGCAGTACGGACGACCGGGGACGTTGTTGCTGAGCTGTCCGTCCTTGAGTCGCAGGATGTCGGCCCAATAGTTGTAGAAGTTGCTGGCGTAGCCGGTTTGACTGAGCAGCAGGTCGATGACCTTGGACCGCTTGTCAGGATCGCTGTTCCCGGCGAACGCCCGCACCTGCTTGAGCGTCGGAATCGTGCCCGAGATGTCCAGATAGACGCGTCGAATGAACTGTTCGTCGGACGCGGCCGGGTTCGGCGTGACCTTGTACTTGGCGTAGTTGGCTTCGATCAGCGAGTCAATCTTCGCCGCCGAGGCCACGACCTTCGTGCGTGAGCCACTATCGACGAGCGCCATCTTGACCTTGCGTTCGGGAACCGGCACGGGTGGCTCCGGCTTCTTCTTCGTCTTGGAGTTCTTGTTCCCCTGAGCCATCACAGTGGCGGGACCGAACTCGGTCTGAGACCACCCCAGCCCAATAGCCAACGCCACGATTCCACCCAGCGACCAGACTGACCACGCATGACGAACCGACATGTTGAAGCCCCTTGCAGACACCAATTCCAATCGCGTCCAACCACCCTTGGTGTGGAACCGCAAGCCCGCCCGTCTTCATCCGTGCCCCGGATGAGGACTAGGGGGCAACGCCGTTTTTGATTTCACTCTGCCACAACCGTGACCGCTTGGCACCTTCAACAAGCGAGTTGTCGGTCGGTCACGTTCTGGCATCTCCCGGCGAGAGCGTAGTTTTTCTTTGTGTGAGATGCGACCAGAATTCCCGAATCGCTTGAGACTTTCAAGCCGCTCACCCGTGAACGCCCGTGCTTTGCCTGTTGTCGGAGGCACGGCTATCATCCGCACCACTTTCGCGACCGGCTCAGTCCCCGGCTGCAACACGCCCTTCCTCGACAGACCCAGCACACCGATGGCCGACTACAACAAGTACGATCCGCGCGTTGATTCGCTCGTCATGGAATCCCTCACCAACTGGGACCCGTCCGTCGGCAAACTGAGTGACGCAGACAAAGCCGTCATGGCCCGGCTGGTCCATCGCTCACCGGAAAAAGCGACCAAGGTCAGCTACTTCCGCTCGCACACCGGCTTCACACGCGAGATCACCGTGACGGTCGATGACATCGCTCGCATCTACGACGAGCAAACCGCCGGCTGAGGTAGGACGGGCACTCTTGCCCGTCGTGCTACTCACCTTTTGTTTCAGCAGGCGACTCGAAATCTTTTGGGATGAGCGACGCGCTCGTCGGTTGATGATTCGCTGTTCTTTACTCCGAAGGAGTTGCGTATCACAGCCCAGGGTTGCCGCGCCGCGCGGCTACCCTGGGGAGGTTAGGATTGAGAGGCGACTACCCCAACGGGGTTGCGTCATCCGGCCAGCCTGACACAACCCCGTTGGGGTAGAAAACTGCCCTGTGCCCCGACCTAGGGTAGCTCGCTCCGCTCGCAACCCTAGGCTGTGAGACACAACTCCTTCGGAGTAAAGGCAACCTGTGTTCATGGCGAGCGCCAACACAGACCGGCTTGGGTTGCGGGCAAAGCCCGCGCTGGGCCATATCTCGATCCACAACCCATCCCGTACCAAACGACGGGCAAGAGTGTCCGTCCTACAAGTTTGCCTCGTTCCCTCACGACGACATGTTCGTCTGAGCAATCGGCCCGACGTAATGCTGGCCGAAGCGGTTCGCGAGGAACGTGTCGAAGTCCACTTGCTCCTGCCGCACGAAGCCGGTCGAGGGAAGCTGCCCGTTGAGGTGCATGTCCACCGAGGCACACATCGCGGCGGCTGTCGTGATCTGGATGGCACTCCAAACTTCATCGCCATGCTTTTGGTGATAGACCTTGCGGGCATCCCAAAGCTGTACCATCTGACCGTCGCGTTGACCGGTCGCCGTGCAGAAGATGACGACGACATCCTGCAACGTGCGCGGGACGGCGTTCTCCAAAATCTCTTTCAGCAGCGGGCGGCGATCGCGCAGCCGGAGTTCATCCAATAGGAACAGCATCCGCTCGCGATGGCCCATGTAGCGGATCGTCTTGTAGTTCAGCTCGCGCACGCGGCCTTGAAACGTTTCGCACAGCGTGCCGAGGCCGCCCGATGTTGAGAACGCTTCGTACTCGACCCCGTCGATCGAGAGATGCTCGAAGCCTTCCAGCGGCCAGACCTCTTGCCGCTTCCCCTGATGAATGACATCGCACGGGTTGCAGTACTCGTTGATGAGGCCATCGGTGGACCACGTGAGGTTGTACTTGAGCGAGTTGGTTGGGAACTCGGGCAACGCGCCGACGCGCAGCAGCAACGAATCGAGTGAGTCGAATTTCTGAGCCAGATGGTGGGCGGCGATGCCCACGAAACCGGGGGCCAGTCCGCATTGAGGCATAAAGATTTGACCGGGCTTCGCAGCCGCTGAGACCGCACGCACGGCGATCGTCGTTTCCACATCTTCCGTCAAATCGAAGTAGCTCGCCCCCGCAGCCAGTGCTGCCCGAGCGACCCCCGGATTCAAACTGAACGTCAGCGCCGAAATCACGACCGTCTGGCCACTCATCGCCGCCAGCAATTGCTCCTCGCACGCGGCATCGACGACGACGGTCTCCACATTCACCTTTGCTTTGAGCCGCCGCAACGACTCCGCATCCGAGTCGGCCACGCGCACGGCGTAGTCCCCCGTCTGAACAAGCAGCGTGGCGATCATCCGCCCAATCGTTCCGGCCCCGAGCAGCAAGACGTTTGTCATTGTCAGTCCCTTCAGTGGATCAAAAAGTCACCCGCAGCGTCAGCGAGGGCATCGGGAATGGTCTTAAAGTAGCCATCACGCGGAGTGATGATGGCTACTTTGGCCTATGCGGAACTCGTCCTCGCTGACGCTTCGGGTTGGTGTTGGAAATTCCATTCAGCCAGTGCAGCGCGGACTTGATCTGGCGTCGCGGAGCCGGTGGTGCCGAGTTGCTTGATCGTGATTGAGGCGACGAGGTTTCCCACCAGCGCCGCCTCGGCCGGTGTTGCGCCGCTCGTTAATGACAGAACGGCACCAGCGGAAACGCTGTCTCCCGCGCCGGTCGGGTCGATGGGGCTCGTCACCTTCAAGGTCGGGACCAAAGTCACCGCGGGGTCACTCACCAAGATGCCGCGTTCGCCACACGTCAAGAAGACCGGCGCTCCCATCTCGTCACGCAACTGCGGGACGAGACGCTGCAGTTCGTCGTCCGAGACCTCTTCGCCGACAGCCGGATTCAAGCGATGCACGGCTTCAAACTGATTGGCCTTGATCGTGACGTTGCGGAACAGACGGATGTGTCGGCGGCTGTCGGCCCAGAACAGCACGCTGGGAAACCGACGAGCCAACTCGCTCAACCGGTCTCTTAGCAACGATGTGACTACGCCGCAGTCGGGCATCTCAACCTGATCCATCACGAGCAGCGCATCGACGCGCGGCAGGACTCGTTCGAGTTCGATGGAGATGCGATCGACGATGTCGCGCGGAGTCGGCGTGCGGTTCTTCGTGTCGTAGCGCGAGTGCTCGCCCGCCAAGCCAACAATGTTCGCGTCACACGGCTTGAGATACGTTGGCGTGAGCAATTCCGAACACCGCAGCAGCCCGTCCGTCGAACAGCCGATCCGGTTCAAGCCCTGACAGAGATCGAACGCCTCACCGTCATCACCCACCGCACCGATGGCATGCAGCTCTCCAGCCCCGAGCGCCGCGAGGTTGTTTACCACCGTCCCCGCCGCACCCGGCGCACGCCTGACTCGCACGACCTGATACGCGACCAAACCGGTCTCGACACTCGGCTCATCCAGTCCGCGATCGACCTCCAAATACTTGTCGAGAAAAAAGTCTCCCAGCACCGCCACGCGCCGTCGCGGAAACTGTTCGAGCAACTGATTGAGTCGGCTGAGTTCCATCGAGTCTTCCAAACGTCCAGGCAGCTCTTCGAGCACGAACTTCGATTCTGTTGATGTCACACGTGATGTGCCCGCCAAAAGTAGCCTTCATCGCTCCGCGTGAAGAGAGCCGAACGCGGAATGGCGCTGTTTCCCGCGTATTCGGCTCGCTGGTGACTCGGCTGACTTCACGCGGAGCGATGAGGGCGACTTCTGTCGGGAACGTCAATG
>JAYTQJ010000022.1:0-2575 GCA_043746775.1 Schlesneria sp.
AACCACCTGACCCCCGCTTTCTTCGATGTCAAAACACCCTCAGCACGTTGAACCCAGGTTCAACGTGCTGATGGTGTTTTGAAGAGTGGGCAAGCGAGACGCTTACCCTACGGTTTAGAGGGCGACTCAACCCTTGAGCAACCAGTCGGCGACGACCCCTGGCAGCTTGGAGGTGGGAGCATCCGTCAGCGTCGCCTTGGCGCTGGCTGCGGAGTAAGCGGATTGCGTGAGCTTGGTGGCGTCGCTCGTTGCGGCTTCTCCGGCGAGCAACAACGGGTGTGGAGCCACCAGCGCCAAGAGGCTGGGAACGTCGCCGTATCTCACCGCGCCGGGGACCAGCATGGGGTCGCGAGCGGCGGTGATGGCACTGAAGCGGAAGCCTCCCGTGCCGACGGCAACCTTGTTCACGGCCGGTCCCGCCTGAGCAGCGGCAGCCGCGACGAGTGGTCCGGCGACGGGGCCGAGTCCCACCAAGTGGATCCCATCCGGCTCGTACTTGCTGTGCTTGCTGAAGGCGATCAGCGTCAGGATGTCGTGAACGCGCTGCGCGAAGAGCGAGTGATTGAACCCCGCCGTGTACCCGACAAACTCGCGCGGGTTCGGCACCTTGCGGGCTTCCGCCAAAGGCTGTCCGTCGGCGGTGAACTCACCTTGATAGAGCAGATCGGGGAGCGCGACCGAGACACCGGCATCGATCAGCTTCTGCACGGCGTCGATCGGCGAACCATCGTCTTTCAGCAGTGACGCTTTCCCCGCGTCGGCAATCCAAATCACAACCTGCTTGTTCCAGTTCTTCGGCAGATAGAACAGTGTCGGGACTTCTTCGCCCTCCTTGGTGAGCTTCACCACCGTGTGGAACTTCAGCAGGTCTTCGCCGTTCGATTTGAAGGTGTGGTCGTAGGTGAAGTCGTCCTTGCCTGGGAGCGTTCGTCCGATCAGAACGTCCCATGCGCCACCGACCACACGGCGGAACTCGGTCAGCGACGCCGCGTCCTTCGGGGCAAGGGCCGCGAACTGTTGAGCCTGATCCTTCGCGAAGCCGCGCACGATCTTGAGTTCCGCCTCTTCCGAGTATTGCGGTGCAGGGTGATCGGCATCCCAGACCGTCGCTTCCGCGATCGTGAGCGGTACGAAGTCGCGTTCGACAATCGGCCCCGCAACACCGAGCTTCAGGTGCTTGTTGAAGAACGCGTACATCATCGCGCGGCTGGGGTGGTTGTAGTTGTGCGGGTACGGGAAGTACTTCCCTTCCACGTTGTCCGGTACACCGAGCATCGCGTAGTGCTTCTTGAGCTGCGGCAAGCCTTTCGTCTCGATCTCCTTCGTCCAGTCATCGGCACCCGTCATCCCGACCGGTCGCGGAGCCAGCAGCGCGGTCATCTCGATGTTGCCGGTGTTCACTCGGAGCAGGCTCGCGTTCTCGCACGTACAGCCCCCCTGCATCGCGGTCGAGACCATCACTGCCGGGAAGAACGCCGCAGGGCGAGGATCGACGCAGCCGAGCATGAACGTTTGCGTCCCGCCGCCGCTGGCTCCGGTGATTGCGATGCGGTTCGGATCAACATCGTCCAGTCCGCTGAGCCAGTCCAAGGCTCGAACCGAATTCCACGTTTGCAGTCCCATCCCATTGAGGCACCGCAATTCGGACTGAGCGCTGAACAAGCCCCATCGTTCCTGACTGCTCATCTCTGGCCGTTGTTTGGCAAAGCCGTGAATCAACTGCGAGGTCAACGGGCCACCATCGGCATAACCGAGCATGTCATAGAAAAACGCAACGCAGCCCATGCGAGCCAGCGTCACGGGAATTGACTGCAAAAAATACTGGCCTCCGACGGGATGGACTTCGCCTTTGGTCTCCAACTCAATTTTCATTTGAGCATCGGTGTGGCCATAGAACCGGGCGTTGGCCCAATGCCCGTGAGCACACATCACGGCGGCTCGCTTCTGATTGGCGGGAGCGGGAGCCTTCGGACGATAGAGGCTGCCGGTGCAGTACAGCCCGTCGCCCGTTTGCAGGATGACCTTCTCGACGGTGTAGTCGTCCTTCTCGATCTTGCCATGCACGATCGCGTTGAGCGGCTGCTTCGACGGCATCGGCCAGAGACCGTTGGCGACGAGCATCTGTCGTCGCACGTACTCGGCTCGCCGTTCCCATTCGGCGACGGTGGCCGACGGTTCCCACGGGAAGTAGCCGTTGTAGTCCTTCAGATCGCCGAGTCGTTTGTCGCCAACTTTGCGTTCCGCCGTGAAGACCCTCGGGACATCGGCGCGACTCGAACGGGGAGACGCAAGCGAACTCGCCGCGACCGCAGCAGCGGCGAGTTGAAGGGCGGTACGGCGGTTGATCGGAAGGCGGTCGGTCATGATGCAGGCTCCAATGGATGTGAGGGCAAACGACGCGGCGGCATCATAGAAATCGCTCCAGTCCGATGCGACCATCAGTGTGGACCTTCTAGGTACCTTGCGCGGTCGGTGATGAGACCTCTGAGCGGGGCGGCGTAAGCCCCCCGGTTCTTGGGCGTTAGCCCTTAGGACTCGTCCAAGAATTACGCCGTGTTTTGAACAGCACCAACCC
>JAYTQJ010000023.1:0-5631 GCA_043746775.1 Schlesneria sp.
TGAGCGGACTGGATTCTCCAACGGAAGACCTCTCGTGAATCTTGCGACCATTGCTTGGAAGAGCATTCGCCAGCGTGGACTGGCTTCGTCACTGACTGCGCTCAGTGTGGCCCTCGGCGTGATGCTGATGGTGGCGGTCCTCGTCATTTTTGGCATCCTCCAAAACACGTTTAACCAGCGGTCGATCAACTACGACCTGATCGTCGGAGCCAAGGGCGATCCGCTGCAACTGGTCCTCAGCACCGTCTATCACATCAGTCCGCCGATCGAGAACCTGCCGTATCGGTACTACCTCGATTGGAAGAAGGACAAGCGGATCGAGTCGGCAATCCCGCTGGCGATGGGTGACGTGACACAACTAGGTTCGTTTCCGATCGTCGGGACGATTCCCGAGTTCTTCGAGATCGACTACGCACCGAAACGATCGTTCCAATTCCACAAAGATTCGGCGGAGATGCGACGCCCGTTTGAGGCATACATCGGATCGCGAGTGGCTATCGAGAATAGATGGGGCATTGGATCGAAGCTCAAGCTGGTGCATGGCGGAGCCGACTCGGGGCACGTCCACAACGAAGAGTTCACCGTAGTCGGGCTGCTCGCGCCGACGGGGACTCCGCACGACAAGACGGTGTATGTGAATCTCGAAGGCTTTTATCAAATCGAAGGTCACGACAAGCCGCTTGGCGAGGGGATCAAGCGCGAACGCGAGTTCTACGGTGAGCCGCCGCTCAGTCCCGAAGAGCTGGCGGCGGAGATCAAGAAGATCGAAGCCAAGTACGGCACGCACGATCATGCGGGACACGACCATGCGGGACACAATCACATTCACGAACTGCCGATGGTTCAGAAGCAAGTCACGGCAATTCTGTTGCAGTGCAAAGGGCTGACGGTCGGGCCGCTCATCGCGGGTGAACTCAAGAAGGGCTATCAGGCTCAGGCGGTGAACCCGATCTTTCCGATGCAGAAGTTGCTCGACCAGTTCCTGCGGCCGGCGATGGAACTGCTCATGGTGCTGACGGTCCTGATCATCGTCGTGTCGGGGATCGGCATCTTCGTCAGCATCTACAACTCGATGGCGGCCCGTCGGCGTGAGATCGCGATCATGCGGGCCTTGGGTGCTCAACGCGGCACGGTCTTCTCGATCATCTTGGCCGAGTCAATCATCCTCTGCGTCGGAGGCGGCTTGCTAGGACTGGCCCTCGGTCACGGATTGGTCTTCATCGCAGCACCGATCGTCGAACGACAGACCGGCCTGATCGTGAACCCGCTCGCGTTTGAGATGAAGGAACTGGTGTTGCTCCCCGCACTGCTGCTCCTCGCGACGCTGGTCGGCATCCTGCCGGGACTGACCGCGTATAGGACTGATGTCGCGGAGTCGTTGAGCGGTAGTTAGCGGCCCGCCGAACAACTTGTAGGATGGGCACTCTTGCCCGTCCGCTTTTCTCTTGCCGACACTGAACGTGAAGGCCGGACGGGCAAGAGTGCCCATCCTACATTTCTACAGACTGCCCAGCGTGCCGATCCAATTTGATGATTCGTTTCCTGAAGACGTTTACCAGCAGCCACTGTTGTCGGTGCGAACCGCGCGGGAGGCGGCTTACGTCGCGATCGAGGAGTACCTCAACACGGGGACGTGGGTGAGCGATGTGCTCGAACGCGTCTTCAAAACAGGGAGCCTGCCGCCGATTGAGCGCGGGCTGGCGATGGAACTCGCGTGTGGGGTCGTGCGGCGACTGGCGACGCTCGATTCGATCTTGTCGCAACTCGTCGCGCGACCGCTGGAGAAGGTCGAGCCGCCGTTGCTGTCGATCCTGCGGCTCGGCATCTATCAGCTCGCGTTGCTCGACGGAGTGCCGCCTCACGCCGCGTTGCATGAGACCGTCGAGCTGACCAAGCGACTCGGTCGTCATCAGTGGAGCGGCTTCGTGAACGGAGTGCTGCGCGGCGGGACGCGCTGCATCACGAATGAGTTCGATGCGAAACCCTCATCGTGCGGCGTGCCGGTTTCCGACGGGCGGTTTCGACGACTTATCGAGCCTGCGTTTGCTGATCCGGCTGCTAATCCCGTCGGCTACTTCGCGGATGCGTTCAGCTTTCCGATGTGGCTCGCCGAACGATGGGCCACGCGCATGAAGCCGCTCGATTTGTTTCGACTCGGCGCGTGGTTCAACACGACCGGGCGACTCCATCTGCGCGCGAACCAACTCCGCACGACGCGCGACGCGTTGATGATCGCGCTCACGGACGCGGGCATCGCCGCGCAGTCCATCGGTGACGCCGGTTCTGTCGCATTGGAAGAGTCGTGTGCGGTCGAGCGGCTACCCGGTTACGCCGAGGGCTTGTTCGCCGTGCAGGATTTGTCGGCCAGTCGCGCGGCGCTGCGACTCGCGCCGCAACCGGGTCAGCGCGTGTGGGATGTCTGCGCGGCACCCGGCGGCAAGACGTGTCACCTCGCCGAACTGATGCAGAACTCGGGCGAGATCATTGCGACCGACATCCGTCCCGAACGGTTGGCTCTGGTCGAAGAGAACCGCCAGCGATTGGGAGCGAACATCATCACAACGCAGCTCATCGGCGAAGATGGCTCGCAACTGCCCGACGGCCCATTCGACGCGATCCTCGTCGATGTCCCTTGCTCGAACACCGGTGTCTTGGGGAAGCGGCCCGAGGCGCGCTGGCGGATCACCCCGACGGGCATCTTGGAACTGCGGCGTGTTCAAGAGCGATTGCTGACAGCAGCCATCGAACGTCTCGTCCCGCATGGCCGAGTCGTCTATTCAACATGCAGTATTGAGCCGGAAGAAAACGCGGACCTCGTGCGTCGCGTGGTCTCGAGCCGCTCGGATGTGAAGCTGGTCGAGGACGAACTGTTCCTGCCGGGACAACCGACCGACGGCGGATACCAAGCGTTGCTTGTTCGAGCCTAAGCGAATGGCGTTTCGGAGCGGGGGACGTGAGTCCCCTGAATTCGCGGTAATTGTGGTTCCAGCCTGATTCAGAGGACTCACGCCCCCCGCTCCGAAGCATATCTCCGTCGATGCGATGAAACCCTACTCACCATGAAAGCTGCCGATCATGACTGCTCACACCGTTGAAGAACTGCGTGCCAAGCGCTGCGTCCCGTGCGAGGGAGGCGTTCCCAAACTGACCTCGACTGAGGCGGAGGCACAGCTCGCGAAGCTGCATGGTTGGACGATCGCTCACCAAGGGGAGCGGATTCGCAAGGAGTGGGTCGTCAAAAACTTCATGGCCGCGATGCGGTTCTTCGAGCAGGTGGCCACCGTCTCCGAAGCAGAAGGGCATCACCCCGATCTGCATCTTGTCGGCTATCGCAATGTCGCGATTGAAATCTGGACGCACGCGATCGGCGGGCTGTCCGAGAATGATTTCATTCTTGCCGCGAAAATTGATGAGCTGCCGGTTGAGCTGAAGGGAGCTGCTGTGCCGTTACCAGCGACGTGCCGGATTTAGTGTGATCCCGCCTTCGCTCGTTTAACCGCGTGGGCAACGCCCCGCGCGTCGATGGGCGAAACAGCGTCCAACGTCACTCGACGCGTTGCTCACACGGTTAAACGATGCTGATCGAGCTTCGTCCACTTCCATGCCGGTTGCCGCACGGGCAAGCGAGACGCTTACCCTACGTTTGGCTGACGATCCGGGTGGAGGTAGATGAAGCTCTTGCCGAGGCGGCCGTTGTAGTTGCCTGCTGAGATGCGGAGCAGGCCGGGGGTGTCGATCGTGGCTTGAATGACCGCTTGAGTCGCGTCGCAGACGGTCTTCAAATCGCGACCGTTGATGATGATCTCCATGATCGAGTTCACACCGGCGGGGACTTCCGACTTGTCACCGAGCTTGTCACGTAGCGTCGGACAGAACGGGTGATTCGTGCTGGCGAAGAGGAACGAATAAGCGCTCCCCGCCTTCGAGCCGCTGGCCGCGACGCCTCCCGGAAACGGAGCGATCACGCCGGGAACGTTCTCCAACGCCGCGACCCCGCGTTCCGCTGCGAGCAGCGATGCATCGACGGACTCGGCAAAGAACCAGAGGTTGCCTCCCATAATGCCGTCGCGATAGCCGAAGCGTCGGTCGATGACGAACTCGCCCCCCATGATCGGCAAAACCCAGACCTTGCGACCGTAGCGCACGTCTCGGAACTGATGCCCGTCACCGAAGAATGACAACTTGCGACCGAGCTTGAAGTACGTCTCCGTGTCCAACAGGTTGAAGCACGCGGCGGTGGGCGAGGTCAGCACGTTTTGGCTGATGCGGTGCAAGAGGACTCGTTCGAGCAGCTTCTCGCGGTCCTTCTTGAAGCGCGGAACATGGAACTGCACGACGGCACCCGGCCGACCATCGGGCGTCGCGAAGGACTCATCGCCACCCGGTCCGACGTAACGATCAATGGCCGCTTCGCATTCGCAGAAGATGCTGCTTGAGGCGTGACCCGTGGCGGCTTGGCAGGCGTGATCGAGCCACTTCCGATCACGCGCCGTGATGAGTACCTCGGCATAGATGCTGCGAAAGGCTTCCGCGTAAGTGTCGTCAACGATGGCTCGGTGTGCGGTCATCGGCCTTGTGATTCCTTCTGATGTCCGGGGGCGGGCGTGGTCGAGGGCCGCATCGCTTCACAGCGTGTCGAGAAACGTAGGGTAAGCGTCTCGCTTGCCCGTGAAGCCGTCGAAGACAGGGCAAGCGAGACGCTTACCCTACGTTTTTCGACGAGCTGTCCACACGGCACATCACGCACGACCGCGACCGTCGTAGGCGGCTTTCTCCGTGATGACCTTGTCCATGAAGACATCGTGGTCCTGCATGGGGATCTCGTCGAACAACTGGCACTCGAACGCCAGCGCGATGAGCGGCGTTTCGGGCCGAGCGTGTTCGAGCATCTTGTCGTAGTAGCCCTTGCCGTGACCGGTTCGTCCGCCGCGTCGATCGAACGCCACGCCGGGGACGATAATCATGTCGATTTCGGCGACATCAACCTTCTTGGCGGCGACCGTCCGCAGCTCAGGCTTCGGTTCGAGAATGCGGTACATCCCGACGGAGAGTTCGTCGGTCTGTTCGAGGTGGAATAGTTCCAACTCGCCATCGACGCAGTACGGGACGACGATCTTCTTGCCGCTGACCAGTGCCTTGTCGAGATCGTTCCGCGTTCGGACTTCGCTGCGAACGTCGAGGTAGAACAGAACCGTTTGAGCGCGCTCATACTCGGGCAACGCCATGCAGCGGGCGACGATCTCGCGGCTCAGTTCGTCCTTGTTTTCCTGTGCATTGCGATTGGTGTGAGCCTGATCGCGAATCTGTTGCTTGGGGCTGGGTGAGGCAAGTGTGTCTGTCGTCATCGAGTCCGTTCCTGAGGGGCTGGTCGTTCCGTCTGAGTCAAATACATTGAGGGCTGAATGCCGCTCGGTTCATCGCACTGGGGCTAACCTCACGCAGTCAAACATGCGGCTCGCCGAAACATCTCAATCATGGCCGCGAGGGGTACAACCTCATATTGGGTCGCAGGGTCGCGGGCGGGATCGTAACAAGGCCCAATGGTGCCACCAATTGACGAAGACTGATTTTTGAGTGAGGACGCGGCGAACCCATCAGGCATACGCCCAATGGCACTTACTTTGGGGTGTA
>JAYTQJ010000024.1:0-2574 GCA_043746775.1 Schlesneria sp.
CCTGCCGAGCCGCATGTGTGTGGAATATCACTTGTTTCTTGCGGCTCGGCGGGAGCCTCGCCCTCCCAACAATCCTTTTTCAACAGGCTGCTAACACCCACGGCTATTCGCTAGCGTCGCTTCGCGACTATGACCACCAATTCACGACTGCACCCCAATCCATGAACCTTCCTCAACAACACCGACGATCGCTTCCTGCTGCACGATGTGCAGCGGCGCGGAGTCGGCGCGGGTTCACCTTGGTCGATCTCACGCTGACGTTGCTCATTCTGGGGATCGTCACGGCGACCGCCGCGCCCAAACTCTCGACAACGGTCTTGCGCTATCAGGTCGATGCGGCGGCGCGGCGGGTTGAGGCCGACATCAACTACATCCAAAGCCACGCCCGCTACACCAGCGCCCCGTGCAGCATCATCTTCACGGCCAGTCCCCCGTCCTACACGACGACCGGTGTGACGCAGATCAACAATTCGGGACAAGCCTACGCGGTCAACCTGACCACGCTCGGCTACTCGGTGGCCCTCAGCGCCAGTCTCAATGGCGGCGCGACGCTGTCCTACACGGCGAGCGGCGTCCCACAAGCCGGTTTGCCCTTGGTGGCACTCACCTCGGGAACGATCACGATCACGAGTGGCAACCAGACGAAGACGGTCACGATCGACCCGGTGACCGGAAAGGCCAGGAGATCATGAAACGAGGAGTGATTTGCGCCGGGTGCCACGGTCACGACTTTGCGTGGCCGTGCTTCCCTCGCGGCGAAGACACGGCCACGCAAAGCCGTGACCGTGGCACCCCCCGCCGTCGTGGTCCGCGCGGCGGATATTCACTGATCGAACTCGTTATCGGATTGGCCGCCTCGGTCGTGTTGATGGGCGGCATGGCCTCTGCGGTCGCCGTCTCGACCCGCTCGCTGTCACTCGCCGACACCGGTTCCGGCGCGCGCGCCATCTCGACCGATGTGCAGCGCGACTTCATGGCCGACCTCCAACGAGCGACCGGCTTCACCGAACGGACCGCGTCGGCGATCACGTTCAGCGTCCCCGATCGCAACGGCGACGGACGGCCAGAAAAACTGCGCTATGCGTGGGCCGGAGCCGGTTCCCCGCTGACGTTGCAGATGAACGATGGCACCGTGCAGAACCTCGCCACCAACGTGCAACAGTTCGGTTTGAGCTACCGCACGAAAGCGATCACGGCTCCGGTCGTTCCGGATGAGTCTCCGCCTCAGTCGGGAAGACTGCTCTTTGTCTCCGGCGGTCTCTACACCCCACCGACATTCTTGCAGAAGCTCAACGGTCAAGACGGCGTCGTGACCGCGTTGTTGGAAGACAACCCCAAGGTTTCGCTGTTCCAATCGTGGGGCTTCACCGTCACGACGATCTCGTGCTTGCAACCGGAAGCCGACTTTACCGCCGCCTACGCCGAGAACGACGTGATCTTCGTGTCGAGCGACGATGGAGTGACAGTGGCCGAGAGCATCTTGAAGAAAGCGCCGATTGGATTGGTCACAGAACATCCCGAGATGAATGAAACCTTCGGCTTCTACAAAGGCTGGAGTACGACCACGGGGACGGCCCTCAAGATTGGAGCGTCGAACCATTACATCACGCAGGGATACACGCCACTGCAGCAGGTCACGATTCTCAACACGACGAGTACACTGCAATCGTTTTCGAGTTCCAAAGCGGCTTCGATGTCGATCTTGGGTTTGAACACGTCTGACTACAAAGTGAATTTTGGAACGCTCGCCGCCGGACGATCCGATGTCGAGGGAGTGACCGTGCCCGCCCGTCGTGTGCAGTTGCCTTGGGCGACCTACTCACTCGACGTGAACACCTTGTCGGCCGACGGACAAGGACTGCTCAAGGCATCACTGCTGTGGGCGGCCGGTGCTGGTTCTGCGGGTGATCCCTCGCTGCTGAACATCGGCCAATCGTTGGCATCCAGCCAGAAGGGGTACTTCTACGTCATGAGCGCCGAGATGGTCGCTACTCCGATCACTCTCACGACGAAAGGTGAGATGCTGGAACTGGCCGCGTACGTCAAATCCAACAACTTCCCAATTCGGTTGGCGATCTACACCAACGGGACGGGTAAACCGGGAACGCGGATCGCGCAGACCGGTTTGCTTCTCGGCTCGACCAGCACCGCTTGGATCACCGGACAAATTCCCCCCGTCACATTGGACCCCGGCACCTATTGGTTGGCCGTCTCACTCAGTACCGATTCGCAGTACGTCTATTACGCGACACCCAACGGCGTGACGACTTCCGACATCACAAAAACAGTCTTCACGTCCGGGTTCCCAGCGACTTGGGTTCCGGGGGGAAGTTCAGGATCGGGTTCGGCGGGAACCACTCAGTCTTACACCAACACGCAACTGCTCATTTACGGCTCGTACATCGCCGTCCCGTGATCGTCGTCACTCGATTGAGTAGATGTAGGGTGGTCTGTGCCCATCAATCAATCGGCATCCCCGATCATGGTGGGCACAGCCCACCCTACGAAAAGCCAGACACTCGAATTGCCGTGACTGAGCGATCAGGGGTCAGGTGGTTCAAAGTTCATTTTTCG
>JAYTQJ010000025.1:0-5620 GCA_043746775.1 Schlesneria sp.
GTCGGGGTCATCCGTGTGAGGTGTGGTGTGTGTCATGAATGATGATCTCAATGGCTAGGCGTCATCGGGTGATGAGGGAGGGGGGGCAGGCTTACGTTCAAACCACATTGTTAGAGCGCATTTCAAAACTAGCCCGACGCGTAAGCGAGGACTTCACCGTCATCGAATGTCCAGCCCTCGCTTGCGCGTCGGGCTAGTTTCCCGGAACAAATACAGGTTTTGAAATACGTTCTCGATGGAGTCACATCATGCCCCAGCCAATACCCGAACCAATCGATCTCACTCAGTTGTCCGAGTTGGCGCGCGCCGTGATCGCTGCCGATCGGTTTCCTCACCTCGCGTCGATGGACGGCGACCAGCCCCGCCTGCGACCGGTCTCGCCCGTGCGCACGGACGGCTTTGTCGTCTACATCGCCAACTTGAGGACGTACCACAAGACCGCCGAGATCGCGGCGAACCCGAAGGTCGAACTCTGCTACCTCGACGAACGCCACGATCAAGTCCGCATCACGGGCGTCGCGGAGGTCATGACGGAGCGAAGCCTGCTGCAAGACATTTGGGGTGCCAATCCGCTGCTGCGACACTACCTCGGCAGCTTGGACAACCCGGCGCTGATCGTCTACCGCATCGTTCCGAACCGCGTGCGGTTCATGCGAGAATGGGCACTCGACTACCACGACGTGCCGTTGCCATGATCGACCGCGCGTGAGGCCCGATAAACAAAACGTCCTCGCTCACGCTTCGGGTTGGTGTTTCGATCAGGCCTGTGCTGCGCGGACCGCATCGGCGACGTTGATCGTGCCCTCATACAGCGCACGGCCAATGATCGCTCCGACCAACTTCGGTTGTTGGCGCGAGACCTCAGCCAGTCGTTCGACATCGGCCAGCGTGGTGACTCCGCCCGACGCGATTACCGGCAGTCCGAGGTCCGCCAGCGCGAGCATGTCGTGGATCGTGGCTTCATCGACGCCCTGCATCATCCCGTCGTTGGCGATGTTCGTGTAGATGACCGCCGCCACGTCGAGGCCCACAAACTGACGGGCCAAGTCGATCGCCGACGTTTGCGAAACATCGAGCCATCCCGCCGTCGCGACCATTCCGTCGCGAGCATCGAGACCCAGCGCGACGCGACCGGGGAAGAGCCGCGTCATCTCTCGAAACCATTCGGGCTGCTTGAGGGCCTGCGTCCCGATGATCGCGCGTTCGACACCGACTTCGTCCAGCATCAGCCGGATCGACGCTTCGTCTCTCAGCCCGCCGCCGAGTTCGCACGGGATCGACACCGCGCCAACGATGGCTCGGATCGCGTCCACATTCACCGGCCGACCCGCCTTCGCGCCGTCGAGGTCCACCAAATGGAGCCGCGTCGCCCCGCCGCTTGCCCAGCGTCGAGCCATCTCACCCGGATCGTTCGAGAAGACGGTCTCTTGAGCGTAGTCGCCCTGTCGCAAGCGGACGCACTGACCACCACGAAGGTCGATGGCGGGGAGGATTTCCATGAGTTTGGTTCTATTGAGAGAGAGAAAGAGTCATGCTGGTAGACGAATGAATCGTGACGAGATGATGCGACCCCACCGGGTTCATCCCGGTGGCTCGCGGGTTTTTGCACTACTCGCGATGCCGCATCGAGTGTTCGCCAAGTAGTGCAAAGACCTGATTCCACCGGGGCAAGCCCGGTGGGGCAAGTTTCAAAACGGAGACGGACGACTCCGCTTCACAGCGCCGCAAAGTTTGCGAGCAGCTTCATGCCGACCTTCTGGCTTTTCTCGGGATGGAACTGTGTGGCGAACAGGTTGCCGCGTTCGACCATCGACGTGAACGGCAGAGCGTAATCGGTGCGAGCGGCGATGATCGACTCGTCGCGCGGGGCGACATAGTAGCTGTGAACGAAGTAAACGGAGGCATCCGGCGCGAGACCGTCCAACAGCTTCGGCGAACCGACCGCTTGCAGTGAGTTCCAGCCCATGTGCGGCACCTTCAGTCCCGGCTGAGCCGGGAACCGCAACACTTCGCCTGACAAGATGCCGAGGCCCGGCCATTCGCCATCTTCGTGACTCACGTCGAACAGCAGTTGCAGTCCGAGACAGATGCCGAGGAACGGTCGATCAGCCTGAATGTGTTCGCGAATCGGCTCAACCAATTCGAGTCGCTGCAGTTCGTGAATGGCATCGCGAAACGCACCGACTCCCGGCAGCACCAGCTTCGTCGCGGCACGAACTTGCTCGGGGCGAGTCACGATCTCGGCGGGCGAACCGAGCTTTTCAAACGCTTTCTGCACCGATCGCAGATTGCCCATTCCGTAGTCGATGATCGAGAGCATCGGGTGCAATTCTGACTGAAGCCTGAAGGGTCTTGGGGATGTCTGAACGCGGGCTGACATCGTTTATCCGCGTGGGCAACGCCCCGCGCGTCGAGCGGTGTTGAAAGTTGTCTCGCCGATCAGCACGCGGGACGTTGCCCACGCGGTTAAACGAACGAGTTCCACTGTCACTTCTTTCGGTCGAGATACGCCTCGCGTAGCTCATTCACCATTTCGGTCATCGTCTGCCAGCGGTCGCGCGGTTCGAGGGCCAGTCCCTGCATGATGGCGTCGGCCACGCGTGGATCGATGTCCTTCACATGTTTGCGGATGTCATCCGGGGGCGAGTTGATGTGCTGAAGGACGGCATCCAACGTTTCGGCCGCCTCCCACGGGAGTCGCTTGGCGTACATCTCGTAGCAGGTGACCGCATACGAAAAGACATCGATCCTCTGGTCTGTGCGTTGGCGTTTGATAAGTTCCGGGGCCATGTAGTTGGCCGTTCCGGTGCGGTTGCCCGGTGCTTGGAACTCGGGAATGTTAGGCACGACCAAACCGAAGTCGATCAGCTTGATGGAGTACTCTTGGTCGAGGATCACGTTGCGCGGGCAGATGTCGCGGTGAATCCAGTTCTGTTTGTGGAAATACTCGATCGCCTCACCCAACTCGACGACCATTCGCAACCGGTTCCGCTTCATCACTTCGTTCTGAGCATCGACGAGGTAGCTCAGGCTGACGCCCTCGACGAACTCCATCACGAGGTACTGCTCGTTGTTCGTGGTGATGCCGAACTCGTAGGTCTGCACGACGTGCGGATGTTTGAGCGTAACGGCCACCTCGCCCTCAGGCGGCTTTCTGGTCCTGATGCCGATGAACCGCGACTCGAGTCGCTTGGTCTTGTCGATATCGAGCAGCTTGAGAGCGACGGTCTTCCCTGTGCGTCCGTCGATGGCGCGCCAGACTTTCGACATGCTTCCCTGGCCGACGCGACTGACGAGCTGGAACCGCCGGTTGATGTCGAGCTTCACAACCTTGGGCTTGGGGTTCAGCAGCTTCTTGAGAAAGTCGAACATGGAGTTACCGAGGCGGGGGGGAGGCAGGCGAGGCAGATGAGGGCAGGCGGCGTTCGATGCTCGATCACACTAACCCGAAGCGTCAGAGAGGATGATGGTGCGAGACAAAACGAATTGCGGGCGAGGAATGAAAGCGAACGAGGAAGGGGGGCGAGCAAGCAGAGTCCGGCATCGTCCTCGCTCACGCTTCGGGTTGGTGTTGGCAATCACATTTCGCAGTAGTCGATCAGGCGTGAGAGTTCCGTCCGCAGATCGGGTCGCGCGACGATGCGATCGACGAAGCCGTGTTCGAGCAGAAACTCGCTCGTCTGAAAGCCCGCCGGGAGATCGATACCGCAGGTCGCCTTCACGACGCGCGGGCCAGCGAAGCCGATGAGCGCTTTCGGCTCAGCGATCGTGATGTCTCCGAGTGACGCGAAGCTCGCGGCCACGCCACCCATCGTGGGATTTGTGAGGACCGAGATGAACAGGCCGCCCGCTTCTTGATAGCGAGCGAGTGCCGCCGACACCTTGCCCATTTGCATCAGCGACAAGATTCCCTCGTGCATCCGGGCACCGCCGCCGGAGCCGCTGAGAATCACGAGCGGCAACTTCATCTCAGTCGCCGCCTCTACAGATCGAGTCAGTTTTTCACCGACCACCGAACCCATGCTCCCCATGATGAAGGCGGAGTCTGTCAGAGCGAAGACCAGCGGGCGGCCGCGCATGTAGCCGCGTCCGGCGATGCACGCCTCGGTCAAGCCGGACTTCTTTTGCTCGGCTTTCAGTCGGTCTTTGTAGGGCTTGGTGTCCACAAAGCCGAGCGGGTCTTTCGGGCCGAGTCCCGCGAACCACTCTTCAAAGCTGTCTTCGTCCAGCAGTTGTTCGATCCGGATGCGACCGGGCACGATGAAGTGGTGGCTGCACTCGGGGCACAGGAACAGGTTCTTCTCGACCTGCTTGCGAAAGACGGTGCTCTTGCACGAGTCGCAGGCAATCCACAGCCCTTCGGGGACGCCGCGTTTCGTGCGCGGAGCGTCGCCGTTTTGTTCGACGCTGGTCTGTTCGGTTTCGGTGGGTGTTGCGGCACTCATCGTGAAGCGGCTCCTGCCAATCGGGCGAGATTTTGAAGGGCCGCAGTATAGTTTGGCTCGTCGAAAATCGCACTGCCTGCGACGAAGACTTGGCACCCCGCTGCAGCGGACTGCGCGATTGTGTCGGCCGCGATCCCGCCGTCGATCGACAGCAGCGTCTGCGGCCCGACGAGTCGCTTCAGTTGGCGAACCTTATCGAGAACTTCGGGCATGAACTTCTGACCACCAAACCCCGGCTCGACGCTCATCGTCAACACGAGGTCGCAGTCGGACAGGAAAGGTTCGACGGCGGAGACCGGCGTTTTCGGATTGATCGCCAGTCCGGCCTTTCGTCCCGCCGCACGAATTCGTCGCAGCAGCGCGGTCGGTTCGGGAACGGCTTCAATATGAAACGTGATCGCGTCGCAACCCGCCTTGAGATAGCCATCCAAATACGTGGCGGGATCGGAGATCATCAGATGCGCGTCGAAGAAGGCTTTGGTGCGAGGCCGGATCGCCTGGATGACCATCGCTCCGTAAGACAGGTTCGGGACGAAGTGACCATCCATCACATCCCAGTGAAACCAAGCGGCTTGAGCGGCGTCGAGTTGCTCGACCTCGCGCAGCATGTCGCCGTAGTCACACTTCAGCATGGACGGAGCGATGATCAGAGTGGGGGCGGGCCAGTGTGTCATGGTGAGTTCCGGTCGGAAAGAACGATACGCAGAGTAAGGGCCTGTCCAAAATCAACGCTGTCATTTTGTGGAGTCGGAACAAACTAGCCCGACGCGCGAGCGAGGGCTGGGCGTTCGTTGAGTACGAAGCCCTCGCTCGCGCGTTTTGAAGTTGCGCCTTTTGAGATTTCAGCCCCAAAGGGGCGACGCTATGCCAGCCCAGGGCAACGCCCTGGGTTGGCGGTTTGCCGCGATTTTCAAGCCCTGAAGGGGCGGTACTATTCCTGCGAGCAACATAGGGTCGCCCCTTCAGGGCTTGAGATTCTGTGACGACCGGAACCCAGGGCGACGCTCCCGTTGGTCGCTTGCCCTGGGCTGACTTAGGGCTGCCCCGTTGGGGCGGAAATCCAAAACCGCGAAACTACAAAACTCGCGCGTCGGGCTAGTTTTGAAATGCGGACTCATACTTCAACAGGTTCTAAGAGCCGACGCGGGAGTGGTCTGGGCGTCAAAGTGAAACGG
>JAYTQJ010000026.1:0-2570 GCA_043746775.1 Schlesneria sp.
GGCCAATCGCCGCGTCGTTTAACCGCGTGGGCAACGCCCCGCGCGTCGAGCGACGTGAAAAGCTGTTTCGCCATTCGACGCGCGGGGCGTTGCCCACGCGGTTAAACGAAGCAGCCTTGGCCGTGTGTGGGACTTTTGTCAGTCACGACTCCCTCGCCTCAGCCTTGGATCGCTTCGCAAAGTGAACGCCACCACATCAGGGCCAGCGTTTGTGAGCCGGATCGAATCCAGACTCGACCGCGCAGGCCGGGACGCAATGGCGTGCGGTGCGGTGCGTCGCCGTGATGGCTGAATCCGGTCAGCTCGATGCGGACGCGATAGTGCGGCGTGGCGAGTTGTCCCGCGCCGGGGCCGAAGGTCACGGCGGGTAATTCGCTGCCAGAAACGTTCAGCAATTGAGCGGGCGGATCGGTGACATCCTGCACGCCCAACTCGCGCACTTTGCCGAGCAGCGTCTCACCGGGAAACGCATCGAGTTTGATGGCGACCGGCTGGGCGACGCGCACGAATTCGATCTGGCTCTGCGGGAGAATCGCCACCGCTTCGCAAGCGGCAGATTCGACGACGCGACAGACCGGCGTCCCCGCTTCGAGGACCGCTCCGACGTTTTGCGGACTGAGTGGCGACCGCGTCCAGCGCGGCAGCGCAGTCACGCGCGTCGTTCCGCTCGGCGCGAGTTGCGGTACTTCTGGCTCGGGGATCACCGCCCCCGAACAAGGCGAACGAACGACGAGGCCATTCAAGCGGCGCTGCTGCAATGCCAACTGTGAGTCGATCTCGGTCAACATCGCCTGCAGTTGCTGGCTGCGTGCGGGATCGAGCGACGCTTGGGCGGCGTTCAACTGGACTTGAAACGAGCCACGCTCTTGAGTGAGTCGGTCGTGGACGAGTCGCAGTTCGGGGTTGTCGAGTTCGATGAGTGGGTCGCCTGCTTGCACCGCCTGACCCGCGACAACGTGAATCTTCCGAATTTGCCCCGGCACCGCGACGGTCACTTGCTGGGAGTGAATCGGCTCGATGGTCAGCACGGCGTACACCCGGCGCGGCAGCGGGACGACGCACATCGCATAGACCGCCCCCGCGACGAACGCTGCCGCCAGCACCGGACGCCACCATTGCTTTGGACGCAGCACGGCCGGGTTCCTCCTCACAGTGATGAGTCCCATCAGCAAAGGCAGGACGAACATGTTGGTTGCGGCCAACGCGGCCAACCCCCAACCGAAAATGGTCAGCTTGTACGGTTCAAGAAACGTCGTCAGAAACCAGACCATGAAGACCGTCACCATCCAACCGTAGAAGGTCGCGGCGATCGCGTACACCGTGAACAACAGCCCGCGCAGTCCGGTCGGCCCCGGTGCGGGCTGGTCCGTTCCCCAGCACCATTTCGTCGCGTAGTGCTTCAGGCTGAGGTATGACTTTTGGCGGAGGTTCGGCACCTCCAAGAAGTCGCTCATCATGTAGTAGCCGTCGAACTTCATCAGCGGGTTGGCGTTGATGAGGAACGTCTGGACCGATCCAAACAACATCGCCGAGAACGCGATGCTGTGCAGCACGCCGGGCGGAGTGGACCACCACACGAACGTCGCCAGCGACGCCGTCAACAGTTCCACGTAGACGCCCGCAGCGGCGATCGCGATGCGATGCCACTTGTTCGGCAACATCCACGAGTCCGACACGTCGCAGTACAAACACGGTGAGAAGCACATGAACAGCAGCCCCATCGCGTGGCATTCGCCGCCAAAATGTTTGCACGTCAGCGCGTGGCCGAACTCGTGCAACACCTTCACGACGCCAATCGTCAGCCACAGCCAGAAGATGTTTTGCAGATTGAAGAAGGCGTGGAAGTTTTGCAGTTCGGGGCGGCTGGAAAACTGATCGAACCGTCCGACGACCAGCAACGCGGCCGACAACATCACCGCCAAAGCCAGCGCCACACCGAGCGGATGAAACAGCCAACGGACACACGGGTAGAGGCGGTTCAGCAGCGCATCGGGATCAAAAGCGTGCAGCTTCAAATAGAGCACGCGCGACAACCAGCCGAACCACTGCGGTCGCTGCTTCTGTGCATGACGAATCGCGAACGCGCGCGAGGTCGTGGTGGGATCAACATCCTCCAGCAGCCCGACCTGCTGCCAGCGTTTGACCAGCAGCGTGACTTCTTCGACGGTCACTGGCTGCGGGAGAGGCTCTTCGACGAAGGCCGCGTGCAACTCGATGGCATTGCGTCGGCCGTCGAGCAGTTCAAACAACCGGTACTCTTGAGTTGCGAACCGGAAGTAACGGAGCGTCAGCGGATCCTTCACAAAGAATGCCGTCCGCCCCTGAAACCGCTGCTCTTGCACGATCAAATCGGCACGGCGAGCGGGCAGCGGACGAGTGGCCTTCGTGATGGGTGCCGCAGTGGACAAGGAACTTGTTTCCCCTGAGGTTTGTGGAATAGGCACGCTCGTGCCAGGGAGTGGTCAGTCACACCAACCCGAAGCGTGAGCGAGGACGAGTGCCGAGCGACGTGCGTCCTCGCTCACGCTTTTTGAAGTTGCGCTCTTTGGGTTTTCAGCCCCAAAGGGGCG
>JAYTQJ010000027.1:0-13138 GCA_043746775.1 Schlesneria sp.
GTAGCTGAATTCGTGAGAATTCAGCCGGCTTTGATGATCGTCTGAAGTCTTACGACTTCAGCTACACCCCAAAGTGAGTGCCATTGGGCGTAAGCCCCCTGATTCTTGGGCGTAAGCCCGTTTTCAAAGAATCAGGGGGCTTACGCCGCCCCGCTCAGAGGTCTCATCCAGGACCGCGAGAGGTATTACCTCCTCGCTCACGCTTCGGGTTAGTGTGATTCGGACAACTCCTACCGCCTGCCAACCTCGCCCACACATTCTCCCCCGAGCCTCCCCATGACGAAGCCTTTTCGCCCCCTGATGGGGTTGCTCCTGCTGGCCATCGCACCGTACACGGTCTTCGCGGAACTCCCTTCCCCGCAACTGCATCGCATCGAGCCGGTCGGCTTGAACGCGCCGGGTGAGGTGGAATTGAAGCTGCTCGGTGCGGACATCGAGGGAGTCGAGACCCTGCTGTTCGAGCATCCCGGCTTCAAGGCGGAGTTCGTCAAGGAGAAGACGTTCAAGCTGACTGTGGCCGCCGATGTCCCGGTGGGAACGTGGGACGTGCGCGCGGTCGGCCGTTTCGGCGTCACGAACGCGAGGCTCTTTTCTATCACGCGCGGCTTGGTCGATGTGGCGGAAGTCGAACCGAACAACGAGCCGGACAAGGCTCAAACAGTCGCGGTCAACTCGGCAGTGAATGGTTCCTCGGACGGGAACAACCAAGACTTGTTTCGCGTGGCGTTGAAGAGCGGGCAGCGCGTGGTCATCAACTGCCAGTCGGCGCGGCTGGACACCGAGATGGACCCCGCGCTGACATTGAAGTCCAGCGACGGTCGTCAGCTCGCAAGCAACGGCGACTACGAAGGGCGCGATCCGTTGATCGACTTCCTCGCACCGGCCGATGGCGAGTATCTGATCGAGGTGCGAGACCTCACGTATCGCGGCGGCTATCCGTACCGCTTGATCGTCACGGATCGGCCTCACATCGAAAACGTCTTCCCGCGTGCAGTGCAGGCGGGGCAGAACGTCGAACTGACGATCCTCGGACGCAATCTGGGCGCGGGTTCTGCGCCCACGAGCTGGCTGTCGGGCGATCTGCCGCTCGATGCGATCAAGCTCCCTGCGCGAGGCTCCGATGCGCTGCTGCCGCTCGGTGCGTACCGCTTTCGCGAACATGCGACTCAACATTCAGTCCTGCCGACCGCCGCCACCTGCACGCTGATCGGCGAGCAGATCACGCCGCTCGATGCCAACCCGCAAACGCTGCTCGTCAGTGAGACCCCGACATCGGTGGAGATCGAACCGAACGATACGCGCGAGCAGCCCCAAGCGTTGACCCTCCCCGCTGTCGTGAGTGGCCGCTTTGATCGCGAACGGGATCTCGATTGGTTCGCATTTGAGACCGATGAACAGGGCGGGCCGTATGGCTTCGAGGTCTACTGCGAACGGATCGCGGGCCGGGCCGACCCGTATCTCGCAGTGACCGACGAGAAGGGAAACCCGGTCGGATCGATCGACGATTTCGGGCACCGGATCGGTTCATTCGACGGACATCTGCGAGACCCGTCTGGCTCGATCAATCTGCAACCGAAGACCAAGTACCGCGTCCTCGTGAAGGATGCGTACAACCGAGGCGGTGCTCGCTATCAGTACGTATTGAGCGTCCGAAAGCCTCAGCCCGATTTCTTCGCCGCGTCGATGCACTCGAACAACAACATGTCCGGACTGAACGTCTGGCAGGGCGGGTCCGATTCGATCGATGTCGTCATTCATGCACGCGACGGCTTTAACCAGCCGGCGACAGTCACCGTCGAGGGCCTTCCCGCCGGACTCCACGCGTCGCCACTGACGATCAACAACAACACGCGCGGCACGCTGGTGCTGTGGGCCGATGACAACGCGGCTCCGACGGTCGGTACGTTCAAGGTCTTCGCAACATCCGTCGTCGGTGACAAGACGCTGCGCCGTGAAGTCCGTCCGTTCTGCCGCGTCTTCAATCTTGTGGGCAGCCGCGAGCTGCGAGAACACTTCGTTGCCGTGCGCGAACGCGCCCCGTTCGCGCTGTCGCTGGTCCCCGATCGCGTGACGGTCGAGAGCGGCCAAAAGGCCGAAGTGAAACTGAAGCTGACTCGTCACTGGAGCGACTTCAAAAATGCTGTGAACTACCAACCGTTGAATTGGCAGGGTTCGTTTCAACTCGGCAACGGCACGATCGCCGCCGATCAAACCGAAGCACCGCTGACGATCAACGTCCAAGCGGGGACTCGTCCGGGAGATTACACATTGTCGGTCCAGGGTCAGGCACAAGTGCCGTTCCACAAGGATCCCAAGTCCGCCGATCGGCCCAACACGCTGGTCTCAGTCCCGAGCCAAACGGTCACGCTGACGGTGACCGAGCCAGTGAAGAAGTAGCGGGAGGATGGCAGCAGTCAGAGGACCGAAGGGCCATCACCTTGTTGAGTCTGCGAAACCTGTAGGGTGCGTGGAGTCTTCGTAACGCACCAAGTTCCCCGTGAAAGGCCGGTGTGTTCCGAAGACTCCACACACCCTACATGCTTAGCCTCAGTCACGGTGTGCGGTTCACCAAGGCCTCAGTGGCCATGTGTCAGTCAAGGCCGCATCAGGCTCATCTCCATCGAACAGGCTCGGCGACATGCGACAGATACTGGTGATCGTCGGGTTGCTGACCAGCTTCTTGCTGGTCGGAGCGGTCGGCTTCCGGCTGACTGAGGGCTGGGACTGGCTGCAATGCGTGTACGAGGCGGTCATCATCATGACCACGGTCGGGTTGTCGGCGACGGCTCAAGCCGAGCTGAATCCATCGACCAAGCTGTTCATCATCATCTATCTGATCTTCGGAGTCGGCATCTTCACGTATTGCGTGTCGGAGTTGGGACAGCATCTGGTCAACCTGCAACTGCGGGGCATTTGGGAGCAACGGAGAATGGACCGAGCGATCCGGAAACTTCACGGGCACTTCATCGTCTGCGGCTTCGGCCGAATGGGTAGCACGATCTGCCGCTATCTCCATTCGCGGAACAAGCCGTTCGTGGTGATCGACACGGATGCCGAGGCCCTCGCCTCCGGGTGCCGCGAACAGGGCTGGTACTACATTGTCGGAGACGCCACGCACGACGAAGTCCTGCTGACGGCAGGCATCATGGACGCGAAGGCCCTGACAACGGTGCTGCAGACCGATGCCGACAACGTCTACGTCGTGCTGTCGGCTCGCTTGCTGAACGACAAGCTGCAGATCGTCGCCCGCGCCTCGGATGAGAAGGCGATTGACAAGCTCGAACGCGCCGGAGCCACTCGCGTCGTCAGTCCGTTCAGCAGCGGCGCGGTCAAGATCGCGCGGTTCATGCTTAACCCAAGCGTCGAAGATTTCTTCGAGATCAATGACGATCACGGCAGCCAGCTCGAACTGGCCGATGTGCAGATTGGCGTGACCAGTGTCTACGTCGGCAAGCGGCTGATGGACACCGATCTGCGTGAGAAGGGCGTCATGGTCGTCGGCATCCGCCGCGCCAACGGCGAGCGTTTGATGCCACCTCCCGGAACCGCCGTCATCGCCGCCGGAGACTGCCTCTTCGCATTCGGCAGCTCTCAAGCCGTCGGCGAAATGATCGGCCGCGACGGATCGAGCGAGTGACTCGGAGCCAGTGGTCCACCAACTTAATGCTGATAGGTCGCCAAGTTCTGGCGAACGTGGCTACGGTTCTGAAACCGCTTCAAACGACGACAGAGAACTGGCTAACTTCTCATCTCCCCTTCACACGTTTTTCACCATTGGCATTCACTCTATGCCGCAACTTGGGAGGGGCCGAACGCGAGACCTCCTCCCCGGAAGTAGTGCCATCTTGAGGGAGTGTTTCCTTCGGCGATTTGTAGTTTGAGAAGAGGGGTTCACACATGTTGGTCGCACATCGGAAGCGGTTGGTTCGAGGGTTCACGTTGATCGAGTTGTTGGTGGTGATTGCCATCATTGCCGTCCTGATCGCGTTGTTGTTGCCGGCGGTCCAGCAGGCACGCGAGTCCGCTCGCCGGACTCAATGCAAGAACAACATGAAACAGATGGGGTTGGCGCTGCACAACTACGAAAGCACGCACCGCGTGTTTCCTCCTTCACGGATCGCGATTTCAACGCCTTTGTACGAGGGGAGTTGGACGATCATGTGCCTGCCGTACTTCGATCAGGCACCCATGTACAACCAATACAATTTCAATCTGACGTGGACCCATCCTGCGAACCTTCCGGTCACCTCGACCAAGTTGGCGATGTTCGTCTGTCCGTCGGCTCCAAGTGACCGGAAGACGCCGCCATCCACGGTTTTGTTGGGCGGTTATCCTTGGCCCGCAGTGGGATATGGCTACGGTGACTACGGCTCGATGAACTCCATTCGCCCCGCGTATTACTTGAGCAACGGATTGCCAACGCCCCCCATGGCCGTCGTGACAAATACCGCGACCCCGGCCAAAAAAGGGAGCTACGAATGGGATAGCGGCCTGAAGAAGGGATTCGCCACGCCGATCAGCGATATCTCGGATGGCACCTCGAATACGATTCTCTGCGTGGAAGACGGTGGTCGTCCCACAGCCTGGTACTTGAACAAGCCCGGTACCGGTACTCCGGCATCCAACGTGATCACCACCAAAGACGGTTGGGGCTGGGCAGATATCAACGGGGGTTACAGCTTGGATGGATGGGACTCTCCTCCAACGATCAAGGGTGCCGCTGACTGTGTCATTCCAAGCGGACCTTGCACGCTGACGACAGGCAGCGCCCCATTTGCGATTAACATGACGAACGACAGCGAAATGTATTCGTTCCACACTGGTGGCGCCCAAGTACTGATGTGTGATGGAACCGTTCGATTCATCAGCCAGAACATGTCGGCAAGTGTCTTGGGAGCTCTCGCAACACGCAACGCGGGCGATGTTGTCGGCGAATTCTGACCGTTTCGATTCGGTATGAATCACTTGAGCGCGGAGACCAAAAACTCCGCGCTCTTTTTTTTGCAAAAGCGTCAACTCAAAAGCCGTGATGGCAGCGCAAAGGCGTCTCAATGTCGAAACGAAGTATCTCCATGTTCACGTTGTTTGTGATGGCGGGATTGTCTGCCGATGCTGCCGAACCACGGTTCTTGGGGCAGACCACGATTTCTGGGATGGCGACCGATCTCTCGCAACAGACCGGACAACTTGAAGACGGTTCTCCCGCGAATCGATTGGGGAGCTATGGTTCCGGGATTGCGTGGCTCGGCAAGGGGACGCGCTATGCGATGATCCCTGATCGCGGCCCGGCTGACGGAGCGACTTCGTACCGCTGCCGGTTCCATCTGTTTGACATTGTGATTGATGAGCAATCGACACCAACAGTGAAGGCGACTCTGCGCGAGACCGTCTTACTAACTCACCGATCGGGGCAGCCCTTGATCGGATCATCGGCGGCCTTCGCAAATGGGGGCTCCGCCCACGGCTTGCGGTTCGATCCAGAGGCGATCCGAGCGAGCGGCCGCGACTCGTACTTCCTATCCGATGAGTACGGCCCGTCAATTTATGAGTTTGATGCGCGCGGCAAACAGATCGGTGAATTGGCGATACCCGCTCGTTATGGCATCTCGAAGCCAGCGGCTAATCCAGATGAAGAACTTCCTCCCGCAAACACTTCGGGACGACATCCCAACAAGGGGATGGAGTGCCTCGCGATCTCGGCCAACGGAGAAACGTTGTTCGGTCTCATGCAGGGACCGCTCTTTCAGGACGGGGCACTCGACGCCAACCATAAACGGGTCGGCAAGAATCTGCGGCTACTCGAGATTCAACGCCGCACAGGAATCACGCGAGAGTTTGTCTATCAACTCGAACACGCCGACAACGGTTGCAGTGAAATCGAAGCGATTGCACCGGGCCGGTTCCTCGTGATCGAACGGGATGGCAAGCCGGGAACGTCTGGCAGCATCAAGCACATCTATGAGATCGACCTGCGCGAGGCGACCGACATCAGCCGCGTCGATTCGCTCCACGCAACCACCCTGCCAGCGGGAGTCCGCGCGGTTACGAAGCGCCTGTTCTTGGATCTGCTCGATCCGAAATGGGGCTTGGTCGGCGAAGCATTCCCGGCAAAGATCGAAGGGATCACGTTCGGTCCCCGATTGAAGGACGGCTCACGATTGTTGCTCATCAGCAGCGACAACGACTTCAAACCGGATGAGTCTTCCTACGTGTTTGCGTTCGCGGTGTCGGCGGAGTGAACTGGCCAACGGATCGTTCGACGCTCTCCCGGCTACCTTGAGTGGGACGATGCAGGGCAATCCGCCAACACAGCCCCTCCCCGCGTCAACGCCGCGTGGGACCAACTCGCTTCGAACGCTGGCCCACCATCAGAAGTCGCTGTGCTTGATGGTGGGCCAGCGCGGCGAAACGCCGCCAGTCCCACCCTACGTCTCTTTTTCTACAGGCTGCTACGTCACCGGTAAGAACGTCCGTCAGTACTCGTTCGCTGCTTCACCGCTGTCGTCGAACTGCTGGAACTTCTTCTCGTTGACCTGGCGGATGCGGCGCTCGGCGACTTCTTGTTGCAGCTTGGCGATCGCGTCGGCGATCGGCATCGCGCCGAGGTCGCCGTCGATGCGGTCGCGGACGGAGACGGTGTTGTTCTCTTGGTCCTTGCCGCCGACGACGAGCATGTACGGGATCAGTTCGAGCTGAGCATCCCGCACCTTGCCATTGATCTTCGTGCCGCGCAGGTCGCTCGTCACGCGGAAGCCCGCCGCACGGAACTGACTCTCGACCTGCTTGGCATAGTCCTCGAACTTGTCGCTGATCGACATGACTCGGACTTGTTCGGGAGCCAGCCAGAGCGGGAAGGCACCGGCGAAGTGTTCGATCAACATGCCGGTGAACCGCTCCATCGAACCGAACGGCGCGCGGTGAATCATCACGGGACGGTGAGGCTGATTGTCGGCGCCGATGTATTCGAGCTGGAATCGCTTCGGCAGATTGAAGTCGAGCTGGACCGTGCCGAGTTGCCATTCGCGCCCGATGCAGTCGCGCACCATGAAGTCGGTCTTCGGACCATAGAACGCGGCTTCGCCCTCGCACTCGATGAATGGCATCTCCTTGTCCTTGAGAACCTGTCGCAGCGCGTCTTGGGCACTCTCCCAATCTTCGTCCGAGCCGACGTACTTCGACGTGTTCTTCGAGTCGCGACACGACAACTGCACGCGGTAATCCGACAGACCGACGCTCGCGAGAACGAACTTCACTAGATCGAGCGTCGCCTTGAACTCCTCTTGAACCTGCTCGGCCGTGACGAACAGATGGGCATCGTCTTGGGTGAGTCCCCGCACGCGCAGCATCCCGTTGAGTTCGCCCGATTGCTCGTGACGATAGACCGTGCCGAACTCGGCCAGTCGCACGGGGAGGTCGCGGTAACTGCGGTGCTGCGCCTTGTAAATCTGCACGTGATGCGGGCAGTTCATCGGCTTGAGCAGGTAGCGCTCCTGCTGTTTCTCCCACACGCGCAGGAAGTCTTTGCGAGCCTCAGGCGCGGCGCTACTCGGGAAGCCAGACAATTCCACTCCCATCAATTTCGCCGACGCCGCCAGCTTCTGTTCGTCATCACTCGTGAACGGAACGCCGTCCGTAATGAGGGCGTCCAAGCGGCGAATCCAATAGTCCACGAGCTGCCCCCCCTCGTGACCGAACAGCGGCGCGAACTGGCTGTCGCGATAGTAGGGGAAGTGTCCACTGGTCTCATACATCTCGACGCGGCCGATGTGAGGTGAATAGACCGGCTGATAGCCGCGCGCGATCAGCTCCTTCTTGATGAAGTCTTCGAGGATCGAGCGGATGGTCGCTCCCTTGGGAAGCCATAGACACAGCCCCTGCCCCACCTCTTGGCTGATCGTGAACAGGTTGAGCTGCTTCCCCAACACACGGTGATCGCGCCGCTTGGCCTCGTTGACCTGATCGAGATACCCGTCCAAGTCCTTCTGCGAAAACCACGCGGTCCCGTACAGCCGCTGCAACTGCTTCCCCGACGCATCCCCCTTCCAGTAGGCCCCCGCGACGGAGAGAAGTTTGAACGCCTTCACCCGCTTCGCGTCGGGCACATGCGGCCCGCGACAGAGATCGACGAACTCGCCCTGTCGGTAGAAGCTGACCGTCGGATGAGTCGCCAGCCCGGTGTTGATGTGTTCCACCTTCAGCTTCTGCGACATCCCATCGACGAGTTTCACAGCCTCGTCGCGATCGCAGATGAACCGCTCGAATGGTTCCGCCGCATCGACGATCTTCTGCATCTCCGCCTCGATGCGCGGGAAGTCGTCCTCGCAGATTTTGTGATCGCAGGCGATGTCGTAATAGAACCCGTGACCGGTTGTCGGCCCGAAGGCCAGCTCGACACCGGGCCACAGCCGCATGACCGCTCGCGCCATGATGTGAGCGCACGAATGCCGCATGATCCCCAGCGCAGCGGCATCCTTCTCGGTGAGCAACTGCACGGGAACAGGCCGCTCGGTCGAGGCCTCCGCCAACGGACGCATCACGTCCACCACGGTCTCTCCCACCTTCGCCCCGATCGCCGCTGCCGCGAGTCTCGGACTGATGGCCATCGCGACATCCAATGCGGTCGCGTGATCGGGATGCTCAACAACAGAACCATCGGGCAGGCGAATGGACAGCATGGCGTCGGGACATCCTGAAAGCGGAAAAACCGATAGAAGATGCGCCCGCCAAAAGTCGCCTTCCTCGCTCCGCGTGAAGAGAGCCGAACGCGGAATGACGCTGTTTCCCGCGTCTCCGGGTCGCTGGTGACTCGGCTGACTTCACGCAGAGCGATGAAGGCGACTTTGGGCGGTCACGTCATAGAAACAAGGCCGTTATGAAGGGCCGATCGGTTTATAGGGGCTGCCCAAAACACCGTCAACCAGCCTCGTCACGACCGCTTCAAGCGGCCTCAAGGGGACAACAATCACACTCAACAAAGGCTCGCCCACTGAATCTCCACCCCTGACTTGACCGAGCCGGATACGTCTCCTATCGTTTCGCCGCGTTCATCAGTAGGCCCCCGAGGTCGCTGTTTGAACGGCAATTCTCCGGACGATTAGCTCAGTTGGTTAGAGCGCCACGTTGACATCGTGGAGGTCGTTGGTTCGAGTCCAATATCGTCCATCAGTCTGATTCGCGTGCCTTCACAAGAGGCCGCAGGCCCCTGCAAAACAGGGGCTTTTCTTTTTCCTGCCTGCATCATCGTGCGATGCCATGCGAACCGAATCAGCCGATTGGCTGCACCGGTTCTTGCATCGCTTTTGCAACCTGTTCGTCAGTTGTGTGAAGGTAGTGCATCGCGGCAACCCGTTCGCTGTTTCCAAGCCACTCGCAAACGACATGGGCCGGAAACGTGTCAGAGAGTTCCGTTTGTCGGGTGGCCCGCAGATTGTGGAACAGTTTCGGCCACACTTTCAGACCGGCTCGTGTCACGATCTTGGTGAAGCGGGTTCGGAAGTTCTTCGCCACATTCCGCGTAGGCTCATCCGGCGTTTCGGAGAGGTTTCGTGAGGAGGGTTGTGACGAGGGATTCTAGCAGTGCTTTTCCGTGTTTTCGGGCGTTGTGAACGAACTGGAAGAAGCCGACGTAGAGCGGCATTTTTTCTTGTGAAATGCCTCGGTGAGGCCGGAGCCAAGACCTGAGCAGCGACCAGCAACCTTCCATCGTGTTGACGTGGACTTCGTGGAAGCCGTCGCCGTCTTCATCGCGAGCGTACTCCTTCAGTCCGTGGTTGACCGTGCGATGTTGGTAGCCCAGTCTGTTAGTCGGCTGTAGATGTCGTACTCGTCGGTATAGACCGTCGTGCCGGGGCTGATCGTGGCTTTCAAGATCGGCCCGTGCGTGGCCTGTTGGACGTTGGCGAGCATCCGCAGTACGACCTCGCCCGTGCGTTGAATCATCCCAAAGATCGGCGGCTTTTCTTTGGCCAGAGTGCTGCGACCGCGATCTTCTTTCAGACGCCGCCGCCAGCCGAGTCTCCTTTTTTTTGACCGCCTCGGGATGCCCTTGATGGCCTGCAACCACGCAGACTTCGTCGCATTCGACCTCTCCCGAGAGAACCACCTCCGGCGGCCCTTGCCGCAGTTGAGTCGCCATCTCGTGAGCGCTGTCTTCATCCACACCCAACTCGCGAGCGATCTGCCGATTCGACAAATTCAGACCCATGAAGTACAGGCACAACGACCAGACTCGCAACGGCTGATGATGCCCCGCGAAAAGGGTGTCGGCGGAGATCATCAAAACTCCGCCCGCAGTCGCCACGCAGGTCACGTTGCCGATCCGCCTGAGTCTCATTCATCCCCCGCTGCGTTACCCGCATCGACTCGCAATGAGGGCAGCTCCCCCCCCCCCGGCCAACGCAGCTTCCGAACCATCGCAAAGCACTTCACATCGTCAATCAACGGCAGTAGAGCAAGTTCCATCCGTGGTGCCCCGAGACAAACTCATGGGCCTGTTCACACAGCTCCCAGCCATGTGCTCCTCCGAATCGCTTAACCGCTTTTTCAACACTCGAACAGACCTCCCCGAAACACCGGGTGAGCCATCCCAATTTCAACAACATCACGTCTACGGGGGGTGAATGGTTTTACCCATGGAGTCTGCTCCCTACTTCTTGCCACGGGTCGCGGTGGCATAGCGGGCCAAGGCCATCAGCGGGAAGTAGAGGCTGTAGTAGTGATAGCGCAGGTAGAAGACGCGCGGGAAGCCGGTGCCGGTGAACTCGGTCTCGTGCCAAGTGCCGTTGGGTTGCTGCGTGCCGAGTAAATAATCCACACCGCGTTGCACCGCGTGGGAGTCGGCTTCTCCCGCAGCGACCAGGCCGAGCAAGGCCCAGGCGGTTTGCGATGCTGTGGGGATGCCGGTCCCGCGCAGGCTGGGGTCGTCGTAGCTCGCCGCCGTCTCGCCCCAGCCACCGCAGGATTGCTGCTTCGACATCAACCATTCGACCGCGCGTCGCAGGCGTGAGTCATCGGGTGAGACTCCGTTCGCGATCAGGCCGACCAGCACTTGCCAGGTGCCGTAGAGATAGTTCACGCCCCAGCGACCGTACCAACAGAAGTCGTGCTGCTGGTCGCGCCAGATGAAGTGGAAGGCGCGTTGGTGGATGTCGCTGTCGGGTGAAATCCCCAGCCCGGCGAACGACTCCAAGACGCGCGCCGTGATGTCCGAGGTACTCGGGTCGATCATCGCGTTGTGATCGGCGAACGGAACCTTGGTCAACACCTCGCGCGTGTTGTCGGCGTCGAACGCTCCCCAGCCGCCATCCTTGCTCTGCATCGACTTCAACCAACGGACGCCGCGACGCAGAGCCTGCACCATCGGCGTGGCGGCTTGAAGCTCGGCGATGGCCTTTTCGGCGGTCGCCGATCGTCCGCTGAAGACGATCGGCTGGTCATCGCGCGTGTCGTAGGATGGACGCCCACGTTCGTCTTTGTTTGCAGAAGAGAGGACGGACGAGGGCGTCCGTCCTACGGTTGGCGCGAGGCCGTGCTGCGGTTCATCGAACAGTTCCATCGTCCAGTCGGTGCCCAATCCTTCGGGCAAGCATTTGCCGAGCGCAATGAGCGCCATGCAGGTGTCATCGATGTCTGGATAGAACTCGTTGTTGTATTCAAAGTACCAGCCGCCCGGTTCGATGCCGGGATGGGAGAGCGACCAGTCGCCGGGATGCTTCACTTCCTTCGATAGGATCCAGTCGATGGACTTGCGGATCGCAGGATCGTGCCGCGAGACACCCGCATCGCGCAGGGCGATCGTCGAGATGATCGTGTCCCACACGGGCGAGAAGCAGGGCTGCAAACGGACTTGCTCGTCCTCGCGAATGACCAGTTTGTCGAGTTCGCTCAACTGTTGCTGAATCACGGGTGAGTCATCTTTGTAGCCGAGGCACCTCAAGCCGATGATCGTCCAAACGATCGGCGGGAAGATCGCGCCGAGACCATCGCTCAGTTCGAGCCGGTCGAGAATCCAGCGTTCGCAGCGTGCGATGGCTCGTTTGCGCAGCGGCTTGATCCCGAGCCGCTCGCCCAGCTTGATCGTCCGGTCCACGCGCTGAAAGAACTTCGTCCAGTTGATCCAGCCGCGCGACGTTCCTTCGTGGTTCACGCCGCCGATCTCGCGCGGCATCGACTTGGTGGGCGAGGCAAACAACTCGTCGATGCGCTGTTCGGCGGGAAGTTTTGTCTCGGGCTGACACGCCCAGAGCAGGCTCAGCGGGACCACGATCGTGCGTGACCACGCGGACATTTCGTAGATGTTAAACGGAGACCATTTGGGCAGCAGAATCATCTCGGGCGGGACGGCTGGGCAGGCCGAGTACGGGATCAGACCGAGCATCGCGAGGTAGTACCGCGTGAAGCTGTTCACACGCTCGACGCCCCCCGCGCGGACGATCGCATCGCGGGCGCGGACCATGTAATCGGCTTGAGGGTCGTGGCCGGTGATCTTCAACGCGAGATACGCTTTGACCGAACCGCTGATCTCGATCGGCCCACCGGGAAACATCGACCAACCGCCGTGAGCCGACTGCTGAGCGAGCATGTACGCCGCCGCTTCTTTCGCTCGCTGCGACTGACCTTGGCCGAGAAACGCCAACAGCAGGATGTACTCGGATTCGAGGATCGAATCCCCTTCGAGTTCCCCGCACCAATGGCCGTCGCCGCGTTGCAACGCCCACAGATGCCGGGACGCCGCGGCGAGCACGTCGGCAAGCGCGGAATCCTGCTCGGCGATCGCCCCGGCCTTGGGGAACACGGCGGGGGCGGCGGAAGTCGGCATCGCGGCTCCACAAGCAACACGCTGCCAGTCAACGAAATTCGCGGGTTTTCCGCAAGCCCGGAACCGCCGCGGCGAAATCGCGTACGTCCAAACCCATTTGTTTGCGAACCGCTTCGATGTTGTGCCGGCGGAACTCGGCGCGAAAACGCTCGTCGTCTTCGCGCTCCTGGTCGGTCAGTTCCAGCGGTTCGATGGTCTGCATCCACTGTTCCCAATCGGCCAACGCCGCGGGATCGTCGCGCCCTTCGGATTCGTCCAGGCCGATCCGGTCTTCAAGCATCGGCTCCACGAGCACGACGCTTCCCTCAGGCCAATCGACCG
>JAYTQJ010000028.1:0-2557 GCA_043746775.1 Schlesneria sp.
GGACGACCAGATCAAGGCGGTCATCGAACGGGGTGGAGTCCTCGGCATGGCGTTCGATGCGATCATGATGGTCCCCGGCTGGATGCACTTCCGCAGCAAACCGGCCGACTTCCAATTGAAGATCGAGCGCATCTGCGAACACATCGACCACATCTGCCAATTGGCCGGCAACGCGAAGCACGTCGGCATCGGCACCGATCTCGACGGCGGCTTCGGGACCGAGCAGACGCCGATGGACATGGACTCGATCGCCGACCTGCAAACGCTGCCGGGCCTGCTGAAAAAACGGGGCTACTCGGACGCGGACATCAACGGAATCATGTCCGGTAACTTCATCGAGTTTTTGCGCCGAACGTGGAAGTGATCTCGGCCCATTTGGTTCGGACTGTTGTCGGTTACGTTGGTATTGGCGAAGCCGGACTCGAATGCGTTCTATACCTCACGCGGTCACGAGTGAGACCGGCGAGCCGTACTCCCTCAGGCGAGCGGCGTTAAGGATTTCGGATCTACAAAACAAGGCCAATCGAATGTAGCAGAAGTCGTAAGACTTCTGGCGAGCCGTCGAGTCGTCAGAATTCTCACGAATTCTGCTACAAAGAATCCCTAACGGCGTTGCCTGTCAGGCAGCGGATTCTGATTCGTTGCCTGAAACCAGTGGTGGCCGCGAGACGTATAACCTCAGCCAAGAGATGCGTTTGAACTGCTGATTACTTTTTTTCTTTTGAGGAGTTCGCTGATGCCGCACTACCACCGACTTACGTGTGAATTCTCCCTGCGTCTCTGCCTGATGAGTGTTGCGGCATTGGTCGCGTTACTCGCCGCCACCGTCTCCGTGCAGGCTCAAACCATTGCGAGGTGCGGCGCAGGATGGCTCGAAAAGGTGGATGGCTACCATGTGCTGCATCTGAAAGGGACGCCCTACGAGATGGGCTTTCAGCACGGCGCGTTGCTGAAGGATCACGTCCGGCAAAACCTGAAGACGCTGCTCGTCGATAAAGCCAAAGAGGCAACGCTGGTCGATGCGGGGCCAATCAAGGTGACGCCCCGCGCGGCCATCGAAATGATCGTGGCGATCCAAGAGCCGCACATCGCGCCGCGCTACGTTGAGGAAATCAAAGGCTTGTCGGACGGAGCAGGCATCTCGGTGTCTGACGCCCGCGCCGCGAACTTTATTCCCGAACTGTTTCATTGCAGCGGCTTCTCACTCGCCAAGTCGGCCACCAAGAATGGCAACCTGCTGCATGGTCGAGTCCTCGATTACGCCACCGATTGGGGTCTCCAAGATCACGCGGTCGTGGTCGTGTATGAACCCGCAGGCCGCTTGCCGTGGGTGAACATCGGTTACGCGGGCTTCCTCGGTTCGGTGACCGGAATGAACGCGGAACATGTCTCGATCGGTGAGATGGGCGGCGGTGGCCTCGGTCACTGGAACGGTCGCCCGATGACCTTGATCGTGCGCGAAGCGTTGGAAACCGCGAAGTCACTCGAAGAAGCCGTCGCCGTCTTTCGCGATGGGCCGCGCACCTGCCAGTACTACTACGTCGTGGCCGATGGTGAGACGAACGAGGCGGTCGGAATGGAAGCGTCGTGGGACGTGTTCACGGTCGTGCCGTCGGGAGAAACGCATCCGCTTCTCCCGAAGCCGGTCAAAGATTGCGTGCTGCTGTCGGCCGGTACTCGCTACGAAGAACTCGTGAAACGAGCTGCCGCCGGACACGGCCAGTTCACGGCGGAAGAGGCTCTGCGACTGATGGACCGCCCGGTCGCAATGAGCTCCAATCTGCATAACGTCCTGTTTGAACCCGCCACGACCAAGTTCTGGGTTGCGAACGCGGGCAGCGATAGACGCCCCGCTGCCGAACAAAAATACTTTTCGTTCCAACTGAGCGACTTGCTCAAACGCCGCCCGGCAGAAGGCAGTCCCGCTTTGCCGATGGCCCAAAAGTAAACCTCGCGCGGCAGTGATGAGACCTCTGAGCGGGGTGGCTAGCGCCGAATGGCACTTACTTTGGGGTGTAGCTGAAGTCGTAAGACTTCAGACGACCATCAAAGCCAGCTTAATTCTCACGAATTCAGCTACGTCGCACTGAACGTCAATTTGAAAATCGCACAAAGTAAGTGCCATTGGGCTAGCGCCCAATGGCACTCACTTTGAAAATATCGGACGGGACCCGGGTTGGCACGCGATTTGCGCACTGAGCTTTCTTCCTCTTGGGAAGGAGTCCATTTGGCATGGATGCGTATTCGGATGTGCCGGTGGATGTGTTGGGTGAAGCCAAGTTTGATGCGGCTTTTGAGTTGTTGCCTCGGCTGGTCAATTTGCGGCGGGCGGGCGGACGAGATGATGCCGCTCGGGTCGGGGGCGGTGTACACGGCGAGCGTGGCATTGTGGTTGCTGGCTCATCTGTGAATGAAGAGGGCAGCGGACGAACAAGGGGGCGACGTTGGAAGCGGCCGTTAAGCATCTGATCGAATCGGCGAGCGCGATGTGTCCGGACAACAAGCGCATCCGTGAGGGGACGTTGTCGAAAGGGACGGCCGGGTACACGGCGGGGCG
>JAYTQJ010000029.1:0-13103 GCA_043746775.1 Schlesneria sp.
CCGAGCCGTGAACGCTACGAATTAAGGCTCGGCAGGAGCCTCGCCCTCCCACCTATAGACCTGCTCAACACGAATGGCGGAGAGCCAGAAAAGGGCAAGCGAGACGCTGACCCTACGTCTTTCAACAGGCCACTAACCGGCGTTGCTGATCGCGGGATGTGCCTCGCGAGTCGTGGCTCGGGCGGGAGTGCGAACGGGTAGCCAACCGGGATCGCTGGCCTGCAAAACTTCTTCGATGGTGGTCAGCCCCTCGCGGACTTTTCTCAGTCCGTCGTAGCGCATCGGGATCATGCCCGCCCGTTTGGCGTATTCGGTCAGAGCGTGGACCGTCGGCGAGATGGCGATCGCTTCCCGCAGTGCGTCATCGACGACGAGCAGTTCGTGGATCGCGATCCGACCGGAGTAGCCGGTGTTGCGGCACTTTTCACAGCCGGTGCCTCGAAAGAGTTCACGACATTCGAGTCCCATTTGTTGCATCACCGCGAGCATGGCTTTCGTTGGCTCGTAAGCTTCCCGGCACTTCGCGCAGATGCGGCGGCACAGTCGCTGGGCGAGAATGCCGTTCAGCGATTCGCCAATCTGATAGCCATCGACCCCCATTTTGGCGAGCCGCGAGATGGCGCTGCACGCATCCTGTGTGTGAACGGTGCTGAAGACGAGATGGCCGGTCGAGGCGACTTGAATCGCCATGCGCGCGGTTTCTTCATCGCGAATCTCACCGACCATCAGCACGTCGGGGTCTTGCCGCAACAGATTTCTCAGGAGTGCGGCGAATGTCAGCCCGAGCTTCTCGTTGACTTGGAATTGGTTGACGAGCGGCAACGGAAACTCGATCGGGTCTTCCACGGTGCAGATGTTCGCTTCGATCGAACTGATCGCATTCAGTACCGCGTTGAGCGTGGTGCTTTTGCCGCTTCCCGATGGACCGGTCACCAGCACGAGACCGTTCGGTTTGCGAATTTGGGATTGGAAACGGTCGAGGTTTTCGCTGCTGAAACCGAGTTGAGACAGCGACAGCGGGATGTTGCGGCTGTCGAGCACGCGGATGACGGTCTTCTCGCCCTGCTGCGCGAGTGGCATCGTGCTGACCCGCAGGTCGATCGAGCGGCTTTGCAGCATCACCTGAATCCGGCCGTCCTGGGGCAAGCGATGTTCGGAGACATCCATCGACGCCATCCGTTTGATGCGTGATAGAAGTCCGGGCGCGAGGTGACTCGGCAGCTCCATCGACTTACACAAAGTGCCATCCACGCGAAACCGCACGCGGAGTTGCCGTTCTGTTGGCTCGAGGTGGATGTCGCTTGCCCCCTGCCTCACTGCGGCAGAGATGATGTGACTGACCAGCTTCGCGAGGGGACTCCGCCCATTCCGTTCGTGGTCTTCGTCGCAGTCTTCGAGCGCTTCTTCAATCAGGTCCACGGCATCGCATGGCACATCGTCGAGAATGTCGTCGATCACGAAGACTTGCGTGTCGGGCAGCGACGTTTGCAGCGCGCGGCGGATGTCTCGGGGCGACGCAATCGCAAGTTGCACCTCGCACCGGGCAATCGCTTTGAGGCGGTCGAGCAGAAAGATGTCCGACGGCTCGGCGATGGCCACGGTCAGCGTGTCGCGCAGTTTGAACAGCGGCAGCACGAGATGTTTGACGAGCACTTCGCGTGGCAGAAGCTCGACCACTTTGGGATCGAACAGTCTCGCGTCGATTCGCACGAACGGCAGCTTGAACTCGATGGCCAGACATTCGAGGACCTGCTCTTCGGTGCAGAACTCCCGCTCGACGAGGACTTCGCCGAGAAGCTTGTTCGCCCCGCTGTCGGCCTGCATCTTGAGCGCCGCCTGCAACCGTTCGGCCGTGAGAAACCCCTGACGGACCAGTAGGTCGCCGAGTCGCGGGCGTGGTTTGAGCAGCGGCTTGTTCATGATGAATGGTGATGACTCAAATTCGGATTCCGCACACCAACCCGAAGCGTAAGCGAGGATGTCTGCGTGGGCTTGCGCGAAGTCCAGTGGGCTGGCCGAAGTCCTCGCTTACGCTTCGGGTTGGTGTGGGCAATCCGCCCTCTAACGAAAGCTGGCGACGGCATCGATCACCGAATCGAACAGATCGAAGCGTTGATCGAGGCGAGTCACTTCAAAAATCTTGCGACCGGGATCGACGAGACCACTGATCTTGACCGTGCCTCCCGCGTGCCTGGCTTGGTCCTGCAGATCGAGCAGCGCCGTGAGGCCGATGCTGTCGAACAGTTCACTTCGGTCCATCTGCAAGACGATCGACGACCGCCCCTGCTGCAAGTGTTCTTCCAACGACGACACGAAGTGGCGCGAGGTCTCTTCCGTGAGGTCGTCCGGCGTATGCACGACCAGCACGCTGCCAAAGGTTTCGGTGGTGATGTGCATGGTGCTTCCGATTGCTTCGTCGCTCGTCGTGATGTCCACGCGGTCAAACGCTGAGAACCCGTGCAAGAACAACTGCGCCGTTTGTCGCCTTTCGCTCCGCGAAAGGGCGTACTTTCGCGGAGCGAAAGACGACATGTTTGACGGGTTCTGATTTCAGAACGAGGAGGTGGCTAGTTCGCACTCGCTGTCAAAACGCGACATGCGCGGCGTGGAGGTGAGTCGCAGGATGTCATAGACCCGCATGACCAGTTCGCGCGGGCTGAACGGTTTCATCACGACGGCAGACAACCGCAGTTCAGTTTCAATGTCTTCCTCTTCGTCCAATTCGAAGCCGCGCGCGGTCAGCATGATGACCGGCAGGTCGGCCATCGCGGCATCAGCCCGCACTCGGCGAACCAGATCGGCACCGTTCATCCCCGGCATCGTGTAGTCGGTGATGAGCATCGCGGCGGGTTCGCGCCGGAGCAGTTCCCAGCCGGTCTCGGCGTCCGGTGCTCCATGAACATCGAAGCCCGCGCGGGTGAACTTCAGAGAGATGGCGCGCACGATGTGCGGTTCGTCATCGCAAACAATGAGACGGTGAGTCATGACTAAGCTCCTAGTGATGGTTCGGACATGAGTTCAGTTGCGGACAGCCTGCAACTCGGCGGAACGGGATCCTCGCTCGCGGTGCCCCAATGGGATTCGCACCGTGAAGCAACTGCCAAGATTGACTTGTGACGTGACGGTGATCGCTCCGTCGTGCATGTTCGTGACAATGTGTTTGACCAGCGCCAGGCCAAGCCCGGTGCCAGCGGCGGCTTTGTTGTTCTGGGGGACTCGATAGAACCGCTCGAACAGCCGCTGCAATGACTCGGACGGAATGCCCATGCCGTTGTCCTGCACTTCGATGACTGCCCGAGTCTCTTCCATGCGACTGCGCAATCGCACCTCGCCCCCCGACGGCGTGTACTTGATGGCGTTCGACAGCAGATTGATGATCGCTTGTCCAAACAGATCGAGATCGATGTGCGCGGGCAGGTAAAGTTCGCTGAGTTCTTCCACGAGACTGATCTGCTTTTCTTGAGCCGCCGCCGCCACGACGCCGAGCGACTTCTTCAGCACGAGATTGAGATCGACATCCTCGCGTTGCACTTTGATCACACCACTCTCGACCCGCGCGATGTTCAACAGATTGTTGACCAGTCGAGTCAGTCGCAGCACCTGATCGTCGATGAACTTCAATAGCTCGTGACGCTCGGCCGGATCCTCGACATCGCCGTCCATCATCAACTCGGTGTAGGCCCGAATGCTGGCCAATGGCGTTTTCAATTCGTGACTGACCGATGACACGAACTCGGCCTGCTTGTTCCGCTCCTGCATTTCCGCACGGATGTCTTCCAGGACGGCCGCCACTCCGGTCACGCGACCGTCGTCGTCGTACAGATTGCCGACGCGGGCGCGATAAACGACCGCCTGGCCTTCCAACTCAAAACTCAAGTCTCCCGTGCCCTGTTTCGACGCGGCGGACCGCGCTCGCGTGGACGCCACGAGAGCCTTCAACCCCGTGATTTTTTGCCACGCCAAAGCCGGTAGCTGCGGGACATTTCCCATTACGGAAGCCATCAGCGTCGCGGCGCTGGCGTTGTGATAGACCAGCGATTCATCGACATCAAAAATGAACGCGGGTTGTCCCAACTGCTCGAGCGTCTGTTCGAGTCGCCGGACGAGATTGCGAAGCAAGTGCGACTTCGCTTCCGAGCGAGTCCTTTGATCGGTCGCCCGGCGCGCTTCCGCCGTCACACGCCGAATTTGATGAGTCCCCGCGTGAACCAAGCCGTGAAACAATCCCGTTCGCGGCAGGTCGATGTCCAATAAGTCCGCCCGCCGGATCAGCGATTCCGCCGCCGTCGCCTGTCGCCGACACCACAACATCGACAGCAACACGCCAACAGCACACCCGCTCAACGTGATCGCGGCGGGCAACCAAGCTTGGTACGTCGTCGCACTGAAGACCATCGCGGCGACACCACACACCAACGACGGCCCGCAACAGACTCTGAGCCAAGCGTTCCAACCGACGACCACCCGAGTCTCCTCCGGTATCGGCGCGAAGTAGCCCGAGTCGTTTAGCGAGACTCCGCGCAGAGTGGAGAGCGATTCAACGGCCATGACCGAGCCTCAAAATCGAAGGAACAACACAACGGAGAGGCTTTCAGTCGAACGAGTCTCCCCGCAAACCACCTCGCATCGGCAAACCTAGGTCGAGGTTGGGATGTTGTCCAATTGCCACAGCGTTGCCGTGAAGCAACCACCGATGTGCCTGTTTCGGATCGCAGGGTTTACCGGTCAGCTCGCGAACGCCGGTCGCAACGAGAAGCAGGGTTGTCGTGAATGGGACACTTGAACTCGGCCAAAACGGACGCCGAGTGGAGATCAACACCAACCCGCAGCGTGAGCGAGGATCAAGGCCATCGCTTTTTGAATCTGGGGAATGGGGGTGCCACGGTCACGAAGCTTCGACGTGGCCGTGAGAATGAGAAACAGCTTTCACTTCCACACACGGCCACGTCGAAGCTCCGTGACCGTGGCACCCGAAATGGAGCTTGGCGCTGGCCCTGCGAGGCTGGCTCTGCACCACAAACCGGGCTGTTCATCGCTGCTGCGAGTACGGCCACTGTTGGAGAGTTCCATTCGACGACGCGGCGTTGCCATTCGATTGTCCTGCATTGCCGCCGTTCCACATGGGGAGCGAATTCGTCGCGGCCCCGTTGTTGGAACCGGCTCCCACCGGCTGTGAGCCGCCGTTGGGCCACGCCCCGTTGAAGGGTTGCGATCCGCTGTTGGGCTGGCTGTTGGGAAGATTCGCTGGCTCGTCCCACGGAGCCTTGGCGTAGCGTGAACGGCGACCACCATTCACGTCTGGCGGCGCTGAATCAGAACCCGAGTTGGCTCGCGACTGAGGCGGGCCCCACGAGGTGGAGTCGCGCCCCTGAGTCGCTCCCGAACCGAGCTGGGAAGGCAAGTCCCACGGGCGCGAGAGAGAGTTGGCCGGAGAATCGGGAGCGATCACGATGTTGTCTGTGAGTGAGTTCGACTGAGTCGATGTCGATTCGGTCCAGCCGGAAGAGACTCCCCCCGGACGCTTCGAGGCGGCGAAGGGAGACCTGGCATCGGCATTCGATTCACTGCCACCCATCAATTGAATCATCCCTCGGTTGGACGAGTTGTTCGGGTTGGACGTAGAGAACGGAGCCAACTGCACGCCGGTGTTCTGTCCTTGGGGTGAGTTCGGTCCATTCACAGCGGGACCGCCCGGAGACCACGGTCCCCCGTTGTGGTACAGGCCGGGGTTTTGATTCTGGTGTTGTGGCGATGAATGGAACTCACCGCCAAATCGAGGATCGGTGGTTGGCGGTGAGGCAAATGAACCACCCATCGATCCGGAATCACTCGGGATCACGGGGAACATTCCACCGACACTCATGCCCAGTTGAGCCGCAGCGAGACCGGCGCGAGTCCCCTCATCCGTGAAGTTCGTTTGCTCGATCCGTTGTAATGCACCGGGTGCCTGCTGTCCCCACGATGATCCGTTGGATGCTGGTTGCTGCGATGCCAAGTTATTCGTGGCATTGCCTCGAACAACCGGAGCACCCTGCCAGAACGGGATGTTCGAGTGCGGCTTCGTTCCCGGTGGGGCGGACAGTGAATCCTGCTGAGGAGCCGCAGCGTAACGCTGCTGCGGATCCTGCTGTGCGAAACCGTTCGCGTTACCACCGGGATACGGCAACATCCCGTTGTCTGACGGCGCGGGCCCGCCCGCCGCAAACACATTCTGGCCACCGGGGCCTGAAGAGGAATTGTCGCCGTTTCCGTTGGCCCATGTCCGGTCGTTCGATCCGACGCGGTCATTCGGCGTGATGATGGGGCGCTGATCGCCAACCGGTCTCTGGTCTTGTGCCAATGCGTCACCCCACGCGCCGCGCGGTGCCGCTCCCTCGCGGGACGACGGACCGGGGTTGTTCGCGGATGGACGTTGTTGTCCGTTCTCAAATTGTCTTCGCTCCGAATCGGCCCGGATTGGCTCGCGTGACATGCGACCGGAGTCGGCAAGTCGATCATCGGCGGGCATCGGTGGAGCGGAACGTTGTCCCGGCGCGGGTTGGTTCATCGCGAAGTCCTGTTCACGATTTCCGCCATCTCGCGCACCGGTCCCCGACGGCCGTCCCTGTGGGAACAGCTTCGCCAAGTACTGTTGCGTTTCCGATTCGCTCGAACCTTTGCGCAGGAGTGCGTAGGCCTCCTCATAGCGTCCCTGCTTGCCGTACAGCGTGCCCAGATTGAGCGTCGCACCCTTGTGGCCCGGTTCGACGGCCAGTGCTTCGAGCAACATCTTTTCAGCCTGCTTGTCTCCGCCACGCAGCCAGTGCGAGTAGCCGATGTCGTTGAGCAAATTCGGGTTTCGAGGCTGCTTCTTCAGAGCCGCTTCGTAATGGTTATCGGCCACGCCGAAGAGCTGCTGTTTGTCTGCGATCACAGCCAAGCCATGATGTGCATCGGGGTCATCGGGCTTGACCGCCAACGCCTGCTCAAACGCGCGGCGCGACTCTTCCAACCGGCCTTCTTTCAGCCGTTGATTCCCATCACGCAGGCTCTCGGCAATGGTCTTGCTTTGCCGCTCTTCAGACCGTTTGGCCAGCCGCTCCTTCAATTCGGGCGACATCTCAACCGGCTTGGGATCCTTCTTTTTCTGGCCCCAATACCGCACGACTTCTTCGTGGTTCGGGTCGTTGCCCGGCGGTTTGGCGTCCTTCTTCCACGAGGCCGTCCATTTTTCGGAGGCACTGTTCATCGATGCACACCCGCTGGCGGCGCACGACAAAAGTGCCATAACCAACAGAGAAGCCACGCAGGTCAAGCGAGCAGAATTCGTCATTCAACCGATCCTTGGTTGAGGCGAGAGCAGACAGACATCGAGTTGAGTTGGCAGCCCGAAGACAGGAAACAAGCGAAGCGATCAGAGCGGCGAAACAGTCGAAAGACTGGCAGAAAGTGCCGCTCATTTGATGGGACATCGACACGACGCATCCCTGCTCGTGCCGACTGCGGCGAAATGTTAAAGTCTGTTTCAAATTGTGTCGAGACGAGCTTTCCTGCTGAAAACCGTTCCCGATGAGGGTTCCTTCGTTTAACCGCGTGGCCCACGCGTTAAACGAAGGACCTGTACATCCCTCCCCGCCAAAGACCGCCACATGCTCGCCAAACGCATCATTCCGTGCCTCGATGTTCACGCCGGTCGCGTCGTCAAAGGGGTCAACTTTCTCAACCTGCGCGACGCGGGCGATCCCGTGCAGATTGCCGCTCAGTACGAAGAGGACGGCGCGGATGAACTCGTCTTCCTCGATATCACCGCCAGTCATGAGCAGCGCGAGATCATGCTCGATGTGGTCCGACGCACGTCCGAAGTCTGCTTCATGCCGCTGACGGTCGGCGGCGGCATCCGGACTCTCGATGACATCCGGATGTTGCTGAGTGCCGGTTGCGACAAGGTCTCGATCAACTCGACCGCCGTGAAAGATCCGAACCTCGTGCGCGAGGCGGCTCTGAAATTTGGTAGCCAGTGCATCGTCGTGAACATCGACCCGAAGCGCATTCAACGCGACGGCCGTGAAGTGTGGGAAGTCCATGTGAACGGAGGCCGCGTCCCGACGGGACTCGAAGCGGTCGCGTGGGCACGCGAAGTCGAGCGACTTGGCGCGGGCGAGATCGTGTTGACCTGCATGGACGCCGACGGGACTCAAGACGGCTACGACTTGGAGATGACACGGGCCGTCGCCGACGCGGTCAACATCCCGGTCGTCGCCAGCGGCGGCGCGGGACACCCCGAACACCTTCGCACGATCCTGACCGAAGGCCACGCCAGCGCCGCCCTCGCCGCCAGCATCTTCCACTACGGCACACACCCGATCGGCGTCACCAAGCAATACCTTGCCGATCACGGAGTGCCGATCCGATTCAATCGGGTCTGAAAGGCTCTTTGGAATCAGCGTTTGCCGCATTTCTATTGAAGCGATGCTGGGTGCCACGGTCACGGCATTGCGTGGCCGTGCTTGGGTTGTCGCGAAGACACGGCCACGCAAAGCCGTGACCGTGGCACCCTGAAAAAAGCCGCTCACTTCACGATGTAGCCCATGTCGCCCTTGGGATTCAGATTCGAGGGCTTGAGGCCGATGCCCCCTTGGTCGGAGTGGTCGGGGCCAACGCTCCAGACGACGGCTTTCAAGGACTCTTCGCGACGGTAGCGAATCGGCTTCCCCTTTGAATCGCACGGATCGATCGGGATCACGTCGAGGTACTGTGGCACGAGGCGACTCAGTTCGGCGGGGAACTCACCGTGTTCGCGGCGGTACTGCTGGAGAGCGAGCACAACTTCCAAGACGGCTTGGCGTCCATCCTCTTCGTGGCTCGTCACGGTGTTTGTAATCGAGTCCGATGTCCAGAATGCGATGCTCGCAATCGAGCGTTGAATCGCGAACTTGATCTCAGCCGGCTTGAGGCGATTCGGTGGGGTTGCCGAGTTTGGATCGGGATGAAAGAGTAGTGGGGATGTCGAAGCGGGCGTTCTGCGTTGTGTCAGCGGCTTGTCCATTTCCTCAAGACAATTGGCCAAGATTTGCCGTTGGAGGCAGAGCATCAAATGTGGGTCGCCGACAACCCACAGTCGAAACTGTCGTGACAAGTTCGGTTCGTGACTGAAAAGGCTCGGAGCGTCCTCTGCCAATTCGCGCAGACTCATTTTTGAAAGCTGCTCATTGAGCCAGACGTACTCGGACTTCAGGACATCGGACCATGGAGCAGATGTCGCGAACACGGCTCGCACCTCGTTCAATGCCTCACGCAATTGAGCAACCGAGACGGCGGGATGTTCCGCCCATCGCACAATGTCATCGACCGTACTCAAGTACATCGACTTGCCAAATAGCCGGGCGAGCAAATTTCCTTTTTGACCGAGGTGTCGGCTGAAACGGAAGCCTGCACGATGCCATTCCCAAGCGGTAGCCATGTCGCCTTGCAGTTCCAGTTCCTCAGCCTTCAATCGTGCGAGGAGGAACATTCGCTGTAGATTCACAATGCTCGCGGTCCAGAGCGACTCCCCGTCTTGATTGGGAAGCGGGCGTTGTGCGAGCGGAAAAGTCGTTCCGCGCTTCCACTCCAACAACGCATCGTTTTGAGCGATTCGCCACGCAGCAATCAGTACTCGCTCCTCTGGCGTGTTCTTGCGTTTGTCGAAGACAATGCCCGGATACTTCCCGTGTTTGTCGGGATCAGACTCAACGGCGGCATTGACCTCGTCGTACTTCGCGAGCGCGGCTTCGTAGACGAGGATCGCGTTCTGATCGGCGGGGACATCGCGTTGGGAGAACTCAGCCACGTCGAACGGATCGCCGATGTCGGGAACTTGCGACAGCGACCACAGGCGGAAGACGACGGGCGCGGCGAACAAGGTCAGCGCCAGCATGACTGCCCAAGCTGTGACCGGAATCGAGGTCATTCGCTGCCACAACGAAGGAGCTGGCTCGATGTCGGTCATGCGGGTTGCCTCTGCTTTCCCTGAGATTTACGGCACCGTTTCGAGACTGTTGAGCGTTCGCTTCAGTCGCGTCAGGGCACCCGGCGTGATCTTGCTGCCGGTGGTGTCGAGGCGTTTGAGGTGCGTCAGTTTTTCGAGCGACTTGAGGCCGTCGTCGGTGACGGCGGTTTGGGGCAGACGTAGCTCGTGCAGCTTGGCGAAGTACTTTAACCGGGGGGCGAGATGTCTCAGGGAGGCATCGTTGCAGCGTGAGCCTGCCAAGTCGAACACGATCCCTTGTTCGTTCTCGAAGACCTTGCCGCCGAGAGACGTGGCGGTCGAGACGGCCGCTCGACGCTGCCAGCCGGGGTAAGCGAGATCGCCGCCAATGAGTGCGATGAGTGCGATGACCGCCCACGCGACCCCCAGCTTGCGCTTCGTTGCCTGCGAGCCGTCCCAGCGAACGATCAGCAGCAACAGGCACGTTGACAGGCCGATGAGGCTGGCCAACCACGTCGCATCCATTTGCGTCTGCCCGGCGACGAGCTTCGTACCGATCAGCGCCATCATCGTGCCGGAGAGGAGCGTCAAGTTGAGGATCGTCACCAAACCCAATCCGCCCGTGAACAGCGGCGGTCGGCGGCGAGACGCATCGGTTCCGCGCGTGAACGTCACCGCGAAGACGACGAGGACTCCGACGATGAAGCCCTCGTAAATGTGGGCGCCCGTCTTGATGATCTTCGCGACGCCATCGATCACGACTCGCAAGAACAGTGCGCCGAGCAACGTTCCCGGCACCGTGCCGATGCCTCCTTGAAGACTGCATCCGCCGACGACAGCGGCGGCGATCGCGTTCAGTTCGGCACCGCGTCCCAGCGTTTGCGGCACCGCCGCGCTTTGGTCGCAGATCGCGAGGACACCGGCCAGCGAAGCCAACACAGAACTCAGGCAATACGCCAGCCACTTCAAGCGGTCGGTCTGAATGCCGCTCAGTCGCGCCGCCTGTTCGTTGCCTCCCAACGCATACAAATGCCGACCAGTGACGGTCTTCGCGAGGAGCAGCCACGTCGCCAGAGCCAGCACCGACAGCAGCACGGCTGGAATCCAGATCGACTGCGCGAGGTAGCGGAAGCCGCGATCATTGATGTTGATTTGCGAGCTGGCACCACCAATGACCGACAGCGTGACGTTCTCGATGATCGCCATGCTGAGGCTGCGTAGCCCAACGAGCGTCCCCAGCGTCGCAACAAACGGCGGGAGACCGATCACAGTGATGAGCCATGCGTGCAGGCTGCCGATCAACAGTCCGACGACCAGCGTCCCGGCGATGGCCAGTCCCATCGTGGTCGCGTCGAGCGGTTGATTGCCGAGCATCGCTTCGGGCGAGAGCAGCAACAGCAACGACGCACAGACCGTCCCGCTGAAGGCGATCACGGAGCCGGTCGAAAGGTCGATGCCGCCCGAGATGATGACGATCGCCGCACCGAGCGAGATCAGTCCCAACTGAGTCGTCTGCCGCGTGAGGTCGATGAGACTGGCCTGCGGGTCGCGCCAGTAGTTGTGCTGCGCATCGAGCAGCGTCGTCAGCACGATCACGACCCCAATCGCCACGAGTAAACTCGCCTCGTGCCGCCGCCAGAATCGTGCCCACGCTTCGCTCATCAATCCCCCGCTCTGTCGAACCGATTCCCCAAAGTAGCCATCATCGCTCCGCGTGATGAGCCTTGCAGAGTGGCCCGTGAAGATTCAAATACCTGTTCGCGTAAGGCTCATCACGCGGAGCGATGATGGCTACTTTCGTCTCACGACTGCTTCAGGCCGTACTGGTCGAGCCACGCGCGGAACTTGTCGAGCGTCATGAAATCGACCTTCGGGCCGAACAGGTCTCGCTTCAGCGGCGACTTGTCGTCGGGGACGATCACCTTGAGGCCGGTGTCAAACAGGTCGCCGTTCGGTTGATCGAGCGTCGGGAGCATCTCGATGACGACATCCTTTTTGTCGGTCGCCAGCGCCAACATCAGTCGCACGCCCTGATGGCCCATCGCGTAGGGGTTCTGCACGACCATCGCATCGACCTGATGTTCCTGCATCGCGATGATCGTGTTCGGCTCGGCATCGAATACGACGACGCTGAAGTCATCGCGGCGCTTCAACTCGCCGACCACCACGTCCACGATGGCGGGGGCGTTGTACGACCAGATGCCGACTAGCGTGTTGACCTTCGGGTGATTGCGGATCGCGTTGCGAACGTTCTCGCGGGCACGGTCGAGTTGCACGTCATCGGCCATCACGTCGGTCTTGGTGAATTTCTCACCGGCTCCTTCCGAGAAGCCGCCGATTCGTTCGATGGCGTTCTGAGCTTCGGTCAATCCGACGAACGCGACGAACTCACCGCCGTCGGGTCGCACGCCGAGAGCGCATTGTCCGAGCACTCGCCCACCGACCACATTGTCGGTCCCGACGAAGGCCGTGCGAGCATCGCGGTACTTGTCGCGATCGACATCCGAGTCGATCGTCAGAATCTTGACGCCCTTCTTTTGGAGGGCACGCAGTTCATCGGCGATCGCGGCGTTGTCGGCCTTCGTGACCGAGATCCCGATCGCCGCGACATCCCCTTGGCTACCGTACTGTTTGAGCTTGTCGATCTGCCCGGCGGGCGTGCCGTCGTTCGTTTCCATGATCGCCGTGAACCCGGCCTCGGCGAGTTTGAACTCTTTCTCGGCATCTTGCAGTCCCGCGCGGCAGGCATCCCAAAACGGCGAGTTCCCGTTCGTCAGGAGAATGATCCGCTTCTTGCCTCCGGCAGCGCTCGATTGAGCCGTCGCTCCTGCCTGCTTCTGCTCGCTGCTGTGTCCACCGGTGGGACCACCAGCCGAAGGAGCCTTGGGAACCGAGGCATCACAGCCAACGAAACAACTCGCCATGAGGGCGACACACCAACCAACTGACGACGGACGCAGGCGAGACAACATGGAAGAGACCTCACGGTGAAAGGAGTGAAGAGTGACTGTCGCGACGAGACAGAGGCTGGTGGAGACCACTCAAGGGGGCGGCACGATAACCGGCGTGATGTCGGTTTGTAATCGGCGAGGCGACGTTTTCAAGACGGTTGTGCGCAACGTGACGCTTAGGGGTCAGGTGGTTCAAAGTTCATTTT
>JAYTQJ010000030.1:0-2552 GCA_043746775.1 Schlesneria sp.
ACGGCATCATCCCGCCGTCGTTTGAAGTTTGGAGTGCCTGGCCCCAGCGCGTAGTAAATCAACTCTTGCCGGTCGCCTTGTGTGAGTCACGCCAGAATCTCATGCACGACTTCGCCGTGGACATCGGTCAGCCGGAAATCGCGACCGGCGAATTTGTAGGTCAGCTTGGTGTGGTCCATGCCCAGCAGGTGGAGCATCGTCGCGTGCAGGTCGTGCAGGTGAACCTTGTTCTCGATGGCGAAGTAGCCGTAGTCGTCGGTCTTGCCGTAGCGAATGCCCGGCTTCACACCGGCACCGGCCAGCCACATCGTGTAGCCCTGCGGATTGTGATCGCGGCCGTCGCCTCCCTGCGCGACGGGCGTCCGACCGAACTCGCCACCCCACAGGATCAGCGTGTCGTCCATCAGGCCGCGCGCCTTGAGGTCTCTCAGGAGCGCGGCGATCGGCTGATCGACTTCCATCGCGTTCCTGGCGTGGTCCGCCTTGAGGTTCCCGTGCTGGTCCCACTTGTAGCTGTGCGTGCATTGGACGAAGCGGACTCCCCGTTCGATGAACCGCCGAGCCATCAAGCACTGCCGCCCAAAGTTCTTCGTGGCGGGGTTGTCGAGACCATAAGCCCGCTGCGTGTCGCTCGTCTCATCGCTAATGTCCTGCAACTGCGGCGCGGTCGCTTGGAGACGAAAGGCCAGCTCGAACGATTCGATCCGGCTTTCGAGCGTGCTGTCGGGACCGGTCGTTGTCATTCGTTCGACGTTCATCTCACGGAGCAGGTCGAGTTCGAGTCGCTGCAATGCGCGAGACTGCTTCTCGGCGTTGTCGATGAACGGGATCTTCGCTTGGTCCGACGGGATGCTCGCGTTGCCAAGCGGTGTCCCGGCATACGTCGCGGGCATGAAGGCCGAGCTGTACGCGTTGACTCCGCCGTGAGTCAGTGTCGGGCACATCGTGATGAAACCGGGCAAGTCCTGGTTCTCGGTCCCAAGACCATACGTGATCCACGAACCCATGCTCGGCCGGACGAAGGTGTCGCTTCCCGTATGCAACTCCAGCAGTGCCCCGCCGTGGCGCGAGTTCGATCCGTGCATCCCGTTGATGATGCACAGGTCATCCACGCACGAGCCGACCTGCGGAAAGATGTCGCTCACCCACGCCCCGCTCTCGCCGTACTGCTTAAACGCAAACGGCGACTTCAACAGGTTGCCCGTCGGAGCCGAGAAGACCCTCGGTTTATCAAACGGCAGCGGCTTGCCGTGGTCTCGTTCGAGCAGCGGCTTGTAGTCAAACGTATCGACCTGCGAAGGCCCGCCGTGCATGAACAGAAAGATCACCCGCTTCGCCTTCGCCGGGAAATGCGACGGTTTCAATGCCAGAGGATTCGCACGCGCATTTCGTGTGGCATCGCCCCGCGCCTCATCCGACATCAGCCCGGCGAGTGCCAATCCCCCAAACCCCGCCGCGCACGTCTTGAGCATCTCGCGACGAGAATGAACCGGCATGAAGTCGTTGCAAAACATCAGCATCACTCCCCACGAGACAGCAACCGGTATGACCAGCCGCTGATTTTGTGAGCCTTCCGAGTCAGCAGGAACTTGCGTCCGAAGCGCGGTGACAGGAAGTAGCCCTTCGCATCGGCGGGTTGAGCCACATACTCATCTGCTCCGCGCACGAGAAGCTGGAAGCTGATCTCGTCGTCGCGTGCGTCGATCAACCAGTACTCAGGAATGCCCGCATCGAAGTAGCTTTGCCGCAGTTCAACGTTGTCCTTGCGAACGGACGAATCGCTGACAATTTCGACGACCATGTCGGGTGTGCCGTGAACCTCGACATCGCCGTCCGCTTCCTTGCGCCAAGCGCGGAGTTGAACGCGTTCATCGGACAGGCAATCCCACGAACAGAACATCATGTCCGGCTCGGTTGCAAAGTCGGCGGCCTCATTCACGAGGAACGCCCCATCGGGAAATATTTCTCCGAGATCGCGTTGTTGAACAAGATTGACCAGCGCGCCGTACAGGGCCGCCTTGACGAAGTTGTGAACCGAAATCTTCTCGGGACTCATGTCAGCCTCAAACTTCCCACGGACGAACCAGAATCGGCCACGTTCCGGAGCGGCGGTGTGCATCCACTCCCGAAAGACATCGAGTGAGCGCAAGGCGATCGGCTTGGGAAGCGGCGGGTCGCGAGTGATGACGGCAGACATAATGGGCCTTCTACAAAAACGGGGGCGGTCTGACTGTCTCGTACTACGAGTTTTGAAATTCATGTTTTCTTGCACGCATTTTCGGTCCGTGAACAGAAGAGGCAACCACGGATGCCACAGATTTCACGGATGATGAGAAGAGGCATGAAGAGGCAGATGAGCAGTGACATTCCGTTGATCCGCTTTATCCGTGTCATCTGTGAAATCCGTGGTTAAGACTTCTTCAAGCCTAGACGAGAACCTGACGTTCATCGCTGACAGTCTTACACCAAGCACCGGCGAACAGCCCAGGGACACAATTCGCCGTTACTTAGCGACGGGTTTCTACAAACATCACCTGTCGATCTACAAAAAG
>JAYTQJ010000031.1:0-13073 GCA_043746775.1 Schlesneria sp.
AGCCGCCGGTTCTGGTGCGACGACCGGCGGCTAGCGCCTTGCCGCTCACAGAATGACGAAGTGAGTGCCATTGGGATGTCGCTGAAGTCGTAAGACTTCAGACGATTGTCAAAGCTGGCTGAATTCTCACGAATTCAGCGACATCAATCAGAACGTCCATTTGAAATTCGCTCAAAGTGAGTGCCATTGGGCTGACGCCACCCCGCTCAGATGTCTCGGTACAGACCGTGGGGGCAGCCGGACTTCATCGCGCGAGGCTCCGTCTCTAAAACGACTGCACCCCGCGATCGTTTCCAAACGCGGGGTGCGAGGTTGTGTGTTCCGCTCGTCCGGTTGATGACTCAACCGGGGCGAGGGACTACTCGAGGATCTGCTTCGTTTCGGCCGAGACCTTCGAGATCGCGTCCTTGTTCAGTTCGCCCTTGTTGAAGCCTTGGCTGACCTTGACCTTGCCTTCGACCCACATCATCACGGTGACATCGGCCTTGGGGTTGATCTTGTAGCCCTTGGGGCCTTCGGTTCCGTCGAACGTCGTGAGCGGCAGTTGCTCGATCTTGTTCTTCTCGGCGGCAGCCTTCAGCGAGGCCGAGCCTTTCTTCGCATCGTTCGTCATCAGGACGACGAAGCCCGCCATCTTTTGATCGCGGTTCTTGGCGACAACGCCATCGAGTTCCTTCGTCAGAGCGGCGACTTCGTCGGTCATCTCCTTCGCGAAGATCGTCACGACGGGCTGACCACCGAAGCGGCAGCGGTAGCAGAGTTCATCGCCATCCTTCGCAGGACCGGTCACGTCCTTGACGTAGAACGGGGGAACCGAAGCTCCCTTGTCCAAACCAGACTGCACCTTCTCAGCGGCGATCGCGAGACCGAACGACGCTACAACCAACGCGGCAAACGCAAACAGACTCTTCTTCATTGACTCTCTCCTTGGGGGACAAACCCTGGAACCACCGCGGTCGCTCGCACGGCTGGCGAACGCTCCCGTTGAGGCAGGGTTATATCGGATGCCAACGGCGAGAGTCGAGTTACAAGGGAGACCGGGAGATGGCGTTGCGGTTTGTCATTCGGCTTGTCGCGTCAGCTTGATCTGGCCGGAGGCTTGTTCTCGGATGAATAGGCTTTGTCCGGAGGCGATGGGGCCGAGGCTGGTCTGTTCGCCGCTGGGCCAAGCGATCTGAAGCTCATCAACAGCGGTCGCGTCGCCCAAGCCGATCACGATCTCGGGCGAGTTGGCAGAAAGATAGCCGCCCTGCGTCGAAACGAGTCTCACGAGAACGCGGTCGCCGATCTTGGCTCGTACCACCGCTCCGGTGGCATCGCGAGCGGACTTCGTACCGATCAGTTTCAGTGAGATGAAGCGGCCCGCGTGGCTGTCGTTGCGGAGCACAGCGGCTGGCTCGGTTTGATGACTCACCACAACATCGACGCGACCATCGCAATTGAAGTCCCCCGTGGCGACGGAACGGCCGAGCTTGGGCTGCGTGAAGTAGTCGCCCGCCGGTGAAGACTGCTCGGTGAAGCGGCCCTGTTGATTGCGATAGAACTGCGGGAGTTGTGGCGTGTCGTGCAAGAGGCCGTTCGCGATCACGAGGTCCAACCAACCATCGTTGTCAGCATCGAGGAACTGACAGCCCCAGCCCATCAACCGCCGCCCGGCATTCGACAGGCCGCGCTGGTCGGTCTGATCCTCGAACTGCAGTCCACCCAAGTTTTGATACAGCGTGCAGGTCTCATCGAAGAAATTGGTGACAAACAGATCGAGCCGTTGATCGCCATCAAGGTCTCCGCACGCGATCCCCATGCACGCTTCCGCCCGGCCCGATCCGTCGAGAGCCACACCCGCGATCAAGCCTCGATCTTCCAAGAACGGGAGCTTGCGTTCGGCGACCGGTTGAGCGCCGCTCGCTAAGTCCGCGCGGCTCTGCCAGAGAAAGTTTTGCGTGGTGTCGTTGCCGACGAACACTTCCGGTCTGCCGTCGTCATCGAAGTCGGCCGCGATCACACCAAGCCCGTAACCGTCCGTTGCGTGCAGGCCCGATGACTCGGAACGGTCTGCAAATTGGCCATCGCCGAGATTCTCGAACAACGTGTCCGGCTCGGGCGGATACGCATTGGGACGACACGGCGCGAAACGGCTCGCCTCGTGACACGCTTTGAGACCGCTCGTTGCGGGAGCGTGACAATAGCCCGCGACGTAGAGATCGAGATCTCCGTCCCGATCGAGGTCCGTGAACGCGGCACTCGTGTTCCAACGCTCGTTGGCCAGTCCCGCCTCAACCGTCGTCTCGCGCCAGGTGCCGTCCCCTTGATTGGTCAGCAACGTCAAACCGCCGTAGCGGCAGAGGAGCAGATCGACGAAACCATCTTCGTTCACGTCGCCAACGGCACAGCCGTGTGCGTAGCCGAGACTGATCGCGTTGGAGGCGACAGTCACGTCGGCCAGTGTCGTCGCACGCACATTTCTGAACAGAGAACCGTGAGTCCCGGAAGTCTCGACTCCCGCTGGCAATGTTCCCCCCTGAGCGAAGTACACGTCGGGCCAACCGTCGAGGTCGTAGTCCAACACCGCGACTCCACCACCGAGCGTCTCCATCAGCCATCGCTCGGCAGAGTGACCGTACTCGTAGACGAACCGGAGTCCAAGTTCTTGCGTCACTTCCGTGAAGCGAACGGAAGCGGCAGGAGCTTCACCGACCAAAGTGCCGGAAGGCTCCGCGCGTCGAGCCGCCGCAAGAACTCGCTCCTGTAACGGCACCGAGGAAACAGAATCAACCTGCGGGACAGTCAGAGGCACGAACGGTCTCGTCTTGATCGCGGCGACGTTGGCGGGCCACACGAGGGGGCCAGCCTGTCGTTCCACGAGCTGGCAAACAAGCTGCGCCCAGCGGTCGTGACCGAGGTCCGCCGCCAGTACAGCAACCGCGCGAAGATCATCGACATCGGAGCGAGTGGCTTGCAGGAGTTGGAGGCACCGACGCACCAATTCATCCGTCTTGGCCGCAGCGCGGAGCAGTCGTTCCGATTCGTCCGGCTTCCCCAATTGAGCCAGCAGTCGGCCACCGTGATACAGAGCCGGCACGCAACAGGGATCGACGCGCCCGGCTTGCTCGAACGCCGCAAGCGCAGCAGCCACGTCACCGCACGCCAGCCAGACTCGCCCCCGCACGAGCCACGCTTCAGCCACTTGATCGGACATCGTGTCGAGTTGATTCAAAGCCGCCAGCGCAGCATCAAGGCGACCTGCCTCCAATTCCACGCTGGCCCGCGCCAACGCCATCGGCCACGTCGTTGAAACGGCCTGCGAACTTCGTTCGATCAACACCCGAGCTGCTTCGACTTGCTTCAACTTGAGCTTCGCTCGAACCAACGCGGCGACAACGTGCGGATCGTCGGGTTGCTCGGCTGCGGCGGCCTCCAGCCACAATGACGATTCATCGGCCTGCCAATCGACATCCGTCCCCGTGACCCACAACCACAACAGTGCGGGATCGTCGAGCAGAGAAACGCGTGCAGCATCGGCCCCCGCCACAAGTCGCCGCAGTTCCGGAGCGCGTTGCCAGACCAAGTACAGCCGCGCGAGTCTGGAATACGGCTCGGCCAAAGTGGGAGCCGCGGTCATGGCGCGACGATACAGTCGCTCGGCATCAGCGGGCCGGTGGAACTCAAACGCACGGGCACCGGCATCCGCAAAGCCTTCCACCGGACGAGAGGATGTTTCCGCCAGTCGCTCCAACCACAGTAAACAGTCGCGCCGATGTCCTCGCCGAAAAGCGACATCGGCCAGCAACTGCAACACGTCGTGATCTCGTGGAGTAATACGAAGCAGCATCGCCTCCGCCCGCTCCAGATCATTCCGATGAATGGCTTCGACGACAGCCAGCTCCAATTCCGCACGCGAAGGTTTTAGAAACGTCCATGCGGCGAGGACCGTTACCAAACAGAACAGAATTGTGATCGCGGCAGTTCGAAATCGCCGACGAACCGACTTCGGACGGACACGCTGATGAGTGGGCAGAGACGGCACGGTCACTTTCTGAAAGCAGCACCCAGACTGAGGTCGATGATGAGGAAACATATCGCACCGAAAGATCCCGCTCACGTCCATGCGTGAGCGGCTCGCTAATGCCTCAGCCGTGGCCGTGTGACTTCAGCCATTATCAATGCGGCGTACCTCGGTGGCGTACCGGTAAATCTAACATGAAGCGTTTGAACCGACTCGACGACTCAGAAAGACGCCATGACTACTGCGTTCAGGACATCACCGGGTTGACGCCCGCGACCCTTTGAATCAGCATCCCCCGCTGAATGATTTCCGCAGTTGCGGAGTGACAGAATTGGTCCATGCTGGTGTCGTAATTTTGTGATTTTTAAGGAGTGTCGTGATGAATCGAATTTCCAGTCTCTGGCGAGGTCGGCGCACCCGTTCGCGGCGTTGGGCCTTCACGTTGATCGAGTTGCTGGTGGTGATCGCCATTATTGCGGTGTTGATCGCATTGCTGCTGCCTGCGGTGCAGCAAGCTCGCGAGTCCGCCCGTCGGACTCAATGTAAGAACCACCTCAAGCAGCTCGGGTTGGCACTGCACAACTACCACGACACGCACAATCGGTTTCCTCAAGCCAAGGTCTATGACCCGAATATGACTCAGTGCCAGTCATGGATTTCCGGCAACGGCTTGAGTTGGCGCGTCATGATTCTGCCGTTCATCGATCAGACTCCGTTGTACAGCTCAGTCGACTACAACGAGTGGGTGGAATGCCGCACGCTAACGGGCACGATCAATACGGCGTTTCGCAAGAAACTGATCCCCGGCTACCTCTGCCCGTCGGACCCCACCGATCCGATCGTGGGTAACAATGCGGGCACGAATTACGCCGGGTTGGTCTCTGATGGACGGGGTGCCCCGATCCCGCCGGTGCAATCGACCTGCGGTGCCACGGGACTCAGTCACGGCGACCACACGGGAGCGTTGTCGTTCCAAGGTCGTCGCATGGCAGAAATTATCGACGGCACCAGCAACACGATCTTGGCAGGCGAAGTTTTCCGAGGCAAATCCTTCTTCAACCTCTGCGCCGGATCCGATCAGACTGGAACACGCTGCCACCGTTGGTATGAGGAATCGGGATGGTGCGGAGCGGACACCGCTCGCGGCCCGAACAGCACCATCCGGGACGAAATTGACTGGAACGACACCGACTACTGGTCGATCGGCGGAGCACGCCCGGTTTCCAGTGCTCACACCGGCGGTGCCCATGTGCTGATGGCCGATGGTGCCGTGAAGTTTGCCTCGACCAACGTCGATCTCAATACATGGCGTGCTGTGGGCAGTGCCCGTGGCGGTGAGTCGGTTTCCGACTTCTAAACCTGTTGATTTAGTGTGCTTCGCCCAGAGCGAAGCACCGTGACAGTACGATTCACGGCGCGGCATCGGAGCCAGACGGCCTCCGATGCCGCGTTCGTATTCCTCGCGCGGCCTAACAGCCAGTTGAATAACGTCGAGTAGGCGGCTCGCCTGCTCGTATTTGTAGTTGGAAAACACAGGCGAGCCACCTGTGCTACGTTTTCCAACAGGCTGCTCATGTTCAACCTCGCTTATTTTCTTCCACCGTTTGGAGCCTGCACCGTGTTAAATTGTCGTTCGATTTGTTTGGGGATCCTGCTCGTGTGTGTCGGTTGCGGTAGCCCAACGGCACATCTTTCCAAGCCAGCGACGGTCGTGACTTGGCCTGCGTTGAAGGCACTGCAAGACCCGGAGATTGCGCGATCTGTCATCATGCCCGCGCACATGGGTGACGTGGCCGGTCACCAGAAGGGGGCGTCCGACCCAAAACTGGCCGAACTGCTGGCGAAGTTTGAATCCGAGCCAATTCCAGCTCAGTTCAAGTCTCCCGCACGGGAAGCGGCAAAAGTAAAGGCGGTTGAGGCGTACAAGGCTGTCATTGAAGGGGCGAAGGGAACGCCGACTCCACAAGCGATGAAGGATGCTGTGACCGCCATGACGACGGCCATTGGGACATTGACTGATCCAACTCTGAAATAGTCGCCGTGTGATGCCATTGCCAATGGGAGCCGTGCAGCGGGAGTTGGCTTGTCACACACAGTGTGCAGCCACGCATTCGTGCGGGGGGCGTCGAACATGCGGCAGTTCCTCTTCGATTCGTTTGTGATCTGCCTGTTGCTGAGTTGCAGCACGAGGTTTGTCGGTGCTGCAACTCCATCTTTCCAAGAGGCGAGTGAAACGGCACTCGCGTTTCGACACATCTCGCCACTCTCACCCGAGCGGCATTTGCACCTCTTCATGGGGTCGGGGGTGGGCTGGGCCGACTTCGATCGCGACGGGCAATTCGACCTGATGTTTTGTCAGGGGACGCCGGTTCCATCACCGTTGCCGACGGACTCGCCACCCGCGTTGCGAGTTTGGCGCGGTGAGCGCGGACAGTTCGCGGATTGCTCGACAGCGGCCAGACTGCACGGCGCGACGTATGCCTTTGGCCTGACGATCGCCGACTTCAATCACGATGGCTTCGCAGATGTCTTCGTCACCGGGTTGTTGACCGCTGCGCTGTACGAGAACAACGGTGACGGTTCGTTCACCGATCGCACAAATGCAGCGGGGATCGTTCCAAGCGGCTTCGGGACCGGCTGCTGCTGGACCGACTTCGATCAGGATGGACATCTCGATCTGATCTATGTCCGGTACATCGCGATCCCCCACGGAAAGTACCCGCTCTGTACGGCTCAGTTCCGTGGACGAGCAATGCCCCTCAGTTGCAACCCGCGCCACCTGACCGGAGACGGCGATAGCCTGTATCGCAGTCGCGGCGATGGCACGTTTGAAGATGTCTCGGCAAAGACGGGCTTTGCGGCGGGGCCGTTGCGTCAGGGACTCGGTTGCGTCGCGTTGGACTTGGACGATGACGGTGCCTCCGAAATCTATGTCGCCAACGACAGCTCGCCGAATGATCTGTGGACGCGAACCCAGAACGGAAGTCTCGAAGAACGAGGGTTGTTGGCTGGCGTCGCCTTGAACCGGTACGGAGCGGCCGAGGCGGGAATGGGGATCGCGGTCGGTGATGTCGATGGTGATCTGCGCCCCGAGCTATTCGTCACCAATTACTTCAACGAAACAAACACGATGTACCGCAACGAGGGAAGCTTGCTGTTTCTCGACGTGACCGAAGAGGTCGCGCTGGCGGCTTCCAGTCGTCAGCGACTCGGCTTCGGCACGAACCTCGCCGATTTCGATAACGATGGCTGGCTCGATCTGTTCGTCGCTAATGGTCACGTCCACGACGATGTTCCGCTGCAAATGCACCCCGGTGAGACGTTCGCACAGTTGTCCCAGCTCTTCTTCAATCGTGACGGCCGACGTTTTGACGATGCGAGCCAAACAGCGGGAGCGTTCTTTCAACAGCCGACCGTGGCGCGCGGGTCCGCAGTGGCTGACTTCGACGGCGATGGTCGCGAGGACTTGGCCATCGTGCGACTCAACGGCCCAGCCGCCCTGCTGCGCAACACGAGTCAGACATCCGGGCATTGGCTCGCGATTGAACTGCGCGGCACGAAGTCCAACCGCGACGCGATCGGGGCCAGCGTGATCTTGCGTGCGGGGCGACAGGCTTGGCGACGCGATCGAATGGCGTCCTCCAGTTATCTCTCCTGCGACGCTCCTCGACTTCACTTCGGCCTCGGCGATCAAACGGTCGTCGATTCGATTGAGGTCCGCTGGCCGACCGGCACACGGGAGTTGTTTCCGGCTCCAGACACGGGACGCACGACGACACTCGTGGAAGGAACGGGGCGTCCGGTTGCGCGCCCGCCACGCTGAACGTAGCAGAAGTCGTAAGACTTCTGGACAGCCCTCGAGGCATCAGAATTCTCACGAATTCTGCTACAGAAATCCTTAACGTCTCTGCCCTCACCCCCGGCCCCTCTCCCCGCAAAGCCGGGGCGAGGGAAGACTCTGAAAACGAAACCGCATGACGACTGCCGAGCGACCACTGTGTAAGCGAACGGGAACGCGACGCGCGTATCAGACCGTGGCGTGGGTCGTTGTCGCCGCGTTGTCCGTTTGGTGCGGAGTGTTACTCGGTCGTGGATTCGCGGACTGGCAAAAGAATCGTGACTTGGCACTCGCGCGGAAATTGGCGAACGAGTCTCCGGTCGAACCGGCCGTTGCGGCTTACGGCCGTCATTTAGAGCGGCTACCGGGCGATGCCACCGCTCGTTTGGAACTCGCGCTGTTGCTGCGTCGTCGCGATCCCACAGGTGCTTTGCGCGAGCTGCGATTGATCGCCGCGAACAGCCCCGAGTCACTCGCGGCAGCGCGGCATGTCGCGGCGATCTCGCTCGAACAGGAGCGGGACTACGATGCCATCGCGCCGCTGAAGTTACTCGAAGCCGCGCGGCCAGATGATGCTGGCGTGCAACAGACGCTGGCCGAAATTTACTATCGCGCTGCCGAGTACGAGCGGTCGTTGGAACATGCTCATCGCGCCCGAAAGTTGAAGCCCGACAACGTGGCTGTCTGTCTGTTGATCGCCGAAGCGAACGACGACCTCAAACGACATGCTGAAATGATCGAACCGCTGGAAGCGGCTCTTCGCCTGGACAATGAGTTACCGCAGGCTCATCTCAATCTGGCGTATGCCTACGAACTGACGGGACGTGTTGACGAGGCGTTGCCGCGCGTGGAGTGGTTCGTGCAGCGGTTCCCCAAGAGCGTCGCGGGCAACCGACTCTTGGCCAAGATCGAGCGAGGCCGAGGCCGTCCTGAAGCGGCCCTCGTCGCGTCACGGCGCGCATCGGAACTCGCCCCGCTGAGCCTCGACTGTGCGGTCCTCGAAGCTGAGTTGCTGCTCTACTTGAAGCGCCCCGCCGAAGCCTATGACCGGCTCAGCCCCTTCGCTCACGAGGGGACTCAGGACCGACGACTAGTGACGCCCCTGCTGCGTGCCGCCGTTCTCTGCGGCAAACAGGACGAAGCGCGACAGCTTCAAGAACGCCTGCGACAATTGGAAACGCGAGACTAATGGTGCCATCGGCTTGACTCACTCGTGCGTTGGGTGCCACGGTCACGGAGTCTTCGACGTGGCCGTGAGACGAGCAAACGGCCAGCTCAATCTCGCACGGCCACGTCGAAGCTCCGTGACCGTGGCACCCCAGTTTGAACAACGCGATGGCTTGGGGGGACGGCCCCGTTCCGTTGTGACTTCCCGCGCGAGGTATCATTCTTTGCCGACTCACACGGGTTCCCATTCATTTCAGGAAAGGCATGTCATGCGCATCGGTCATTCGCAGGTCGATTCTCAACTGGGAGACTTTGAAGGGAACTTGGCCAAGGTCGTCGCGGGCCTGGAACGGGCCGAGCGCGAACGGGTCGAGATCGTCAGCTTTCCCGAGTGTTTTCTCACGGGCTACCCCGACACGGAAGAGGTCGCTCGCCGAGACGCCTTCACGGTCGATTCGACCAAGGCGATGCGCGTCCTTGATGTAACGAGTCGCTTCGAGCCGGTGGTGATCGTCGGCTTCAACGAACTGCGTGGGCCGGACCTCTACAACACGGTCATCATCGCTCACAAAGGCCATCTGCTGGGAACCTACAGCAAATGCACGGCCTACCAAAAGTTTCACAAGCAGGGGCGCGAGTTCCCCGTGTTCGAGCATCACGGCGTGAAGTTCGGCGTCGTGATCTGCTCGGACGGCGGCTTCATCGAACCGACACGACTGCTGGCGTTGCAGGGAGCGAAGATCGTGTTCGCCCCGCACTTCAACTACATCGACAAGGCGGGGCTGATCGGCCACTTCATGAAAGTCCGCGCCGACCACACCGCACGGGCGGTCGAAAACAGCGTCTACTTCGTGCGCGGCAACAACGTGTCGCTCGGCAAGGAAGAGTGCATCACGCGCTACGACGGCGTCGGCTACGGCGACAGCTACATCATGGATCCGCACGGCGAGATCGTCGTGCAGAGCCGCCGCCACGCGGAAGACTTTTTGTTCGCCGACATCGATCCCACAATTACCGATCGCGGCTGGGGCGTCGGCCGCTCGATGTGGAGCGCCCGCGAATTCGGCCAACACCTGCTCAAGCTCGCAAGCCAGCAACCCTGAACCGTCGATGCGGAATGTCAAAAAGGGGCCACCATGAAGAAGACGATTTCGTGGAATGAACCACTGTATTCACGCTGGCGGATGATGTCGCCAAAGAGTTGGAGAAGTCGTATGGCGGCGTTCATTCCGATCTCACTTTTCATGGCGTTTGTTGCACTCTACGGAGCCGACGGCGAGACAGGCCTGATGAACCGGTTGACAATGACGGCAACAATTCTTCAAGTCATTCCTCTGCTGTTTGCGCCGCTCTTCTTCCCGACGCACAAGTGCGTGAACATCACGGAAGACTTGTTCACGGCTTCTGATACCTTCTTTGGTTTAGTGTCATTTTCAGCTGTGATCGGATACGGCTCTCTGACGAAACGCGAAGTTCGATCATTCACGTTGTATCGAGCGGGCGAGTTGCTGAATGACGTTGCCGTAATGAGGGTCACTCCAAAATTCGGCACAAGCACAGATGTCGTCATTGCTCCGGAAAACCTCGCCGATAACCTTTGCGAATTTGGTTACGAAGTCAGTCTTTCCAACTGGGCGCCTTCAAAGCCCGCGCCCGTTTCCGTCTGAAATGCATTTGAAATCCGGGTGGAACAGCGGCCTTTTGAAATACACAAAGTGAACAAACTCATGACCAGACTTCTCTCGTTGTTGATTCTGTCCGTTGTCAGCTTCGCCCGGGTGGTGGATGCCGGAGTTGACCTGAGTCTGTCGAAGGCCTCTTCCGACTTGGAAAAAGTTCCCGCCGGGACGGTGGTGACCGTCAACGTGGTTGTTAAGAACTCGGGGGACAAGCTGGCGGAGGGGACTGATGTTCGGATCAGGCTTCCGCTCACCGGGTTTCTCGTGCGGATCGACGAACTGTCGGAATTGAAGCGGGACGACAAGGAGCGTGAGATATCGGCGCGGGTAAACATCCCCGCTGGGGAAGAGTTTCGGTTTTCGTTCGATCTGCTGGCGTCTCGTAATGAGGTCGGACACTATCTCTCGACGCAGATCGAGGTCGTCTATCTCTTGGATCAGGTTCGGTGGAACTCGGAGACTTCGATCAGGATCATGAACGCCCCCTCCACGGCGGGGATCATGATCGGCGGATTGAGGTTTCATCCGGCTGCGTTCTGGATGCTGGGATGGATGGTGTGTGGCCTGCTGCTGTTCGTCTGGATGCGAGCTCGTTTGCAGTCGGTTCGCGAACATCCCAAGTCCAACATGCTGCCAGCCGATGTTCGACGAATGCCTCCGTTTGCGATCGTTTTGATGGTGATGATTCCACTCGCGTTCTTGATGGTGCTGGGAGGAATGACTTGGCGTGACCTCCAAACGCTGACGAGTTGGAAGGAAGCTCAAGCGACCATTCTGGACCGACGGGAAGTCGTGCAAGCCGACGAAGACAGATGGCACAAGGACGGGCGCCGGAAAAAGACGGGCGTGACACGCACACCCGACTTCGCGCTGAAGTACCAAGCGGGCGAACGTGAAGTCATCTCATCCGGCTTCGCCACCGGACCGACTCTGCACATTGGCAGTCAAATCTTGGGCAAGGCCGAGACGGACGAATGGGTCACGGGCAAAACCATTCCGTGCTGGTACGACCCTTCCGACCCCGGCATCGTCGTCGTCCGACGTGGCTTCGGCGGAGCGTACATTCTCTTCGGCCTGTTCTTCGGCCTAGTTCCCCTGGGGATTCTTTGGTTCGGATTTCGGCAACTGCGAAAAGTGAGCGCTGCCGTGCGACGGCTGGATGAGATCGAATCGGCGGGCGGGGTGCCCCAGCTTGGATGACCTCGACAACCTTGGCACCCGACACCCGGCTAGCTCTGTACCCATGAAACCTTCGCTGACGCTGCGGATTACAAACTGAGTCCCCGAGGACGTTCGGAGCGTCTCTGGCAAACCGGTCGAAGCGGGCGGTATCATCCCGCCTGTTCATCTCCTTTCATTTCGCGAGATGCAGTTCTCTCTCTTTCAGCAACAGGTTGAGGTGTTTCATGAGTGGATCGGCTCCGGCTGCGACATCACTGGCGAAGTCTCAGATTCGTTTGGGAGTTTCCGTCACCAAGGATCTCCCGGTTAATAAGCTCTTCCGCGCGATGATCGACATCAACGCCTCCGACTTGCACCTCCAGGTTGGCAAGCCCGCCATCCTGCGAGTGAAAGGGGCGTTGAAGCCGCTCGACATGCCGCCCATCACCGAGGAAGTGATGAAAGAGTGGTGCATGCCGCTGATGGACGAACGCAATGTGGAAATCTTCTTCAGCACGGGCGGGGCCGACTACGCGCACGTAGTGGAACACAAGGGTGAGAACTGGCGGTTCCGCGTCAACATGTTCATCCAGACCGGCAAGATGGGCATGGTTTCTCGTAAGGTCGAACGGTCGATTCCCAACTTCTCGGGCTTGTATCTGCCGCCCATCATGGAAGAGTTGTGCAAGTACGACCAGGGGATGGTGCTGCTGGCGGGAGTGACGGGTTCCGGCAAATCGACGACGATTGCCTCGATGCTCGACTGGATCAACCACAACTATGGCAAGCACATTCTGACGATCGAAGACCCCGTCGAATTCGTCTATCAAGCCGACAAGTGTTTGCTGAATCAGCGCGAGATCGGTTGCGACGTGTGCGACTTCCACACGGCCATGAAGCATGCCGTGCGACAAGACCCTGACATCATGCTCGTCGGCGAGTTGCGCGACAAAGACACGTTCGAGACCGCAATGCACGCCGCCGAAACGGGGCACTTGGTCTACGGAACGATCCACGCCTCATCGACCCCCTCGACGATCGGTCGTATTCTCGACCTCTTTCCGCAGAGCATGCACAACGCGCTGCGGTCGTCGATGGGATTCAACATGAAGGCCATCGTCGCGCAGAAGCTGCTCCCCACAATCAAGGACACTCCGAAGCGAGTTCCCATCTGCGAGATTATGCTCTTCAACGGCACGGTCCGAAAACTAATCCTCGAACACAT
>JAYTQJ010000032.1:0-2550 GCA_043746775.1 Schlesneria sp.
GGCGCTTCGCCGCGCCGGCCCACCATGATTTCTCGACGATTCCCGATGGTGGGCCGGCGCTCGAAGCGAGCTGGTCCCACCCTACATTGAAAAAGGTGATGGCCCTGTGCAATCACAGCGGCCGATTGAGACCGCGTAACAAGCGGAGTAGACTCCCCGCCCGGTTCATCCAACGGTTCTCGCGTTGTGTAACAGCCGAGCCGGTTGGAGTTCTCATCGCTCACCTCTTTCGGAGCACATCATGTCGAAGCGTGGTCGTTTAGCGGGCGTGGTCTTGGCGACGTTGTTTGCCGTGCTGTTCACGAATGTGCCGCAGGTGGTCGCTCAGACCGATGAGCAAATCGACGCCGCGCGGCTCAAGGCACTCGCGTACATTCGCAAGCAGCAGGAGACCGACGGGCGGTGGATCTACACCGGTCACGAGACCGGGATCACGGCGCTTTGCACGCTGGCTCTGATTGAGAACGGCGCGGCGGTCTACGACCCGGTCGTCGAAAAGGGCTACCGCTACGTCAAGAAGAACGCTCCCGCTCGAACGGAAACGTATGACATCGCGCTGAGCATTCTGATGCTGGCGCGAGTCGGTGATCGTCAGGATCGACCGCTCGTCCGAACACTCGGAGCGAAACTGTTGGCGGGACAGACGACGACCGGCGGTTGGGGCTACACATGTCCCGACGTGGACTCAGCGATCCTGCAAGACGTGAAGAAGATCAAGCGTAAAGAAGGGGCGGGCTGCAACAGCAATACTCAGTTCGGTGTCCTTGGGTTGTGGGTCGCATCACGACCGGGGTACGGAGTTCCGATCGACGACGCGATGAAAGAAGTCGGCAGTCGCTTCGTCGGCTGGCAGGGCGAAGACGGTGGTTGGCCTTACACGAAGGAAGAAGGAAAGACGGCCGCATCGGGGCCAGCAATGTCGTGTGCGGGGTTGTTCTGTTTGACAGTGGCTCGCGCCGCGAAGATTCGCCAAGAGCAACGCGACAACAAGACGGCGGTGCGCGGTGGTGAGAAAGCCTCGTTGCTGTCTGATCCGATCTACGCCAAGGGTCTGAAGAAAGTGTCGGAATTCGCGGGGACGATGAACCCCGGTTCGGCGCGGTACTTCGTGTGGACAGTCGAGCGAGTCGGGGTGCTGCTGGGTGTGGAGAAGTTTGAAGGGGGAATCGACTGGTTCAAGCAGGGTGCGGACTCGCTCATCAAGTCGCAAAGGGAAGACGGTTCGTGGCCGAGTGACAAAGCCGAGAACAGTCTGGCCGATGCCTGCTTCTCGTCGTTGTTCCTCCGCAAGGCGAACCTCGGTAGCGACATCTCGCGTCTGTTGCAGGGACAGCCGGAGAAGGCGTTCGCAATCGTCAATCGCCCCGATGTCGAACGAGGCGACTCGCTGACAGACGTTCTCAAACTGGCGCAGCCTGGCGATATCATCCGCGTCGAGGGGAACGGGCCGTTCAAGCTGAGTCACGATGTGCTCGACAAGGACATCACGATTCAAGCGGGGTTCGGGTACGACCCGGTCTTCGAGTTCCAAATCGGCATGTCACCCGAAGGACTGCGTTACCGGCCCGAGCGCGACAAAGCCTCGCACACGATGCTCAACGTCACGGCGGGGACGGTCACGCTGGAGGGACTTCGGTTGCAGATGGACGCTCCTGTCACCACCGGGGCAATCGCGTGGAAGTGCGTGCATGTTTCGGGCGGCACGCTGCGAATGCTGAACTGCGCTGTGTCGGAAGGGAACCGCAAAGGGATGACGCCGGTCACGCTTTCTGGCGAGGGGCAAGCGGTGATTCGCAACAGCCTCTTTGTCGGTGGCCGCACCGCCATTGAGATCGTGGCGAACGGCAAGCAGGATGTGACGTTCGACAACTGCATCCTGTACTCGAATCTGTGCGTCTCGATCATCAACGATCCGCTGAAGAAGCAGCCTGCGAACATCGACCTGCACACGTTTCAAACCGTCTTTCAAGGGATCGAAGCGTTCTCCTGTCCGAACCTGACCGGTGAATTGCGGATCGACAGCGTCCAATCGGCGTACAAGTGCGATTCTCTCGGCCTTTCACTTCTGGCGACGGCGGGGAGCAGCAAGGACCGCGCGTGGAAGGGTGCCAACAACTGCTACAACGTTTCCAGTTGGATCGGTTCGGCGGGGAAGAAGAACTTGGCGGTGACGGATGTCAAAACGTTCGGCAAGTTTTGGGGTGACACCGACAAGGATGGCTCCAAACTGTTGATGGCGTTCGTGTCGTCCCGCAAGAATGGAGCCTTCTCGCATGGCATGAATCCACAGGACTGGGACATCTCCGAGAAGTCCGAGTTGGCTCTGGAGCTCAAACGGCCGGGGATTCAACCGGGGGTTGTCGGTACAGGAGATGGCTTCAGCCGGTATCGCGAAGACTTCAACTACGGCCTGTGGAAACGCGGCATCAATGCGTCGCCGCTGCTGACTCAAACGGTGGCCAATTGATCGGCTGGCTGCTTGTACCTCTCGGCTTCGTTTAACCGCGTGGGCAATACGTAGGGTAAGCGTCTCGCTTGCCCGTAAATGCA
>JAYTQJ010000033.1:0-5575 GCA_043746775.1 Schlesneria sp.
GCTCCGCGAAAGAGCGTTCTTTCGCGGAGCGAAAGACGACAATCTTGCGGATCACAACCTAAAGTAAGCGCCATTGGGCTGACGGCACCCGGCTCACCAAGAAAGACAAACAAAAGGACCGCACGTCGTGTGACGTACGGTCCTGATGGGTTGGATTTGATCCCCGTTTTGCTTGGCAATTCCGGACCCCGTTCAGGCGGGATGTCCTGCCATCGCGAGTCGTCTCACTTGCCGCCGAACACTTTGCTGGTCGTTCCGGACGAGGTTTGCTGAGCGGCGGATTTGCTTTTGCCGAACAGGGCCGAAGTCGTGCCCGACGAGGATCGGTCACCGCCAGCGTCGTTGGTCAAAGTCGTGGTGACTCCCGCCTTCAGATTGAACGGTCGTTGTTCACCCGGACGGAACAGGCGTCGCTTGGATTGAAAGCCAACGTGAGCGAGGAAGTCGTTGATCTTGATGATCCGCACACCATTGGCGCGGGCTTCCTTGCGGAGTTCGGTCAGGTGATCGGTGATCTTTTGGTTGACCGCCTTGTCCTTCTCGGAAACCAACGTCGTCGGATCGGGGACATCACCCAGCACGAGGAATTTCGTGTGAACGGTAATCTTCCCGTCGGCGGGAAGCCGCTCGCCTTCGTCCGTGATTTCGTTATCGAGGACGGCACCCGAGACAGCCATGAGCTGCTTGAACTGCTCGCGGTCGCTCTTGCCATCGTTGTCGAGATCGACCATGCCGACCAGTGAGATTTTCTCAACCAAACCGGGACTCCAGATCGGTGTGTAGATCAGGTCGTTCGGGACGATGGGTCGGTAGAGATCGTTTTCGACGATCCGGGCTTCGGCCATGTGAGCGCCGAGCAGGCGGGTCACTTCGATCTTCCCCTTCACATCTTCCGCACCGCGGCCAACTCCCTGGCTTTCTTTCGAGTAGACGCTGAAGGTCATGCGAGTCTTGAGGCCGTCTGCTTCACCGAGGTCAATCCAAACCAAGTTGCCCGCGTTTTCGACACGGCGAATCAGCCCGTCAGCGACTTCAAAGCTGACCCCTTCCAGCGTGTCGATTTTGTCTCGCATGTAGTCGATGCGCGTCTCAAGTTGACCAACGAGGTCTTGCAGCTTCTTGCGTTCCTTTTCCCGGCCCTCTTTTTCCTGAGCCAACTCACCGACGAGTTGGTTGTTCTCGGCCTTGAAGCGGTCGATCTCGACCTGTTTTCCGTTCAGCTTCTCATCGCGTGACACGACATTGGTTCGCAGATCGGCTTCCGCTTTTTCCTGAGCCGATCGATGCGTATCGACCTGCTTGTTCAGGCGGTCGCGCAGATCGTTCAAGTCCTTCTGCAGACCGGCGACTTGAACAGCTTTCGAGGCAGTATCGGCCACGGACGCATCGGCCGCTTCGCGCAGCTTCTGCAACGTCTGTTGATAAGTCGTGCCGGCCAAGTCCTTGCCGAACCGCTCCATGTCGGCGAAGGCCGCCCCTACAACCGAGGTCGCATTTTTGGGGTTGGAAGGGTCCAACTTCACCTCAAATTTGTTGCCGGTCTGATTGGTGAGAGCTTGGATTTCGTCGTCCAGCTTCTTGATGCTCTGGTTGAGCGTTCCCGATTTGCCTTCGAGTTCGGTGATCTTGGCCGCGCGGTCGGAGTACTCGCGATGGAACATGTAGGTCGTGATGCCCAACACCACCGTGCTGATGACGAAGACCACGAGTGCGTAGTGAACGGGACCCGGCTTATTGGGGTTGGCGGCCATGACAGATTCCTTCGGACGGAGACGTGACGAGCAACGAGCCTGACGGATGGGATCGCGGGGTCGAGAGTGGCTTTGGAAAGAGACCGGTCCGATTCACTCGGAACCATCGGCGACCTGCTCTCGGTGAGACGGTGGCCAGTGTAAGACGCGCCCTTGGCGAGTCAAGCACCTCTTTCCCCGTCGGAATCTCATCCGTTGTGAACGGTCACACTCGACGTGATCGTTACAACCAGACGCTCCTCCGACGACCTATTCAACACGGTCCTTCGCGCGCAAACTCCTCCGCGTTGGTTGTCGGCTCTAAATGAAGGGCGCGCTGTGACGAACTTTGGCGGCGCTCGATTCGACGATGACTTCACGTGGGCGATGCCGGTTCGACCGATTGGGAGGGGCGCTGTCGAGTGTTGCGGGCGTGGTTAGCTCCACGTTCCCGCCGTATCATCCCGACCCTACTCCCGATACAGCCTGTTGCAAAACCCCACCGGGCTTGCCCCGGTGGAATCTGGTCTTTGCACTACTTGCTTCCGCTTGATCTCTGAACCGCTTGATCTCTGAAGTAGTGCAAAGACCCGCGAGCCACCGGGGCAAGCCCGGTGGGGTTTTGCAACAAGCAACCAAGCCCTACTCCCAAAGCCCTCCCTCCCATGCCCGACACCGTCTTCCTGATCGACACCTTCTCGCTGATGTTCCAGGTCTTTCACGGCTTGCCGCCGATGACCAGTCCGGCGGGATTGCCGACGAACGCCGTGTTTGGGTTCAGTCGTGATCTTGTCTCGCTGCTACAAACTCATCGGCCAACGTGGCTGATCTGCGCGATGGAGTCGGTCGGAGTCGGCAAGCGGGAGGAGCTGTATCCCGCCTACAAGGCCAACCGCAGCCCGATGCCGGAAGACTTGAGGCCGCAGATTCCGCTGCTCATCGAGACGGTCGAGGCGTTTGGCATTCCGGTCGTTCACTGCGACGGTTGGGAAGCGGACGACGTGATCGCCACGTTGACGAGGCAGGGCGTCGCGCGAGGCCACCAAGTGCGGATCGTCACGAGCGACAAAGATGCTCGGCAGTTACTCGGACCGCAGGTGCAGATTCTTAATTTGCGCAAGAACACGTATCTCGACGAAGCGGCGCTGCTGGCCGATTGGGGCGTGAGGCCCGATCAGGTCGTGGACTTCCAAGCGTTGGTTGGTGACGCGGTCGATAACGTGCCGGGTGTGCCGCTCGTCGGTCCGAAGAAAGCGTCGGCGTTGCTCAAGGATTTTGAGACGCTCGAAGGAGTCCTCGCCAACGCGGACAAGGCTCCCGGTGCGAAGCTCAAGGAGAACCTCAAGGTCTTTGCCGATCAGGCGCGACTCAGCCAGACGCTGGTCCGGTTGAACCAAGAACTCGAACTGAACTTCGATTGGGACGCGAGCCGCAATCCTCAACCTGATGTCCCGGCGTTGCAGGCGCTCTTCCGCCGGTTTGGGTTCGGTCGGTTGATTCACGACGTGAACCAGTTCGCGCCGAAAGGAGCGACGGTGAGTGAGGCCGCGCCGTCTGCGATTGGCTCGTCGTCTGTTGCCGCGCCGTCGAGCAGTGCAAAGAAGTCGAAGCCGCGTTCGGCGGGACGGTCGTTGTTTGGGGATGAGGATGATGAGTTGGACTCCGTCGGCGATGCCGCTCTTGTCCGCTCGCCCCCGTCGGGCACCTCCGATCTTGTTGCGCCCTTCGATGCGGACCCTCGCGACATGACTTCGGAGTCGTCTCGCGTTGGGTTGCCGCTCGATTCCGAAGCACCCCTCACCCTAGCCCTCTCCCCGCAGAGCCGGGGCGAGGGGACAGGAGTTGAGACCGACGTGCCGTCGTTCGACTCATCGAGTTCATTCGACTCATCGTCTTCGGTCACAGCGCAGCCCGTCGTGCCCGCGATCACTCGTCGTTGGGAGGTGATCGACACGCTCGAAGCTCTTGCCATGTTTGTTGAGCAGCTCGCGCAGCAGCCTCATTTTTGTCTCGACCTCGAAACGACGGGGCTGGACCCGCGTTCGTCGCGCATCGTTGGCTGGGCGTTCTGTTGGGAGCCGGGGCTGGCGTATTACCTGCCGACGCGCGGGCCGCTTGGCAGCACGTTGCTCAACGAGGCAACCGTCATCGCCGCGCTGAAGCCGGTGTTGGAGAACCCGTCGCTGCGGCTGGTCAATCAGAACATCAAGTTCGATCTGATGTTTCTCACCGCGAACGGCATCGCAGTCCGGCCCGAGTCCATTGATGTCGATCCGATGGTCGGCGACTACCTGCTTGACGCGGGGGCGCGTTCGCACAGTCTCGACACGCTGATTCAAAAATATCTCGGGACAACCGGCATCCCGATCAGCGACTTGATCGGCAGCGGGAAGAAACAGAAGAACATGGCCGACGTGCCGATCGACCTGATCGCCGAGTACGCGACCGAGGACGCGGACCTCACACTGCGGCTGGCCGATCTCATTACCGAGCAACTGCGGGCACAGGGCCTGTGGGATTTGTATTGGGACCTAGAACGACCGCTCATTCCGCTGTTGGCCGAGATGGAACAGACGGGCATCCGCGTCGATGTCGACGAACTGAACCGTCAGTCGGTGGACCTGACTCAGCGGCTCGACCAACTGATGGGCGAGATTCACGGCGCGGCGGGACGCGAGTTCAACATCGACTCACCCAAGCAGCTTCAAGTGGTTTTGTTCGACGAGTTGAAGTTGCCGATCAAACGGAAGACTAAGACGGGCGCGAGTACCGATCAAGAAGTCCTCGAAGAGTTGGCACCGCTCCATCCGCTCCCCGCGAAGATCATTGAGCATCGTCATCTGACGAAGTTGAAGGGGACGTATCTCGACGCGCTGCCGCTGTTGGTTCACGCGACGACGGGCCGCATTCACACGTCGTTCAATCAGGTTGTCGCAGCGACGGGACGACTCAGTTCGAGCGATCCCAACCTGCAAAACATCCCGATCCGCACGCCCGAAGGAGAACGGATCCGCCGTGCGTTCATTCCGGCCGACACGACGTGGAAGCTCCTCTGCGCCGATTACTCACAGATCGAGCTGCGAGTCCTCGCCCACTTCAGCCAAGACCAAGAGTTGATCGCGGCCTTCGCGCAGGGGATCGACATTCACACGGCCGTCGCATCGCAGGTCTTCAGTGTGGATCGCGATGCCGTGACGAGCGACCAACGTCGCATGGCCAAGGCGGTCAACTTCGGTGTCATCTACGGGCAGAGTCCGTTCGGTCTCGCCGCCGCGCTCGGCATCCCGCAGGACGAAGCGGCGACGTTCATCAACGGCTACTTCGCGAAGTATTCCGGTGTGACGCAGTTCATTGACGCGACGCTCACCGAGGTCCAGCGCGCCGGCCGCGCGACGACGATCCTCGGCCGTCGCCGTCCGATCGAAGGGATTCGTCCGGTGCGAACCGGCAACCTGAACATGCCCGAACGGACGGCGGTCAACACGGTCATTCAAGGCTCCGCCGCAGACCTCATCAAGCGGGCGATGCTCGCCGTGAGCAAGCGACTGCGCGACGAAGACCATCCCGGCCGGATGCTCCTCCAAATCCACGACGAACTGGTGCTGGAAGCTCCCGAATCCGCCATCGCCTCACTGATCGAACTCGTCCGTCACGAGATGCAGCACGCAATGGAACTCTCCGTTCCGCTCGTCGTCGATGTCTCAGTCGGAGACAACTGGCTGGAGACGCATTCGGTGAAATGATGTCGTCACACTAACCCGCCGCGTGAGCAAGGTCCTCTTTTCGCTTCTTCCCTTGTCTTTCATTCGCGTTCCCCTCAATTCGCGCGGCAAAATCTTGGCCGC
>JAYTQJ010000034.1:0-2541 GCA_043746775.1 Schlesneria sp.
AGGCCGGAACCGAATTCGCACGATCATGAAGATAAAAACCCTTCACGATGTTTCGCCGGTGACCAGCCCTGGGTATTTAGAAACCAGCGTTTCCGCTCGCAAGTCTTCGCCGAAGCCCATCGTTCCAATGGCAGAACTCGACCCTTCATTCTTGGCGCTCCGCCTTGGCCTCAAATCGAAACGATAAACTAACAGAATCTATGTTACTCGACCTCAAGAAACTATTTGGCGAACGTGGCAACGAGCCCGTCGAAGTTGAAGTTTTGCGCGATATGATCGTGCAAACCGAAGATGGCTCCCGTCATTGCAGCAAGGGCGAACGCTTGGAAATCCCTCGGAAGAGCCTTGCCGTATTTGACCGGGAGGACGTTCGCATTCTGACGAAATCCAGCCGCGAACCGATTGCGGACCCGACGCCGAAACGAGCCGAGCCCACACCGCCGCCCGAACGATGGAAGGCGCTCCCTGAATGCTTCTCGAAGTGGTGGGACTTGAATGAGCGATTCCGCGTTGCTCGAATCCACACCGAGGCAATCAATCAATGCCGCCGTGAGCTTCTAGGCACGAATGCGCCACTCGACATCACCGATGCCAGCACGGTTCTTGCAATTCAGATTTCAGGCGGTGGACCTCGTGAAAATTTCATCTCGACGACGCATCATCACAACGTCGATTCGTGGGAGTTTCGGCAGTTGACGCACTACCTCAACGCCGCCACCGAAGGGGCGGAATATCACTTGAAAGAACTCCGCCGAACGAAGGCGCTCGAAGTGCAAAGGCTGTTCCTACAATGCGGAATGGAGCGATTGGAAATTGGCGGGAAGCTGGATGAGCTAATCGACGAATTGACGGAGATCGGTTTCAAACTGTTCAGCCATCGCGTTTCCGCGCTTGGCCTAGGTGAAGGGCACATCCGCCGCCTGTATCAAGGAAGCGTGGATTTCCAGAAATACGGGCTCCATGACCGACTCAGCCGCGCCAATCAAAGCGACCTTTGCATTCTGAGGACGAACGCGCTAGGCGTCACAGAGCAATTTTTCGACTGCGAAGTCGTGACCAGCGCGTCACACTACCAGACCAATGCGGAACGACTGGAGGCGCTCTCCGCGTTGCTGGTCGAAGGCAGGGCGGAACTTGTCCGGACCTTGAAAGCCGCAGCCTGATTTTTTCGGGAAACGTAAGGCGAGGCCCCGTCTGGATTCGTCCGGGCGGGGCTTTGTTTGTCCGGCTGAATCAGGGCTTGGATGGGGCGACAATGGCGGGCGGCGATTGGGTCAAAACATTCGAGTGATTTATTGAAGCCTAAAGCCCCTTGAGTGATCCCCGCCAATCACTTAGTCTCCCGTCATGCTAGAACGTTTTTTTAAGGCCATCGCGAACCTTAGGCAGCGGAAGTTATCGCCATCGGTGAAGAACTCCCCTTCCTCGAAGAATCTCGCTCAATTGCTGGTGACTCCGCCGATCCGGCAATTCTCGTTTTACATTTCCACGGTCGAGAACGCGAAGGTATCTGCCGAATACCTGCGCCTAATCACAGACTGCATGGAAGGAGCCGTCGAAGAGGTGAACGGACCTTACGGGAAACAGACCGCATACAAGGTCGGAGGACAGGCGGATTTCATCGAACAGGCCCGCGAATACCTGCAAAAAGAAGGGCTGGACGATGGCGTTTCACCGCTGGACAACAAGATCACGAATCCAGCCAGCGACGAGCGACTCAAGCTCATTTTCAACACCCATATTCAGCAGAGTCAGCAGCTCGCATCATGGCAATCGCATGTAGAAGACCCTGATTTCATCGATCGTTACCCCGCAGCTAGATTCGTCCGAATGCCGGGAGCAACCACACCACGGCAACGTCACGTCGAAGCAGAAGGACAAGTAAGACGCTGGGATGACTTCGCGTTCTGGCTCTTCCAAAATGCGCCCGACATCGGAGGCTTCGATGTTCCTTGGGGACCGTGGGGGCTCAATTCTTACATGCACCAGGAACCCGTGAAACGCGCAGAAGCCGAACGCCTAGGACTCGTCAAATCCGGCGAGATCATCAAGCCAATCGACGTGAGCCAATGGGGAATTACTCCGACCAAAAAGCTCAAGCAAAACGCCAAGGCGAACCTACCGGACACGCCGCCAACCATCCGAAAAGAAGGCATCGCGGAACTACGCGCACAGCTAGGATCAGACATCGTTGACGACAATGGGAAAATCTCTCTCGACGCATTCCGACGCTTACGAGCGGAGATAGAATCGACGAAAGCGTCAAAGTGAACCATCCTCGACGACGACAGGCTCGAAGGGGTGATTTTCTGATCCTTTCCCGCAGAATCGGGCACACATCGGGCACACTCACCGACCTCTAACAGAAATTCCGCCTCCCGCTCAACTTCATAAGTTGCTCTCTGTTAATGAGAAGTGCTCGAGGGGGGACTCGAACCCCCACAAGTTGCCTTACTAGATCCTTAGTCTAGCGCGTCTACCAATTCCGCCACCCGAGCAGGTGCCGCGATGAACTTATCGCGGCGCGGATGTATGACGGGG
>JAYTQJ010000035.1:0-5555 GCA_043746775.1 Schlesneria sp.
TGAGGAACCGCCGCCACACGACCGACCTCCAACAAACCGCGAACACCATCGCCTATTAGGCGAGCGGCAAGAAGCAACTTACCTACCGCAACGCGCCCAGTGACCCGGACGCTTCGGAGCGTCCGGGTCACTTCGGGTAAGGTCTCTTCTGCCGCTCGCCTTACCAGCAGCGTAACCTCGCCGCAAAAAACGCCCACAAACAAAGAACGCAAGACAATTGGCGCTGTCGTACTAATGGCTGACATCCCTTCGCGATTGAAAACAAGTGGTACAGCGTCCGTCCTTCGACACAAACTTCAACCGACTCGAAACAATGAAGGCCACACGACAAACGCCAGCCCGCAGCCTATCCGGCCTCGAACGCTTGCTTCGACCGGCTGCGAACTTCGCTGAGATGGCCTCGACTCAAAAGAAACCGCTTGCCGGAGAAAAGTTCGACGGCTAAGCTGCTGTCGGTCGATCATCAGACAAAGTGTCTCCCAGCGAGTGAGGGCCACCATGACCGTTCAAATGATTCGTGATTTGTTGAAGCAACAGCCTTTTGAACCGTTTCGCATCCTCATGTCGAGCGGGGTGACGAATGAGGTTCGACATCCTGAGATGGCGTTTCTCACACGCACCGCGATTTACGTTGGAATCGACATTGCCGACGACAGCATTCCCGCCCACTTCAAGATTAGTTCGCTGCTGCACATCACCGCGATTGAACCGTTAAACGTTGAAGCCGCGACATCCGCCTGATGCTTGGTCGTTTCCCGTTCGACGGCACTTTAACACTGGCCGCTCAGTACTACGTGAGGTTCCCATGGCCGAGTCATCTGTCGCTTACAAGTTGTTGCTGAAGGTTGCCCAACGGATGAGGCTGGCCGCTGTCGGGAGAAGCTTCTTCTGGGCGTTCCTCGTGCTGTGCGGCGTCTTTGCGACGGCGTTGTTGGCCGCGCGGTTGACGGGTCTCGCGCCGGGGTTGCTCGATGTCTCGAACACGACGTGGTTGGCGTTTGCCGCCGTGCCGGTGTTGGCGGGGCTGATGGCACTGCTCGTTCATCGTCCGCCGACGTTGCCTGATGCGGCGCGGTTGGTCGATCGCTCGACCGGAGCCAAAGACCTGTATCTGACGCTGTCGCTGATCGACACGTCGGCGGGCGAGTATCAGCCGCTGGTCGTGAAGTCGGCCGAGACTCGTGCGAAGAATGTCTCTCCAGAGCGCGTGTTGCCGTTCGAGTGGCAGAAGCGGTTCTGGCATGCGGTCTGGGTTCCTGCTTGCATCGCGGCGTTGGTCCTCTCGCTTCCGCAGCTCGATCCGTTTGGAAAGGTCGCTAAAGCGAACCTCGTGGAGAAACGCCACGAACGGTTGGAGGCAGCCAAGCTCGCGACGCAGCTTCGTCTGGATGAAGTCCGCAAGAAAGTGGAAGAGCATGAAGAACACAACGCGACCGACGACGCGATCGACGAACTGAAGCTCGCTTTCAACAAGATGCAGCCTGATCGGAAGCTCGACAATCTCAAGGAACTGATGGGCGAGCAAAAGGACATCGGCAAGTTATGGAGGCAGATCAGCGCCGAGCGGCTGAAGGATTTGCTGAAGAACTCGCCGTCGGGAGATCAGCAGTTTGGAGCCAACAAAGATGAGAAGCTCGAAAAGTGGATGGACGAGCTTCAGCAGGGAGATGCCGGTGGCGTTCAGAAAGAGATGAACGACATCAAGCAGGCGTTGCAGAAGCTTGCTCAAACGAAAGACCCGGTCGAACGATCTGAGTTGATGCAGCAGCTCAAAGAGAAGTTGGGTGCCCTCGAAGAGTTGGCCAAGGACAAGCTGAACAACGAGCAACTTGCCTCGGCCCTCGAACGGGCGATGGAGCAACTCGAGCTATCCGAGCAGAGCGACTTGTCCCAAGAGGCACTCGAATCGGCGATGAAGTCGCTCGAACTTTCGCAGGCTGAGATGCAAGACCTCGAACAGGCGATGAAAGATCTCAAGGAATTGGAACAGGCTCTCAAAACGATTCAACAGGCCAAGAAGTTGAATGAGGGCGAGAAGCTCGACGGCTCGAAGTCGGGTGAGTTCAAGACGCTGGAAGATTACGAGAAGCTCTACGCGCAGCTGCTCGCCGAGGGCGGGGCTGAGTCGGAAGAGGAGCAGGAAAAGGGGAAAGACTTCCAAGGTGAACGCGGCTTCGGAAAGGGTGGCGAGGCTCCCGAAGATGACTCGGTAGAGACTGGCTTCAAGTCGGAACAGTCCAAGTCGGCGGTCGTCGCGGGTAAGATGCTGATGTCGATGCAACAGAAGGGTGAGAACGAAAAGGGCGAAGTCGTCCGCGACTACAAAACGCTCGTCCAAACGGTGAAGCAAGGTGCGATGGAAGCTCTCAACACGGAACAGATTCCGCCCGGCTACCACGACGGCATCAAGAGCTACTTCGACGCGCTCGAGAAGGGCAAAGAGAAGAAGAAGGCCAAGTGATTTCGCTCACCCGACGATTCATCATGCCACGCCTGCGGTCTCACCGTGGGCGTGGTCTTGTTTCAGGGTGAGCGGCGAAGTACGAGTCCGGCTGGTAATCGTTGGGGGAACGATCATGAACTGGGTACGAGTGAGGGCTGGAGGCTTACTTCTCTTCTCGCTGGCCGCGATGCTGGCTGGTTGCAACGGACCCGTGACCAACGAATGGCTGATCACCATCGACAACCGCAGCAATGCTGCGGTCGATGTGTCCGTGACCTACGGCATGAAGACGGCCAACGGGCAGTCTCAGGGAAACGCAAACACCAGCAACGTCATGCCGGGGAAGTCGGTCCCCTTGTGCGTTGGCCAGATGACGACCGTGATCAAGACGGTCAAGGTCACTCGCGGTGGCCAGGTTCAGGAACTGACTCCCGAAGTCGAAATCACGGTGGGAAAGAAATATGTGATCCTCGTCGGAACCGACGGCAAGGCGAGTGAATCGCTGTCGAACAGATAGCGTCCGTGCCAGTCGGGTCTAGCAGTCTGTTGGGGCACCGTAGAATGGACGCCTCGTCCGTCCGTACCCAATTCGATTTCGCTCGAATGAGACATCCAAGCTACGTTTTTCAATAGGCGGTTAGGATCGGCGCAGCAATCACTGTCGTGGCCGACGCTGCCAGCGTCGGTTCGGATGCTGGCAGCATCCGCCACGATGCGACAGTGACTGCTGCGCCGGTCCTTAAACGAGGCAAGTCAAACAACAGGATTGGTGTTCGGTGAGTCATCTCTCTTCCAATGGTCGCTGGGCGGTATTGTTGCCGGTGTTCGCAGCTCTGGTGCTGGCGGGCTTCTGGTTGGCGGGGCCGTCGCGCGAGGAGAGCGATCCGAAGTCGCTCGTCGTGTACTGCGCGCATGACTCGGTCTATGCCGAAGCGATCTTGAGGGACTTCGAGAAACAGACGGGCATCCGCGTCGATGTGCGGTACGACACCGAGGCCACGAAGTCGCTGGGCCTCGTCAATCTGATCGTGGCCGAGCGACAGCGGCCTCGGTGCGATGTGTTCTGGAATAACGAACTGCTCGGGACGGTGGATCTGCAATCGCAAGGATTGTTGGAGCCGCACAAGGGGACGGGCTGGGAGCGGCTGCCCGAAAAGTATCGCGATGCGGACGGACATTGGGTTGGCTTCGCGGCACGGTTGCGCGTGCAGATCGTCAATACGGGCGAGGTCTCGGCCGATGACGAGGCGATTCAAAACCTGTTCACGTTCGAGCCAGCGAGCGTTGCCGTCGCGAAGCCGCTCTTCGGAACGACGCTCACGCATTACACGGTCCTTTGGAATGTGTGGGGACCGGAGCGATTGAAGGCGTGGCATCATGACCTGCGTCTGCGAGGCATTCGCGAAGTCGATGGCAATGGCGCGGTGAAGGACCTCGTCGCACAGGGAGTTTGTCACGCGGGGCTGACTGACACGGATGACTTCTTCGTCGCGCTGGATGAGGGGAAGCCGGTGGAGATGCTGCCGGTCGTTCTTGCTCCCTCCCCTCGGCGGGGAGGGCCGGGGAGGGGGGATGATGGGCAAGAGAGCATCGACGTTTCTAAACATTCCAAGAGTGGAGGCGTGCTGCGGTCTGAACGAGCTACGAAAGCAGCCCCCCTCCCCGGCCCTCCCCGCCGAGGGGAGGGAGGAAGAGAAGGCGAGAACAGAAGAGAAGAACCCCTCACTCTTTCCCCGCAGAGCCGGGGCGAGGGGACAAAGCCCAAGACCGAAGAGAGGACCAAGCCCGAAGAGCAGGCGGAGACAAAGACAAAAACCATTTGCATTCCCAACACGGCGGCCATCATCAAGGGGACGAAGCGGGTCGAGGCGGCTCGAAAGTTGATCGACTTCCTCGCGTCGGCTGAGACGGAACTGGCATTGGCTCGGTCGAAGTCGCGGCAGGTGCCGTTGGGGCCGGTGGATGAGACGCAGTTGTCCGACGAAGTGCGGCGATTGAAAGAGTGGGCGGCGGAGGGAGTCGATCTTCGTTCGCTGTTGCCCGCGCGACGCGCGTGCTTGGAGTGGCTGAAGTCGGAGTATTTGAAATGAGTCTCGCGTCCGCCTGCTTGTGGACGCTGGCTCGGACGCTGGTGATCTGTCTGATCGCGTGGCCGGTCTGCGCGGCGGTCGAGCGTTGGTTGCGGGGCCTGACAGATGGGAAGCGGTCGGTCGCGTTGATCGGGTTGCTCGCGCCGTTCTGCTTTCCCGAGTTGCTCGTCGGATATGCGTTCCGCGATCTCGCGATGTTTCATCCTCGCTGGGCCGAGTTGCTGTGCAGCGGCCTGTTGTTCGTGCGTGTGGTTCCCGTCGGAGCTGTCGCGTTGCTCATGGCTCCGCCGCCCGAATGCGATGCGGCGGCGATTCATTGCCAGCGGATGTTGCTCACCGGGTTGTCTCATCCCATGCAACAGCTCGACCTGTGGCGGTGCTATTGGCACGGATCGGTATCGCAGGCGATGCCAGCTCTCGGATTGATGGCGGTCGTGGCGTTTCAAGAGTTTGAACTGGCGGCGTTGCTCATGACGACGAGCTGGACGGATTGGTTCGTCGCGGCCGAGCGAGTCGGTTTGAATCGCGGCGAGATGCTGCGTCAGACCGCGTGGCCGTTGCTCATGCAGTTGCCGGTGTTGGTCGGCGTTGTGAGTTGGCTTGGACACGTAGGAGGAACGCCTCGTCCGTCCGTCCATCAACATGCGGCGACACGGACGGACGAGGCGTCCCTCCTACGTGGTGGCTGGCGCATCGTTCCGTGGTTGGCGTTGGCTTACGTGGCGTTGGCTCTGATCGTCGGATGTGTGGCTCCGCTGAGCATGATCGGCTGGCGCACGGTTGATGGACTGATGCTGCTCGCGCGGCAGCGGACTCAGCAGATGGGGCTGCTGCGTGAGATGGCGATCTCAATGGCAGTGGCCGTCTGTGCGGGGCTGTTCGCGTGGGCGATTTGTCGTTCCGCTCTGAAACAACGCAACCCCACCGGGCTTGCCCCGGTGGCTCGCCGGTCTTTGCACTACTCCACGAGCTTGAATGCCGAGTCTTTCAGTGCGAGTTGTGCAGAAACCCGCGAGCCACCG
>JAYTQJ010000036.1:0-2538 GCA_043746775.1 Schlesneria sp.
TTGTGACCGCATTCAGGGGACTCACGTCCCCCGCTCCGAAAGACAGGAAGAGGGCTTACGCCCAAGAGTCAGGCCGATGTCACCCCTTCGCGTTCTCGGCTTCAAACTTCTGGAGGAACGCGATCAGCGCTTCGACCCCCGCTTCGGGGAAGGCGTTGTAGATGCTGGCTCGCATCCCGCCGACGCTGCGGTGTCCCTTGAGTCCGTCGAAGCCGGCCTTCGTCGCCGCCGAGCAGAACTTCGCGTCGAGATCGGCATCGCCAGTGACGAACGTCACGTTCATTTGCGACCGGCTGTCGGCGGCGGCGGTCGGTTTGAAGAGGCGGCTCTGATCGAGGTACGTGTAGAGTTTGCCCGCCTTGCGACGATTGATCTCACCGACGCCCGCCAGTCCGCCGTTGGACTTGATCCACTTGAGGACCAGCCCGACGAGATAGATCGCGAACGTCGGCGGCGTGTTGTACATCGACTCGTTCTTGGCGTGCGTCCGGTACTGGAGCATCGTCGGCAAGTCTTTAGCTCCGCGTTCGACGAGATCATCACGCAGGATGACGAGCGTCACACCGGACGGCCCGAGGTTCTTCTGGGCACCGGCGTAGATCATCGCGTGTTTTTCGACATCGATCGGGCGCGAGAAGATGTCGCTGCTGGCGTCGCAAATCAGATCGACGTTCGCGGGGACCGGCGGCATCCCGGGAGCTGTCGAAACGTTCTGCCACTGCGTCCCGAAGATCGTGTTGTTCGAGGTGTAGTGCGCGTAGACCGGGTTCGGACTGAACGAGCATTCGCGCGGGATGTACGAGAAGTTTTTGTCTTGGCTCGAACAGGCCGTATGCGTCCCGCCGAATCGCACGGCCTCTTCGAGAGCCTTCTCGGACCAGACGCCCGTGACGAGGTAATCGGCCGTCCGGTCCTTCGTCAGGAAGTTCATTGGGATTTGATAGAACTGGCTCGACGCTCCTCCTTGCAGGAACAGCACCTTGTAGTTCGCCGGGATGCCTCCGATCTCGCGGCAGAGAGCTTCGGTCTCTTCGTACACGGCGAGAAACGCCTTGCCACGATGCGAGTGTTCGAGAATCCCGATCCCCGAGTTTCCGAGGGACAACAGGTTGTTCTTGGCCTCTTCCAACACCGATTCCGGCAGCACCGCTGGTCCCGCCGAGAAGTTCCAAATCCGCTGAGTCATCCGAATGATTTCCTTTGGCGACAAGAGTGAGCCGCCGCTCCACAACAACGAAATCGGCCGCACGTTTCTGCGGCCGAAGCAACGACGGTAGTATGTCTGCTGTGAGATGAGTCCGTCAATCAGCGGGGTTGCTTCTGCATGATCTGACGATGTTTTCACGGCCAACAGCGGCCGTTTCACCGCAAGTCGAGTTTGGCTCGGTTGCCACTCAAGTCTCGTTCCTCGTTCTCCGTATTCTCCGTGCAGATTTGCCGAGAGTGATTGAGCCGAGTTCGCCCCCTTGAGGCAACGCCGTTCAGGATTCCGAAGCTATAGAACAGGGGCTAATTGAACGTAGCAGAAGTCGTAAGACTTCTGGAGAACCGTCGAGTCGTCAGAATTCTCACGAATTCTGCTACAGGAATCCTGAACGGCGCTGCCCTTGAAGGCGAATTCGCGCACGGCTGACTTCACGTGGCGCGAGGAGAGCGATTTTGAGGCGACGAATCTCTCACAGTTGAGGACCACGCATGAACACTCTCGGTCTCTTCGGCAAGCATCCTCGGCCCGGGCACGTCAAGACGCGGCTGGCGACTGAAATGGGTGATGACTCCGCCACGAAGCTCTACGCGGCGTTCATCAATGACTTGGCCTTCCGGTTTCGCGCGACGGGTGATCGCCGCGTCTTTGGCTACTGGCCTCGCGATGCCACTCCGTATTTCAGTCAATTCGAGAAGCTCGGCTACGAACTGTGGCCACAGCCGGAAGGGGAACTGGACTGGAAGATCATTTCGTTCTTCAACCGTACTCTGACAGGACCAGTCGGTCCAACAGAGCAGGCCGGTCAGGCAGAGCAGGGGAGTGAATTGGAATCGAACGAGTCGGGCGTCTTGAACGCAACGTCCGATCAAGATTGTCGAGCGGTTCTGATTGGCACTGACAGTCCCACACTGCCAGTGGAGTTTGTTCACCAAGCGTTCGACATGTTGCGCGATGTGGACTGCGTTCTCGGCCCGGCCACGGATGGCGGCTACTATTTGATCGGCCTGCGGCGACCGGCCCCGCTGCTGTTCGAGCAAATGACGTGGAGCAGCCCCAATGTTCTCCGCCAAACGGTTCAGCGCGCCGCCGTCACCGGATTGACGCTCGGTCTGCTGCCTCCGTGGTACGACATCGACAACCTGGTCGATTTGCAAATGCTCGCCGGTCACATTCGCGCGATGACTCACGCCGGACAAACTCATCCGTGCCCAGTGACCGCCGCCGCACTGGAACAACTGCGACTGCTCGATCACCCCGTGTACAGCGATCATCGCGGGCGAGTCTAAGAACCTGTCTAGGAATTACGTCGTAGGACGGGCACTCTTGCCCGT
>JAYTQJ010000037.1:0-12994 GCA_043746775.1 Schlesneria sp.
GTTCTTTCGCGGAGCGAAAGACGACAATGTGACGGCGATTGATGTGCTGGTTCCCCAACACCGTGCGATCGCGAGTACCGAGTCCCCGGCAATCAATCCAAACGCGGGCCGAGTGTACTCAGCGACAGAACCACACGGTAGCCGGGGACTGCCGTCGAGAAGGGAACCTGCTTCGTTTAACCGCGTGGACGACGCGGTTGACCGCCTGTTGAAAAAACCTGCCGGGCTTGCCCCATTGGCCTCTACACAACACATAAAGGACAGCAAAAGTAGCCGTCATCGCTCCGCGTGACGAGCCTTACGAGTTCGGTAGCCCTGACTCAGACGCCGGTTCTCAAAAGGCTCATCACGCGGAGCGATGATGGCTACTTTGCGTAGTGACCAATGGGCTTGCCCCGGTGGGGTTTGTCAATAGGAAGTACAACGTCCGATCAGAGGCTCATCACGCACGCAACGTCGCGCCGAGTTGTGTCGCGCAGGTGGTGATCACCGACTGTTGAGCCGCTTCAATTTCTTCACCTGTCAGTGTGCGATCGGGCGAGCGATACAGCAGCGTGACGAGATAGCTCTTCTTGCCATCGGGGATTTGCTTCCCCTTGTACTGGCCACCGAAACCGACCGACTCGAGCAACGGCCCGGCGGCGTTCCGAACGGTCTTTTCGAGCGAACTCCACGTCACTTGATCGTCGAGGACGAAGTTCAAGTCGCGCGATGATCCCTGATACTGCGGCCACGGCTGGAATTTGGGGACGAGGTTCGCGTTCGCTTCCAACACACTGAGGTCCAACTCCGCGATCGAGACCGTATCGCGCAGATCGAGCTGGTCTGAAACGGCACGATCGAGTTCGCCGAGCCAGCCCCAGAACTGGCCGTTCAACAAGACTTCCGCACCGCGACCGGGAACGAACTGCGGCAGATTGGACGGCTGCGCAGTCACCACGGCCGACGAGTTCACGCGCGCCGCCAGTTGCTCGACCACGCCCTTCATCTCGGAAAATGGCTGACCACTGACGAAGCTGACGAGCGTCGGTTCCGACTGCGACTGCGGCAGCGTCTTGTCGGACGAGAGGTACACGGCCGCGATCTCGAAGAGCTGGGCACCGAACGAACCGCGCCGCTCGTTCTCGCGCCGCGAGGCCATCAGGCTGGGAACCAAGCTGTGACGGAGCAGACTCGCCTGACGGAAATCGGGATGGTCGATCGACAGTGGGGCAAGGTTGCCGCGCGGTTGGAACAGCTTGTGGTCCCGTTCGCTCACCAGTGACAACGTGATCGCCTCGAAGAAGCCCTCCGCCGTGAGCACATCGCACACGCGGTCGGTCACGCGGTCTCGCAACGATTGAGCCGACCGACAGAGCGGCACCGAAACGTCGTCGCGAATTTTGTCGAGACCGTGGATGCGAGCGACCTCTTCAATGAGGTCGATCTCACGCGAGAGATCGAGCCGGTTGGAAGGCGGAACAAACGTGGCCGAGTCACCTCGAACAACACTCGGTGTGGCTGGGGTCGGCGTCTTAGCCGCCCCCAGCGTTCGCGTGTCAGGGTGTAGTTGTGTGGCAGAGAAATCTCGCATTTCGGTCTGGGGGCTCGAAGACTCGACCCCAGCCACACTCTGTTCAGTCACCAGTTCCAACCCGAGCGCAAGCAAAATGCGTACGGCCTCGTCGTCCGGGATCGTGATCCCAAGGACTCGCTCAATCTGCGCGAATCGCAACGTGACCGGATCGCGTTGAGTGGGAGGCTGCGTTCCCGCGAAGACCGCTCCGTTGAGCAGTTCGCCCCCGGCCAGTTCGAGGATCAGTTCGCAACAGCGTCGGCTGGCCCAGTCGGGGCCGTGGGGATCGAGCTTCCGCTCGAAGCGGTACGACGAATCGCTGCTCAGTTTCAATCGTCGTGAGGTCTCGCGAATTGACAGCGGCGCGAAGAGGGCTGCTTCGATGAGGATGCTCTTCGTCGCCGTGGTGATCTCGGTCTCAGCCCCGCCCATTACACCGGCCAGCGCGACGGGATGGTCGGCATCGGCGATGACGCACATCTCGGGAGTCAGCACGTATTCCTTGTGGTCGATCGCCTGCAACTTCTCGCCCGACTTGGCTCGCCGCACGATGATTTTCTTGCCGTGCAGCTTGTCGAAATCGAAAGCGTGCAGCGGCTGACCGCATTCCATCAAGACGTAATTCGTGATGTCCACGATGTTGTTGATCGACGCGATACCGACCGTCGCCAATCGTTGGACGAGCCACGCGGGACTCGGGCCGACCTTCGCGCCGCGAATGATCCGCGCCTGATATTGAGGACACAGATCGGGGCACTCGATGGCGACCGAAGTCACCGACGAAACAGGCGTGTTGCCGCACTTCGGTGACGCGGCAGGAACCTTCAGCGTCTGCCCGAGTAACACGGCCGCTTCCCGCGCGACCCCCAGATGGCCGAGGCAATCGGGACGATTACTCGTCACTTCGAGATCAATGCAGAAGTCGTTTCCGACCGCATGAAACTCTTCCAGATTCAGCCCCGACATGGTGAGCCGCTCGGACATCTCCTCGACCGAAACGTCGAGCGTCACGTACTGCTTGAGCCAATCCCAACTGACGAGCATGTCTCACCACCACATCCAGAACACGTTCTCAAAAAACACCCACGCGGGGCGGTACTTTAGACGCCCACCTCGAACGGCGGAAGCGTCTTAAGTTCAGCCCTGACGGACGGCATGTCAGCCTGTTGAAAACGTAGGATGGACGCCTCGTCCGTCCGTTTCCAAGTGAGTTTCGCTCGGACGAGGCGTCCAAGCTACGGTTTTCAAACACAGCTACGTGCCGCGCGTGTGACCGAAGAGTTCGATGTGCTTGCGGGGCGAGAGTCGGAAGCCCAACTGTTGTGCAGCGGGGGCGAGCCATTCCGTGCGAGACGCGAGATCGGCGGTAGTCACGCCTTGCGGCATCAGCCACACGCGATCAGCGGCGATTTGGGGGAGTCCGCGCACGTATTCGACGACCTCATCAAGATCGGCGGGCGCGTCGATCACGAACTTGAGTTGATACGGCGCGGCGGCGATCAGGCGCGAGACAACCTCGGGGCGCAGTCGATCTCGTTCGTGTCGGTCGCGCCAACGAGACGCTTCGCGCGGTATCGAGTTCGACAGCTTCGGACTGATCGACATCAGATCGGCTGCGACGGAACGGAAGACGGTGCCAGCGGTCTCAATCGTGACGATGCGGCCCGCCTCACGCAGAGCTTCTGAGAGCGGCACGATCTCGGGCTGAAGCAGTGGTTCGCCACCGGTGAGGACGACGTGAGGCGACTCGAACTGCAAGACTTCATGCAGCACGTCACGCCAATCGCGACGCGGGCCTTCCGGTTGCCAAGAGGTGTACGGCGTGTCACAGAACCAGCAACGCAAGTTGCAGCCGGTCGTCCTCACAAAGACAGACGGCGTTCCCGAGAACTCGCCCTCGCCCTGAATCGAATGAAAAACTTCGGCAATACGCACGGGGGAACTCAAACTCTTGGGCGTCAGCCCGCTGCTGTATTTCGGAGCGGGGTGGCGTTAGCCCCCTGATTCCGCGTTGATCGAAGAGGGGCTGACGCCCAAGAACCAGGGGGCTAACGCCACCCCGCTCCGAAAGTCATCCTCTATGTCGTCGCAACAGGACGGCTAACAATTACGCCAGAACGCCGCGTACCACTTCGCCTTCCACATCGGTCAGGCGGTAGTAGCGGCCTTGATGCTTGTGCGTCAAGCGAGTGTGATCGACTCCCAACAGATGCAGAATCGTGGCATTGAGATCCAAGCAACTGACGCCATCTTTCGCCACGCTGTAACAGAAGTCGTCGGTCTCGCCGTACTCGATCCCCGGCTTGATGCCGCCCCCCGCCATCCAGATCGTGAAGCAGCGCGGATGATGATCGCGACCGTGCTGCTTCGGGTTGTTGATGTCTCCCTGCCCGAACGGCGTCCGCCCGAACTCGCCACCCCAGATGACCAGCGTCTCCTCAAGCAGGCCGCGTTGCGCGAGGTCTTTCACCAGTGCAGCCGCTGGTTGATCGGTGTCGCGGCACTGGACCTGAAGCTGCGTCGGCAGGTTCGTATGTTGGTCCCAGCCCGAGTGCATCAGTTGAACGAACCTCACGCCACGCTCCGCCAGTCTCCGCGCGAGCAAACAGTTCATGGCGAACGATCCGGGACGTTTGGCATCAGGGCCGTACATGTCGAGCACATGCTGCGGCTCAGATGACAGATCGGCCAGCTCCGGCACGGCCGCTTGCATCCGGAAGGCCATTTCGTACTGAGCGATTCGCGTCGCGATCTCACTGTCGCCGACCTCGCGATATTTCACGGCGTTCATCTGCCCGAGTGTGTCGAGCCACGCGCGACGAGTCTCGCGGCTGAGACCATCGGGGTTCGAGAGATACAGCACCGGATCGCCACTGCTGCGGAACTTCACACCCTGATACTTCGACGGCAGGAACCCGGTCCCCCAGTACCAGTCGTAGAAGAGCTGCCCGCACGAGCCTTCGGTATCGCGCGAGGTGAGGACGACATACGACGGCAGGTTTTCGTTGTCACTCCCCAGCCCATACGACGCCCACGCACCGAGGGTCGGTCGACCGGGCATCTCAGCTCCCGTCAGCCAGAACGTCACGGCGGGCGCATGATTGATGGCGTCGGTGTGCATCGACTTGATGAAGCAGAGTCGATCCGCGATCTCGCCCGTGAACGGCAGAAAGTTCGACACCCAACGACCGCACTCGCCGAACTGCTTGAACCCCGAGATGCTCGGCAGAAACGGCTTCGACTTCTGACCGGCCGTCATCGTGGTGAGCCGCTGTCCCTTCGTCACCGACTCGGGCAGTTCCTCGCCACGCCGCTTGTCCAGACCGGGCTTGTAATCGAAGAGGTCCACATGCGACGGCGCTCCCGACTGCATCAGGTAGATCACCCGCTTCGCCTTCGGTGCGAAGTGCGGCACTCCTGGCAGACCTCGCTGCCCGACAGTGGCCGCGTCGGACGAAGCAACTCCCGTCGATTCCGTCTCACCCCGCACGTCACCACCCATCAATGCCGCCAGCGCCGCCATGCCGATCGACACACCGGACCGACCAAGAAACTGACGCCGCGCCTGAAGCAGTCGCTGTTCGATACGGGGATCCATGAGAGTTTGCTCCTCAACGAGGTCGGTAGTTCGGTAAGGCGTGCGGCAAGTCATAATGTCCCCAACGTGTGGTAAATCAACTCTTGCCGCTCGCCTAACAGCCTGTTGAAAAAGGACCGTAGGGTGGGACCAGCGGCGCTTCGCCGCGCCAGCCCACCATCAAACACAGAGACTTTTCTTGGTGGGCCGGCGTTCGAAGCGAGCTGGTCCCACCCTACAGATGATTTTCAACAGGCTGCTAAGGCTCGCCGCATCGAAGCCTGACGCGCATGGGAAGGACGTTCGGCAACAAATCTTCGCTTGCGCGTCAGGCTTCGATGCGGTGAGTCATTCTGAGCGTGTTTCAGCAAACCACTTCGCGACTCAGCACAGCTTGCCTGCTGACACCAAGCCTTGCAAGGCGGGACGCGGGCCATCGCCTTGTTGGGGCGGTGAAAGCTGTAGGGTGGGACCAGCGGCGTTTCGCCGCGCTGGCCCACCATGATTTCTCGATGTTTCCGGATGGTGGGCCGGCGCTCGAAGCGAGCTGGTCCCACCTTACCGCTGAAAAGGCATTGGCTCTGAGCGATACGTCGCGTTCCTTCTTTGAGAATGCTTTCATCGGTACACTCCCGCCGATTCTTTTACTCCCGCCAGAAATGCTGACCTCCATGACATCCGACCTGCCTCCCGATCCACTCTCCGAACTCGACGACGAACCGACTTCGACGACAACTCCCGTGTCTGCTGCCGCGCGCACGCGGCGGGCCTCGCGCCGCGTTGTCTCAGCCGAGGTGGATGACGACTCGGATGCGGACTCCGATGGCGAAGCTCTCGATGACGAGGGGCTGCTCGACCTTGATGATGTGGATGCTGAAACCGCTGCTCCAGCCAAGCCCAGCCGCGCGAAGACGGCTGCAAAAGGGGCGGCCACAAAATCCTCGACACGCGGCAAGTCGAAGAAGGCGGCGGCTGAGGAGGACTTGGACGAGATCGGTCCCACCACCGAGCGACTTCAAAAAGTCTTGGCCTCCGCCGGACTGGCCTCGCGCCGGCATTGCGAAGAGTACATTGTGGAAGGCCGCGTCACGGTCGATGGCAAAACCGTTCGCGTGCTGGGGATCAAGGTCGATCCCGAGACTCAGAATGTGTGCGTCGATGGTGAGCGGGTGAAGATCGAACGCAAGCGGCACTATCTCGTCCACAAGCCGCCCGGTGTTCACTGCACGAACGCCGATCCGTTGGGACGAGTCCGCGTGATTGATCTCCTGCCCGAATCACTCGGTCGCCTCTTCACTGTCGGGCGGCTCGATGAAGGTTCCGAAGGTCTGATTCTCGTCACCAACGATGGTGCATTGGCGCACCGGTTGGCGCATCCCAAATTCCAAGTTGAGCGACTCTATCGCTGTCTGGTTGCTGGGACTCCGTCCGACGAAGTGCTGCGCCAACTGCGTGACGGCATGTATTTCACCGAAGGCAAGTTTCGCGTGCGCGACATTCGGCGCATCAAGACCAACGGCAAATCGACCATCTTGGAAGTGGTGCTGACCGAAGGCCAGAACCGCGAAGTGCGACGCCTGTTCGCTCGCGTCGGTCACAAGGTGATGCGATTGAAACGAATTGGTTTCGGCCCGATGCGACTCGGCGATCTGCCCATTGGAGCCTATCGCCCCTTAACGCCGGTCGAACTCAAAGTGCTGACACACTTCGCCACGAGTGCGCCGACGCGACGAGCGCCCGCCCGTGCCCGCCCGATTCGTAATGCCTCGACCGCCAGCCGTGCGACAAAACCGGTCACGCGCGGCCATGCGTCGTCACGTGGTCCCAAAGCCGCCGTCAAACGCAGCCCGAATCCGAACAAGCGACCGCGCAAGAACCGGGGGTGAATCCCACTTGGCAGCCTGATGAAAACCGTAGGGTAAGCGTCTCGCTTGCCCGTCTTTTATATTCGGAAAAGGGCAAGCGAGACGCTTACCCTACGATCGTAAAGCCAAAGCCAAACCGCTGAGTTCTGCCCGTTCCTCCGGAGCATCCTCATGCCAACCAATCGCCGCGATTTCTTGCAGACAACTTCAACCACCGCCGCGACGGCTTCCGCCGCGTGGTTGTTCGCCTCAAATTCAAACGGGGACGACAAGCCGAAGAGTGAGGGCGACCGCATCCCGGTCGCGGTGATCGGTCCCGGCGGCATGGGGATGAATCACACGCTTCAGCTCGCGAGCAACAAGGCGGTGCGAGTCGCCTATGTCTGCGATGTCGATGAGCAGCGCGCGGCTCGGGCCGCCGAGGCGGTGACGAAAGGCTCGGGCCTCGCGCCGCAAGTCGTCTCGGACATGCGGAGGGTTCTCGACGACAAGCAGATCAAAGCGGTCTGGATCGCGACGCCCGATCACTGGCACGCTCCCGCTGCGATCTTGGCGGCCAATGCGGGCAAGCACGTCTACGTCGAAAAGCCCTGCTCGCACAATTTGCGAGAAGGCCGACTGATGATCGAAGCCGCGCGACACAACAAAGTCGTGATGCAGGTGGGGACTCAAAGCCGCAGCACGGCGCACGTCATCAAGGCGATGGACAAGCTCAAGTCGGGCGTGATCGGTGAAATCCTCGTGGCGAAGGCGTGGAACAGTCAGCGTCGTGGCACGATCGGAAAGCAGAAGCCGTCCGATCCTCCGAAGCATCTCGACTATGACAATTGGGTCGGCCCGGCGACGTTCGTGCCGTATCAGTCGAACTTCCTACCCGGCATCTGGCGCTGGTGGCATCACTTCGGCTGCGGAGACATCGGCAACGACGGCGTCCACGACATCGACATCGCCCGCTGGGGTCTCGGCGTGGAAACGCACCCGACGCGCATCGCCTCTCTCGGTGCGAAGTGCTACTTCGACGACGACCAACAATTTCCCGACACGCAGTACATCGCCTTCGAGTACGCCGCCGCATCCAAAGCGGGACGACCCAAGCAACTGATCTTTGAACAACGCATCTGGTCCCCCTACGTGCAGGAAGGCTACGAGAACGGCGACGCCTACTACGGCACCGACGGGATGATGATCCTCGGCAAGATCGGGAGCTACAAACTTTACGGACCGCGCAACAAGCTGATCGAGGAATCGACCGGCGGAGGCCCGGACCTCGCCGCCCATCACGCCAACTTTTTGGACTGCATCCAAACCGGAGCGAGACCCAACGCCGACATCGAGATCAATCATCTCTCGACCGCGCTGTGCCATCTCGGCAACATCGCGACCCGCGTTGACCGAGTCCTTCACTTCGATCCCGTCCAAGAACAAATCACCGGTGACGTGGACGCGAGCAAGCTGCTCAAACGCGACTACCGCGAACATTGGGGTACGCCCAAGGGATAGCACCGTGCAGCTTCATTTCGTCACGCCGCTTTCCGAGCGTGTCTCTTGGGCGTTAGCCCTCTTGTCAGCATCTGAGCGGGGTGGCGTCAGCCCAATGGCACTCACTTTAGGATGTAGCTGAAGTCGTAAGACTTCAGATGATCGTCCAAGACGACTGAATTCTCACGAATTCAGCTACGTTGCATCGATCGTCAATTTTAAATTCGCTCAAAGTGAGTGCCATTGGGAGTCAGCCCCCTGGTTGCTTGGAGTTCCAAGCTGCTTAAGCAGGGCTGACGCCCGAAGAACCAGGGGGCTGACGCCGCCCCGCTCAGAAGTCCATCGGACAGTACTTCACGCTTCTGTGATGGCTGGCTCGTTTTGCGCGGGCCTGTCTACAATCCCGCCCCGTTTCGTCGTCTTGATTCTCACGTTGGCAGGTTCCATGTCCGAGGCACTTCCGATTCTGACCGACACGCAGGTGCGCGACTGGTTTGCGAACCTGCCCACGCAGGACTTCGCGGGCAAACGGGTGTTGCTCATCATCCCCGATGCCACGCGGACGGCACCGCTGCCGCTGCTGTTCGATGCGCTGCACAAGCGGCTCAAACCGGTGGTCGCTCATCTGGATGTCCTCGTCGCGCTGGGAACGCACCCGCCGATGTCGGACGCCCAGATCGCGAAGCTGCTTGGAATTGATGAGACTGAGCGGGGGCGGCTCTTCTATCAACTCGGCCTCTTCAATCACGAATGGGATCGGCCCGACAAGTTGCTCACGATTGGAACGCTGACCAAGCAAGATACAACCGAGATCACCGCCGGCCGGTTGTCGCTCGACGTTCCCGTGCAGATCAACTCGCGCATCCAAGACTACGATCTTTTACTCGTCCTTGGTCCCGTCTTCCCGCACGAAGTTGTCGGTTTCTCGGGTGGGAACAAGTACTTCTTCCCCGGCATCGGCGGGCCGGAGATTCTCAACTTTTTCCATTGGCTCGGGGCGTTGATCTCGAACGTCGGGATCATCGGCGTGAAGGACACGGCCGTCCGCCGCGTGGTCGATCGCGCCGCGAAGCTAATCCCCAACGAACGTCGAGCGATCACGTTCGTCGTCGCGTCCGACGGCAATCTCCACGGCCTGTTTCATGGGACGCCCGAGTCCGCGTGGAACGAAGCGGCCGACATGTCGAACCGCGTCCACATCAAGCGGTGCCCGAAACCGTTCAAACAAATCTTGTCGTGTGCCCCGCCGATGTACGACGAGCTGTGGGTCGCCGGGAAGTGCATGTACAAGATGGAACCGGTCGTGGCCGACGGCGGCGAACTGATCATCTACGCCCCGCACATGCACGAGATTTCCGTCACGCACGGCAAGTACATCGAAGAGGTCGGCTATCACGTGCGCGACTACTTCACAAAGCAATGGGACAAGTTCAAGGACTACCCGTGGGGCATCCTCGCCCATTCAACCCACGTCCGCGGCGGCGGCACATACGAGAACGGAGTCGAAACCCCGCGCGTCCAAGTGACGCTCGCCAGCGGCATCCCCGAAGATGTCTGCAAGAAAATCAACCTCGGCTACCGAGACCCCGCCACCATCGACATCGAATCCTTCGCCAACCGCGAAGACGAGGGAATCCTCCTCGTCCGCAAGGCGGGTGAGTATTTGTACCGCCTCGAAGAATGAGTCTTCTCCTGTTTTCTCGCCTTCTCTGTGCCTCTGTGTCTCTGTGGTAAAACGATTAACCACAGAGGCACAGAGGCACAGAGAAGAGCCAAAAACCAGACTGCGTTTCCACTTTTCATCACTTCAAGGTTTTCCATGCCACGCTTCATCATTCCGCTGATTCTTGCCATGACATCGCTCGCCCAAGCCGACGAAAAACTCTTCGTCGCCACGCCGTTGACTCAGCCCAAACAGTTCACGGCAGGGATTGAGGGGCCACAGTGCGACAAGGCGGGGAACGTGTATGCCGTCAACTTTGAGAAGCAGCAGACGATTGGAAAGGTCTCGCCCGACGGGAAGGCGGAGTTGTTTGTGACGCTCCCCGGCATGAGTACCGGGAACGGGATCGTCTTCGACTCGAAGGGCCGCATGTACATCGCGGACTATGTCGGACACAACGTTTTGCGAGTGGACATGGCGACGAAGAAGATCGAGGTCTTCGCGCACGAGCCGACCATGAACCAGCCGAACGATCTGGCGATCGCGCCCAACGGGACGCTCTACGCCAGCGATCCGAATTGGGGAAACAACGGCGGTCAGATTTGGAAGATCGACACGGCGGGTAAGGTGGTGCGCGTCGCTCACGACATGGGAACGACCAACGGGATCGAAGTCAGTCCCGATGGCAAGACGCTCTACGTGAATGAGTCTCATCAGCGCAACGTCTGGTCGTTCCCGATCAATGCGGACGGATCGCTGGGAGAGAAGAAACTCATCAAGCAGTTCCCCGATCACGGCTTCGACGGCATGCGCTGCGATGTCGATGGAAACCTCTACATCACTCGCTACGGCAAAGGGACGGTCGTCGTGATGACGCCGGAAGGGAAAGAACTGCACGAGATCGATGTCCTCAGCAAACAACCCAGTAACCTCTGCTTCGGTGGCCCCGATGGCCGCACCGTCTACGTGACCGAAGTCGAACACACCCGCCTCGTGCAGTTCAGAGTCGAGAAACCAGGACTGGCGTGGAAACGCTGGCAGGACGTGAAGTGAAGGGCACTGACCAAAGTAGCCATCATCGCTCCGCGTGATGAGCCTTTCACAATTCGATGTCTGATTTCAGAAGGCTCATCACGCGGAGCGATGATGGCTACTTTAGAGCAACGTTCAAACAAGCTTCTCCTCACCCGATGACTCACTCAACAAAAGGATTTCGTGCATGACACCGCAAGAAAAAGCCGAGCAACTCGGACTGACCTTCGCCAAGCAGGAGCCGGGGTATCTGAACCTGTGCGCCAAGTCGGGTAATTTGCTGTTCACGTCGGGGCACGTCAGCGACCTGAAGGGGAAGCTCGGCGCGGGGACGACTGTTGAGCAGGGCTATCAGGCGGCTCGCGACTGCTGCGTGAAGATTCTCCGCTCGGTCTACAACACGCACGGAACGCTCAACGGGCTGAAGGTCATCAAGCTGCTCGGCTGTGTGAACTCGACGCTCGAGTTCAACGAACAGCATCTGGTCATCAACGGCGCGTCGGACCTGCTGCACGAACTCTACGGCAAGACGGGCGATGGCTTTCACGCCCGCAGCGCCCTTGGTTTTGCACAGCTTCCGACCGGCGCGGCGGTCGAGGTCGAAGCGATCTTCGAGATCAAGTCGTAAGAGTTTCCATGATCTCGCAACCCCGCTCGATTAACCGCAAGGCGAGCGTGGGATGCGGGGTGTCGGTGACATTTGCCGCCCCGACTCGCACGCCTTCGGCTTGCGGTCAAACGATTCAATCTGTGGTTCTCGGTGGACCGAGTGACCGTACAACATTTCCTCTTTCAAAGGCCCCGCTCATGCGTCGTCGATTTGGATCGACAGTGTTGCTGTCCCTGTTCTCCCTCCTGTTAGGAACCGAGTCTCTCATGCTTCGTGCTGCCGACAAGAAACCCGTTGAACCTGGTGCCGTTGATAAGAATGCTCCCGAGGAATTCACCACGACCAAGAGCGGTCTCAAGTACCGCGTTCGCCGTAAGGGGACTGGCCAGAAGCCCGCGCCTCAAGACACCGTTTCAGTCCACTACAAAGGCTGGCTCGACAACGGCAAGGAGTTCGACAGTTCCTACGGGCGCGGCGAGTCGATCGAGTTTCCACTCAGGGGAGTCATCGCGGGCTGGACCGAAGGAATGCAGCTCGTGGGCAAGGGGGGCATGATCGAGTTAGAGATCCCCTACGCACTCGGTTACGGCGAACGCGGTACGCCGCCAGACATCCCGGGCAAGGCGACGCTGCACTTCCTGGTTGAATTGTTGGAAGTCACCGAAGGCCCGAAACCATTGGAACCCGGTGCAGTCGATAAAGACGCACCGAAAGAGTTTTCTAAAACCGCGAGCGGTCTCAAATACCGCATCCTTCGCAAGAGCGATGGCGTCAAGCCGAAGGCCTCGAACACCGTGACCGTTCACTACAAAGGAACGCTCGGCGATGGCTCGCAATTCGACAGCTCTTACGAGCGCGGCCAGCCAGCTTCGTTCCCGCTGGGCCGCGTCATTCCCGGCTGGACCGAAGGAATGCAGCTCGTCGGTAAGGGAGGCATGGTCGAGCTGGAGATTCCGTTCGGACTGGCCTACGGCGAAGAGGGTCGTCCTCCCGTGATCCCTCCGAAGGCCACTCTGCACTTCATCGTCGAGTTGATCGAAGTGAAGTAAGGATCGGCATCCGATCGCGGTCGAAGCCAGTGTCCCGGACACACCAAGCGTCCGGGATACTTTGCCGCTCATTCTCCAAAAGCTGAGGATGCGTCAGGCTTCAATGAGGCAGTGAGGCTATCCGGAAAGAAATAGCTTGTTTTCAGGGTGCCACGGTCACGGCT
>JAYTQJ010000038.1:0-29424 GCA_043746775.1 Schlesneria sp.
GACCCATTTGTAGCTCGGAACGGTCTTCGTCACCGTTTTCTTCATGAGCTTTTGTTTGGTGTAGACCTTGGGACAGCCGCAAGGAACCCATTCGGTCCAAGCGAATTTCTTCGGTTGCGAGCAGGGTGCCTTGGGGGCCGCAGACTCGTCACAGACCGTTTCGATGTGCTTGCAGCCGGGACGACTCGGGCCGGGAACACAGAAGTCTTCCTCCTTGCAGCCCCAGCAGGTGACGGTGACTTTTTTCTGTTCGTAGACCAGTCGGCAGGTCTTCTGAACGGGTGCGTTACGGCAGCCGCAGTGGGCGCAGCAACAGTCATCCGCCAAGCTGCGGTCTGACCCGACCATCAGCGAGAGCATGAGGAGCAGCGTGGTCGAGACGGGGATTAAATGAGTTCGCACGATGGACTCCGTCGTTCAGAGAGGCTTGGTATGGAGCGACGCAATGGCGAGTCGATCAGGGCGCTGGCCTACCAATTGAAATCGAACCGCGTGGCCAGCAGGTCGGAGTTGGTACTGCCAAAGGTCGTCTGGCCACTCGTCACCGGATGGATCAAATCCAACATGACTCGCACGCGATCCGACCAGTACCAGTTACAGCCGACGGTCACGTCGTTGTACTCGCCGCGATTAACGCCGTTGAGGTTCAAGTTGGACCAGCGAGCCTTGGCCTCCCACGCGCCGAGACCGCGACCGCCCGGTGTGGCGAACACGTTCGTGTACGGTATGTTCCGTCCGAATTGAGGCCCATGCTGACCGAACTTCTCGAAGATGCGATTTTCACCGGTGATGAAATAGCTCACGTGAGCGTAGCCGCCGCCCACCTGCTGCGCGTCGCCCACCTGCATGTTGACATTCGACAGGAACGCTTCCGATTGAAACGTGAACGGTCCCCAGACCACGGCCATTTCGAGATTACCGGTCGTGTACGAGCCGGCTTTCAGAACACCGCTGTCGATGATGCGCGGGCCTTCGTGAATCTGCGGACGGGCTCGAAAACGAACTCGATCATCCTGATCGTCGGTGTGGAGAATCCCCGCTCCCGTATGGACCAAATAGCGACCGTTGGACGGCTCATCGTAATACGGTAGCCAAGTCGCGCGACCACTGAGTCGGTAGCCCTGCCGGTCGTCGATTCGTTCCTTGAGTCCCTCACTGATGCTGTCGAAGAAGGCACCGGTGGTCCACGTGATGCGTTGATCGGTTGAACAGTTGTAGAAGGCCACTCCGACTTCGCGGTCGGCGGTGAAGATTCCCTGCGATGGGATCGAGCGTTCCATGAAGACGTTGAATGTGTCGTTGGTCACCTGCTCGAGACCGAATGGTACGAAGAAGTTTCCGATCCGCATCCGACCGAGCCACGGTAACTCATTGATAGAAAAATAGGCGTCCTTCACGTCGGGGGACGTAACCGTTCCCGCCGGACTCTCGCCAACAGTCTCAGGCTCCAAACTCATTTGCAGGCGGAAGTCGTAGACGCCGTAACCAGTACCGTCGGCGGTCAGACGCAAGCGGCGAAACTCGAAGTAATCCTGAGTTCCCGGCCCGGCGGCAGGCCCCGTGATGGCGTGGTCAGGATTGATCCAGTTGACGTAGTCCATCTGAACGTGACCACCGAGTTTGACGGTCCACTTGTCCGTGGACACATCCAACCAGTCGTCGATCTTCCGAGCCTCCTCTTCCTTTTTCGCCCGTTCGTCGGCGGACTTCTTGGCCTCGCTGGCCGTCCGTTTCTGCTCGGCCCGCTCAAGTTCGCCAAGCCTGCGCCGGAGAGCTGTCAATTCTGAGGCCGTGTCGAGCGGCTCCTGCGAATCGGCCGCTGCAGCTCGCAAGGCGTCGGTGGAGTTGTCGCCGATGTTCTCCAAGAACTGTTCCGCAACGGTTCCCGCTGAGCGCTCATTTTCTTGGGCTGATCCGACCGAACACAGCAAAGTCCCGATGAGGAACGAAGCGATACACGATCGGCCCAACCACATCGTGATTGCGGCTTTAATCAACCTGTATCGCAATGAAAACACGAGCGCGTGCCTCCGTGCCGGAAGAGATTTGGCAAATACGAGAGGGCCACAGCAGGCACGCGACTTCAACGTTGACCACTGGTCACGTCGGTCCTGCTGGATATTCCACCAGTGTGGAAGTTATCGACCGTATCAATTGTTGCCCTTCAGCCTGCGACTGAGCGTCCGCTACAGCTTGACTCGCCGTAGCACGTCAGTGGGGGGGGGCTGGCTCCCGTACTTTCCCAATCGGTAAAGCCGAACCTATGCTCCGCGCGGCTGAAACTGACACTAACCCGATGTGTAAACGAGGACGCAACTCGCATCCTCGCTCACGCTTCGGGTTAGTGTGCCGTGATCGCAAATGCGTGAGTTTCGGCCGTGCTGAGTCTACTCGCCGCGCGGCACAAGCTCCGCGCGGAGGTCGGCCAACTCCGCTTCATAGCCGCCCGAGAGAATCGGGAACCGGCACCACGTTTTGGGGTCAAGGCTTTCGTCATCCAAGTGGAACGACGGCGCGAATCGCTCGCGTTTCCATTGGTTGCGGCACCAGAGTCGGAAGAACCGTTCGATCCACGTCGCGAGCTGCGGTCGGTCGTACTGCGGGAAGTCGGCGGTCATGAGTTGCAGGATGTCTTTCGGATCGCGTTTGTCGCGGATGGCCGCGCGTTCGATGGCATCGAGCAAATCGTAGGGCATCAAATCATCTTCGTCCGTTTGCTTGGCCGTGGCGGGACGAAGCTCGGCCGTCGGTTGTTGTTCGTTCACAACAGCCAACTCGGGAGTCGGGCCGATCCCGTGCGGACCATGCGTCTCGATCCAACGGAGCCAGCGGCGAATGAACGCTTTGTCGATCCCCGCCAACGGCGAGATACTGCCGCAGGTGTCGCCGTCCATCGTCGCGTAACCGACGGCCGCTTCAGAGCGGTTGCTCGTGGCGAGTAACAATGCACGACGCAGGTTGGCGAGCATCCACACGCTGGGGCCGCGCGTGCGAGCCTGAATGTTTTGCAGGGCGATGTCGTCCGTCTTCCAATCCAGCGGGCGACCGATCGCGCGCGAGACCATCGCAATGTAGCCCTCGACCTGCGTATCGACATCGAATTCGAGGAACTCCGCCCCGACTGCTGAAGCAACGGTCTGCGCGGCGTTGAGCGTCACCGAACCGCTGTTGCGCGTCGATTGATAGACGCAGGTGAGTAGTTGCCGCACGAAGTCTTTCGCAGCGACAGCCTGTTCAAGACCGGGAATGAAATCGAGTTTCTTCAAGAATGCCTCGCGGCCGATGTCGAGGATCGCGAACTCGACCAGCTTCGCCACGAGGACCACGATCCCCGATGAGTCCGCCCCACCCGAGAGTGACACGACGAAGCCGAACGAATGGCTCTTGCGCAGATAGTCGAACAGCGCGAGCGCCACCGCCCGCGTGAACTCCTCCTCCTTGATGAACTCTGAACGTTCCCACGTCTCGCACGGCAGCGCCGTTCGTTCGGGGGCGAGTTCCGAGTAATCGAAACCGCACTCGATGAAGTCTTGCACGTCGTTGAGGATCGTCGGACGAAAGCTCCCCGTGCGCGAACGGCTCAGGCGGATCGAGTCGATGTCCACGACGGCGGTCGTCACATGGGCATCGGCGTACGAAAACCTCGGCCCCGTCGCGAGCAACTGGCCCGACGCAGCAATCATCGCGTCGCCGTCGTAGATCGCGCGGCCCGCTTCATTCCCCACCAAGTTGGCGTAGACGTAGGCCACGTTGAATGCGCGCGAGCCTTCCGTCACGAACCGCTTCCGGACTTCGTGCTTTCCAAACGCGAAGTGACTCGCGCTGGGATTGAGAATCAGATCGACGCCGCGCCGCGCGAGCGTTCCGCCCGGACGATCCGCGACCCACGCATCCTCGCAAATCTCGAAGCCGATGCGGATGTCGCCCACGTCGAACATCAGATCGCCAATCGGGTACTCGCGCCCGTCCCAATGCAGCTCAGACCGGACACCTTCCGGCCACGCTTTGAACCAGCGCGGCTCGTAGTGAATTCCTTCTCCCGCCAGATTCTGCTTTCCGACGAACCCGACGATTCGCCCATCGACGACCAGACACGCGGTGTTGAACAGGCTGCCATTGTGCAAGACGGGTAGTCCGAACGACACGACCATGCCACTGGTCAGCGGCAGCAGCGACAACAGCGAGTCCATCGCGCGCTGCTGCACGCCCGGCGCGTGAAAGGCGTCTTCGCACCCATAGCCGGTGATGCACAACTCGGGCAGACAAAGGATCGAGACTCGCGACTGCCGGGCACTCGCGATGGCCTCCGCAATGTGCTGCCTGTTGCCCGCCCAATCCAGCGGAGTCGTGTTCAACACGGCCGCGCCGATTCGTACCAGTCTCATGCGTGATCCTTTCAGCCCGTTCAAAGTTGTCCGGCAACCAGCGTACCCGGACGCGAGGCTCGTTTGTAATCTGCCCGCCATCGCGTTCCCACGCCAACCCGTAGGACGGGCACTCTTGCCCGTCTGACTTTCAGCGTTGAGGAGCGAAAGGCGACAATGAGACAGCCATCACCATAGGGCGAGCGGCAAGAAATCGTTGACCCGTAGGATGGACGCCCCGTCCGTTGGAGCTTGCCCAGAAGAGCCGGACGGACGAGGCGTCCATCCTACGCTGTGCGTACGCGAACTCTTGCCGCTCCCCGAACTCTGCTGACCTCGGACGGGCAGGAGTGCCCGTCCTACATGGGCCTCAAGGCCAGACGGCCGCGTCCTCACCATCGAGTCGCAGTGTGAGGCACTTCGCGCTGCCGCCCGCTTTGAGGAACTCACCCAAGTCGGTGACATGGGGCGTGAAGCCGTTCGCACGGAGTTCGGCTTCGAGTTGTGGGCAACCGGCGTTCAGAACCACATCGCGTCCGACGACGACCGCGTTGCAAGCGAACCGCGCCGCTTCCTCTGCATTCACTTCGATCAAATTCGGAATCTGCGACACGGCGCGGCGGGCATAGTCATCAAACGCGGGCGGGTGCCAGATCGCCGTGTTGGAGGTCAGCGGACAGAAGCAGGTGTCGAGGTGATAGAAATGGTCGTCGGTCAGTTGCAGCGGGATCACGCGGCAGCCCATCCGATCGCCAAGCCATTGCATCGCCGACGCATCGCTGCGCACGAGATACCCCGCGTACAGCGTGTCACCGCAGAAGAGCGCGTCGCCTGCTCCCTCGAAGTTCATGCCTTCGAGAAGTGACTCGATGCGAAAGTCCTGCGACTCGAACCAGTCGGCATCGAGCGGAGTCTCACCCTGTCGAGCCTCGTGACGGAATGACGCGAGGAACACCGTCTCGCGCCAGACCAGCCCCGCGTTGGCGGTGAACACCAAATCGGGCAGCCCTTGCGCGGCAGGCATCAACCGCACGTCCACTCCCGACGATACGAGCAAATCGTGCAGGGACTGCCATTGCTCGCGCGACTTGGCCAAGTCACTCGGGACACTGCGATTCATCCACGGGTTGATCTCGTACTCGATCCCGTAGAAGTCGGGCGGGCACATCAGGATTGTGGGTCGAGTGAATGCGGGCATGGCTTGTCTTCCGTCTTGATCGGGCGGCTCGTGGCTGGAGTTTTTTTGGCATGGCTCAAACGGGTGCGGCGTTGTGTCTCCGTTGTCCTCTCCGGTCCCCTCGCCCCGGCCTTGCGGGGAGAGGGTTAGGGTGAGGGGTCTTCTGCTTGGCTGTCACCTCGACTTGAACCAGGCCGATTTTTGAGACACTCGTTGTGGCGATGAGGGACGAACGTCAACCGTTTTGTTACGATCCGACCGGAGTCTTGGATCGGGCCACGATCACGGCTGCGAGGTCGGCAAACTCCATGACAATCCCAAACCCTTTGTCAAAAGCGAGTCACCACGATGAGTAGCACCGGGCCGTTGATTGTGTTGAAGGATGGCGATGTGACCGTCGTCGTGTTCGGTCCCGAACAGCGACAATTGGATGAATCTGGACTGGAGCGAATCAGTCGCCAATTGATCGAAGTGGCCGATGCCGCCGAACCACCCTTGGTGGTCCTCGACATGGCCGCCACTGAGTTTTTCGGATCGTCGTTCATCGAGTCTCTCTTCCGCGTTTGGAAGAAGCTGAACCCGAAGCCCGGCGCGAAGTTCGCCATCAGCGGCCTTCAACCGTACTGTAAAGAGGTGCTCGAAGTCACGCACCTTGATCGGCTCTGGCCGCTTCCGGCCAACCGCGCCGCCGCCATCGCCCTGTTGAGCGAGAAGTAGTGGCCCACTGAAAGGACCGTAGTCCGGACCACTTGACCCCGACTTCCACGACATAGTCGTCGTCGATGATTTCGTCTGGACCAAGAGGGCTGGACTACGTCACCGCTTCACTCGCTCGCGCCAGACGGCCACTTGCTCAGCCACGGCCAGCCGGCCACCGCTACCAAAGCTGGTCAGCCGCGCGACGACGTTCTTCACGCCGAGTGATTGCGTGACATCGGCCTCGATCTTGTCACACGCTTGCTGAAGCTCTGCCAACGTGAGATCGACGAGCTTGCAACGTTGCGTCTCACAGTGTCGGACAAGCTTGCCGACGACCTCGTGGCCGGTGCGCATCGGCACACCTTTGCCGATCAGGTACTCCATGAGAGTGGTCGCGTCGAGAAAGCCTTCTTCGAGCCGCGCGTTGATCGTCTCGACTTGCAGCTTCGCATGGCGGGCGATGCTCGGTGCGAGTTCCAAACACGCCTGAACCGTGTCAAGGGCATCGAAGAACGCGAGCTTGTCTTCTTGCAGGTCGCGGTTGTAGGCGAGCGGCAGTCCCTTCAGCAGCGTGAGGATTTGCTGCACGTCGGCGATCACGCGAGCCGACTTCCCGCGAATTAACTCCAACACATCCGGGTTCCGCTTCTGAGGCATGATCGACGAGCCGGTTGTGTACGCATCGGGCAGCTTGAGGAACCCGAACTCCGTCGTACACCACAGAATCCATTCCTCGGCCCAACCCGACAGGTGGACCGCGATCAGCGAGAGATCGAAGATCGCTTCGGCCAGAAAATCGCGATCGCTCGAAACATCGAGACTGTTCGCGGCGACGGCGGTGAAACCGAGCAGCCGCGCCGTCACTTCCCGATCAATGGGGAGACTCGTCCCCGCGAGAGCCGCCGCGCCGAGCGGCAGCACGTTGACGCGCTTCAAGCAGTCGGCCAGTCGCTCGCGGTCACGTTGGAACTTCTCGCAATAGGCCAGCCAATAATGAGCGGCCATCACCGGCTGAGCGCGCTGCAAGTGCGTGAAGCCGGGCAGGACGACATCGGCGTCAGTCTCGCACCGTTCGACGAAGGCACGCTGGAGATCAAGCAGCAGACCGTCGAGCATCGTCAGCGCATCGCGCACGTACAGCTTGAGGTCCGTCGCCACCTGATCGTTCCGGCTGCGCGCCGTATGCAGCTTGCGGCCCACGTCACCGATGCGAGCGATCAACGCCGACTCGATGTGCATGTGAATGTCTTCGAGTTCCGTCTTCCACGGCATCTCGCCCCGCGAGATCTGTTGGCCAATGTCGTCGAGCGTCTCGACGATCTGACGGCACTCGTCGTCGGTGAGCAGCCCGACGTGTGCCAGCATCCGCGCGTGCGCCTGCGATCCCCGAATATCGACCGCCGCGAGACGACTGTCGAAGCTGATCGACTCCGTGAACTTCTCGACCCGCGCATCGGTCTTCTCGTCGAACGCACCACCCCAAGCTTTACCCGCCACGAGTCAGTTCTCCTAAAAACTAGATCCGGTCATGGCGTTTCCGCCAGAAGTGGTGAGCCGGGCGGCGTCAGCCCAATGACACTCACTTTGGAATGTAGCTGAAGTCGTAAGACTTCAGACGATGGTCAAAGACGGCTGAATTCTCACGAATTCAGCTACATCAAATGGATCGTCAATTTGAAATTCACTCAAAGTGAGTGCCATTGGGCGTCAGCCCCCGGATTCTTGTAATTGCAACTCAGATTCTTGTAATTGCAACTCAGAGTCCGGGGGCTGACGCCGCCCGGCTCACCCGATTTCGATTTTTGGTGGAAGTGTGTCTCATTCCATGTTCACAACGGCCTTGATGACTCCCGTCTCGGGCTTCAACCACGACGGAAAGACCTCAGGCACCTCGTCGAAAGCGGCGTGATGCGTGATCCACGGACGCGTGTCAATTTTGCCGTCTTCGATCAGGCTGATGATACGGGTGAAGTCGCGCGTCAGCGCGTTGCGGCTGGCCAGCAGAGTCAGTTCGCGACGGTGCATGATCGGTGCGTGAGGGAACTCAATGTTCTGCTGCGTGATCCCGACGAAGACGATTCGCCCGGCGAACGCCGCGAACTCCAGAGCGCGGGCCATCGACTTGTTGCTGCCGGTCGCGTCAATCACGACATCGGCAAGCTGTCCGTTCGTGAGATCGGCGAGCGACTTCACGTCGGACTCATCGCCGTGTACCTGCAACGTGTCGGGGACTCCCATCTTGTCTCGCACGAACGCCAGTCGATTTTCGCTGATATCCATGACGATCGTTCGCGCACCGGACAGCTTGACGAACTCCAACGCCGACAAGCCAATCGGCCCCGCGCCGATGATCAGTACGTTCTCGCCCGCTTTCGACGCGGCTCGATCGACCGCGTGACAACCGATGGCCAGCGTTTCGACCAGAGCACATTGATCCGGCGTCAGCTTGTTGGCGAGATGCAGCTTCCGGGCGGGAAGAATGATTCGCTCAGTCAACCCGCCGTCACACATCACGCCGAGCGTCTTGTGCTGCTCGCAACAGTTCGTAAAGCCGCGTCGGCACGAGTAGCACTGCTGGCAATTGAGATACGGCTCGACCGAGCAGCGATCACCCGGCTTCACGTTCGTCACGCCGTCACCGACCGCGAGTACTTCCACGCCGAGTTCATGCCCCGGAATGCGCGGGTACGAGAAGAACGGCATCTTCCCGAGATAGCCGCCCAAGTCCGTGCCGCAGATGCCAACACGCTGGACTCGCACGAGTACTTCTCCGGCTGCGGGAGCGTGCGGTTCGGCGATCTCGATCCGTTTCCAACTGAGAGGCTTCTCGAGTTGCAGAGCTTTCATGAGGTTCTTTCTTTCGTGACTCAGGCGGCTCGCCTGAGGAAGAGAAAAATAGGTGACGACGATCAATGATGACAGGCTCAGCCGAGCCGAATGTTTCCTCGGCATTCCACCACGAACCAACGCGTCCGACAACATTCCCAACCTGTGTTGTCGGGCGTCCAATGATGGTTCCCGTCTTCCATCTCATGAGTGGCTTCCCGAAAGCCGTTCGCTAAAGTGTCGCCCGTGGCCGTTCGGCCCAAATCTGTTCGATCTCTTTTGAAAAGGCTGTTGTCATGAAATTGGCGAGTGCGTTGATGTGTCTGGCGGGGCTGTGCGTCTTCGGTGCGGGCGTTGCTGGCGGGGCAGATGCTCCGAAGAACTTGCTCAAGCCGACCAACAAGGTCGAGTCCTGGCGATTGGAGCAAAGCGAAACGGGCAAAGGCTCGGTCAAAGTGGATGGCGAGACGGCAATCTTCACTGTGACCGAAGTCAGCGGAACCGATTGGCATGTGCAAGCGGTTCAGGCCGATCTCGATCTGGTCGAGGGGAAGGAATACACGCTGACGTTCCAAGCGAAGGCAGACTCGGCCCGCTCGATCGGCATCAACGCGATGATCGACAAGGATGACTGGCATCAGATCGGACTCGGTGAGGAACCCTTCCTCGGGAAAGAGTTTGACACGTACAAGTTCCCCTTCCGTGCCGAGAACGTGGCGAGCAAGAAGAACCGAATCAGCGTTGTGCTGGGCAGCTCGAAGGGAACCGTCACGATCAAGGGCATGACGCTGACCGGGCCGTGATGAATCTGGGGCGTGTCCCGAAGTCCGGCTTTTCTTAAAGTAGCCATCATCGCTCCGCGTGATGAGCCTTTCGCAAGCAGGCGTCTGATCCCACAAGGCTCATCACGCGGAGCGATGACGGCTACTTTGAAGGCAATCTCAAAACGGGATTCATTCGCGACAGTGTTCGCAAACGAAGAACTTCCGCGCGCACTTCAGTTTGGCATCCCGCAGCCATCCCAGATTTCGGCAGGTTCCACGGCGCGATGTTCTGTCGCCGAGCGATAGCAGGCGTCCACGAGAGCCATCGTGTGCAGGTTGTCTTCGCCGCTGATCTCGGGACACGCCCCCTCTTCCAACGCGCAGAGCAACTGCGCCATCGGGCCGACAAAGGCGTCGGGGAACCAGACCTCGGGCCAGCGCGGCTGATGCCATGTGGGCGACGCGATCGTGGTGTAATCGAGCGTGCTGGGCGTGCGATCGGGATAACTCGGCCAACCGATTGTCCCGCGAGCCATTCCGGTCGTCCCTTCGACTCGCCACCGAATGCCGATGTCCGGCGCTGCTCCTTCCTTCGCGGGACCAGCCCAGACATCGTCGCAACTCATCGCACGCAGGCCGTTGGCAAATTCCAGGATGTAGAGGCAGATGCCGTCTTCATGCGCGAACCGGGTGCGCGGGTCGGGCCGCACACTGGCGAAGACTCGCTGCGGGTCGCCGAACCAGAACCGGAGTGTGTCGAGGTGATGAATGCTCATGATCCGCAGCGTCACCCAGCCTTGTCGCTCCTGCCACGGCATCCAGTGCGGGATCGCGCGCATGTCGATCGTGGCGAGAACCGGCTCACCCAGATCGCCCCGTTCGAGCAGTGACTTGCAGGCTCGCACAGACTGGTCGTACCGCATGTTTTGATTGATCGCGAGCGTGATCCCCGCGTCGCGACAGAGCCGCACGATTTCGCGGGCCTCGGCAAAATTGACACCGAGCGGTTTCTGAGCCAGCACGCCGCGCACATGACTCGCGTGGCGCACGACCTCCCGCACGACTTCGATCTGCACATCCGGCGGCAACGCGATATCGACCACTTCGACCGCTGGATTCGCCAGTAATTCGCGGTAGTCCGAGTAAACGTGCGGGATCGCGTGGCGACTGGCGACCGCATCCGCCTGCTCGCGCCGCCGCGCGGCAATCGCGACCGGATTGAATCCCGCCTGCCGGTACGCCACGAGATGGCAGTCGGCCATGATGAACCCCGCACCAATACAACCGATCCCCGGCGATCGGTCGCACGGTAATCGCGGAAGGTAGTCGAGGCATTTCATGTCGCTTGACACCGGCCCTGATGGAGTTGTCATACGAATCTCTCTCGTAAAACGATCTTTTGATCGAATGGTTCGGTCCCACGCAATTGTTCGCACCGCCGTTTCTGGCAGGATTTGGCCAGAATTCCAACGGCATGTCGAAAAACGTGACGTAGATTTGCGGAAACCACCTGCCTATTCGCAGGGCCGTCACCCCCGCTGTCGGAGCCGTCATGAAAACGCCAGACCCTTGGAGCCGTCCCAACATTCACGACTTGCGCACAGTGCTGGAGAGCATCGCGAAGGTCGATGGCACCAACCTGCGAACGCACGAACGAATCGAATTGACGGTTCCCGCCGAGATCACCACGCAGCGCGGTAACACCGTTGCCGCGATGACTCGGGAAATCAGCCGGTACGGAATCGGCATGTTGCATCGCGGCTCGGTCTCGCTGGGAGATGTCACGGTCAAGATGGCCAGTGAGTCTCGCGAGTACTGCTACCGCGTGGCCATCGAGTGGTGCGTGCCGTGCGACAACGGCATGTTCATGAGCGGCGGCAAATTCCTCGGCAAGCCCGGCGCGTCCGAAGACTCCGAAGAATAGCCGGCCGTTCAACGGTGCCGTGTCATTGGGAAAGGAGCTTCGCGCAGGAACGTCCGGCTGGTTCTTCGTGTCCCTTGATGTCCCGCCTTCGGTCACATTTCATCGAGTGTTGACGTGGGGAGGCCGATCAAGTTAGAGAAGGTTGATCTGACGGCTCGATACCGTTGGACACCGCCTACTTCCCGCCTTGATCCTGCCGATGCGAAGGACTCTTCCATGCTGACCATTCTTGGACATCGTCTGCGCGCCGAGCGGGGTTTCTGTGACGGGATTTCTCGACGCGACTTTCTGACGATTGGCGGCATGGCTCTCGGTGGAATCGGACTCAGCGATGTGCTGCGTGCCGAACCGGGACGATCCGCGTCGCACAAGGCGATCATCAACATCTATCTGCCAGGCGGGCCGCCTCACATCGACATGTGGGACCCCAAGCCGAACGCTCCCGCCGAAGTGCGCGGTGAGTTTCAGACGATCCAGACCAACGTCCCCGGCATCGAAGTCAGCGAGATGTTTCCGCGCATGGCCCAGATGATGGACAAGTTCGTCCTCGTCCGATCGCTCGCCGATTCGGATGGCGGTCACGACGCGTACCAGTGCATGACCGGACGCCACAAAGGTGGCCGAACGCCTCCCGGCGGCTGGCCACAGGGTGGGGCGTGGGTCTCGCACGCGCTGGGGCAGGTCAACCCGGCCATCCCCGCGAACGTCGCGTTGATGTACCAGACCGGCAACCGGACGTGGGGCGAGACCGGTGACGGCGGGTTCCTCGGCGTGGCTCATTCGCCATTCAACGTTCTCGGCCGCGAAGCCCGCAGCACGAACGAGAACATGGTCCTGCACGGTGTCACGCTCGACAAACTGCAAGACCGGACGAAGCTCCGCCAGTCGCTCGACCGCTTCCGCCGCGAGGCCGATCAACGCGGCCTGATGAGCAGTCTCGATGTCTACGCTCAGCAGGCGATGGGAATATTGACCACATCCAAATTGGCCGACGCCCTCGACCTGTCGAAAGAAGACCCGAAGATCGTCGCCCGGTACGGCCAGAGCAGCACGGCGTTTCAACGCGACGGTGCCCCGCCCATGGTCGAGAACTTTTGTCTCGCGCGGCGACTCGTCGAAGCGGGTGCCCGGTTCATCTCGATGAACTACAGCCGCTGGGACTGGCACGGCGGAGACGGCATGAACTTCCCGAAGTGTCGCGAAGAATGCCCGCTGCTCGACCAAGGGTTGTCGGCGCTCGTGACCGATCTGCATGAGCGTGGTCTCGATCGCGACGTGTCCATCGTCGTCTGGGGCGAGTTCGGTCGGACGCCCAAGATCAACGGCATGAACAGCCGCGACCACTGGCCTCAAGCCAACACCGCCGTCATGGCGGGAGGCGGCATGCGCACCGGCCAGACGATTGGTTCGACCAACAAAAACGGCGAGCAACCGAGCCTCAGGCCCGTCAAATTCCAAGAGGTCTTCGCCACACTCTACAAGTGTGCGGGAATCGACGCCCAAAACATCCGCGTCTTCGACCAATCGGGTGTGCCGCAATACCTCGTCGATCCGGGTAACGAACCGCTGCACGAGGTCGTGTGACGCCGCAGACAATTCGGCCGCCAATACGCGGTAGCCCTGTCGCACCGCGACAGGCAGCGAGATCACACGAGCGGCGTTTGTCGTTCCCTCAAAGTGACTCGACTGTGGGGAGTTCCCTATCGATCGCGCCACCTGTCGCGGAGCGACAGGGCTACCCTTTCAAAACGAATTGGAACAACGAGTCAGACACGCTGCCCAAACTTTCGGGTCATCTGAACTTTCTCTCTCGCGGATCCCTTTGCCATCAATCCGTGTCCGGCCTGCCATCAATCCCGGTATCGAAACTGGCACGACGAGAAGTCGGTCAGTAAGATTCCGCCCGATCACACCACACCCCGGAGAGGTGGCAGAGTGGCCGATTGCACCGGTCTTGAAAACCGGCAGGGGCGTAAGTTCCTCGTGGGTTCAAATCCCACCCTCTCCGCTCATCAGCCGTCATCAACGGCTCGCAAACGCCCTGATTTTCAGGGCGTTTCGCATTTCGGTCGAACGGCAGTTTGTCGGCTTCACTCTCATCAGCCGTCATCACCCGAAACCCCGTTTTCTCATCCGCGCGTGCAACCATTCGTGCAACCAAAACGGAATGTCTTGGAGCGGGGTTGGTGACTTGATCGCTCGTTCCGGTCGCGCGGAGTGCCTGCCGTTCGTCCAGCGGAGTCTGATCGACCATCGGGAGGGCCGGGAGCTTGTTCACGGCCTCCGACAGATCGAACAGACCGGCGTGGGTGTAGCGACCGATGGTCAACTCGACGGTCGAGTGACGGGCCAGCCGTTGCATGACCTTGGCCGATGCGCCTGATCGACCGAGCCGGGACAGGAACGTGTGCCGCAACGCATGGAAGTCGGCTTGCTGGTCGTCTCGGTCGCGATACTTGAGGAAGTCCGTCTTGTTCATCTCCTCACGTTGCTCGTCGTCGTCTGCGGTCTCCAGCCACGTCTGGCGGGCGTTCGTCAGATCGACCTGCAAGAACTTGCTCGCCCGCTTCTGCTGTGCCCACTTGCCGGGCCAGAGCGGTTCGTCCGCGCCGAGCGTCGCCAGCCACGGCCGCAACATCTCGGCGAGGTCCGGCGGGAGCGGCAGCGTATCACCGCGGCGCGCCTTTTCGTGAGCGGCTTCAATCGTGACGGTCGTTGTCTCGGCGGCCAGATCGAACGATCGGCGCGTCAGGCTGGCCAGTTCGTTCGCTCGTAATCCCGTTCCCACCGCAGTCGCGTACAGGGCGAACCGTTGCCAGCCGGTCAGACCCAGCGACGGCTTGCCCGTGCGAGCGGCATTCAGCAGTAACCGCAGTTCGCCGTCTGTGAGTTCTCGCCGTTCCAGCCGTCGGTCAGTGGCGACGTTGCCACCGGCGAGATGCTGCAAGGCATCAACAGCCGTTCGCCGATCCTTCACCAGCCAGCGGGAGAATTGTTTGATCGCCCGCAAGTAGTGATTGACCGTCTGTTGGGACAGCCCTTCGTCCTGCAACGTGGCCAGTGAGGTCTGGACCTGCGAAGCGGACAGATCGCCGATGAACTTCGCCTTGCTCTTGCCGATCAGACTGCGGACGCGGGTTTCGATCAGATCGACGTGAGCCACCGTGCGGCCTCGGTTTCGCAGATCGGCGATGAACTGGTCGAGATGCTCGGCGAGCGGCGTCTTGGCATGCTGTTCGTGCGGATTGACCAAGCCCGCTTTGCCGAGTTCCGACTTGCGGACCAGTTCGGTCAGCTTCTGTTGTGAGGCGGTCTTGTCTCGGAACAGTTTCACTTCCCGCACGATGCCGTCCGCATCGCGATACCGAGCGGACCAGACCTTGGAGCGTTCCTTGACCTTGGTCGCGTCCGGCGTCGTCTTGGTGACGCGCTTGCCGTTGGCATCGAAGTAGCGCGTGACTTGCTTGCGGAACAGAGACATCGCGGAGACTCCCTTGGTGAGAAGCCCGCCACGGCGTTCGCGTCCGCTTCTCACGACGAAGCACGAACACCGCAGCAAGGCAAAGGTCGGACAGGACAATACCATCGGCCGACGAACAGCGTCAGCCGCATTCTATGAACGGGACGCAAGCTCTCGGTTATCGGGCAGTCACGTCATCAGAGCTTCGGCTTCGCGAACCAATCAAGTCAGGCCGGGCCAGCAACGCAGCCCTTTGCCGTTCCAGTTCGTTGCTTGAGTTGTCCGGCATCAGGTCGCTCGTTCGGCGTCGCATCTCGGGTGGACTATCCAGCGACCGCATCCATTCCCGTGCCTTATCTTCGTGATCGCCGCCACGCGCCCGCCACGGATCCTTGCCCACGTTGTCCCGCAAGATCGACGTGAGCAATCCGGGCAGGTTGTCCTTCTGTTCCGTGGTCGCGACCAGTGAGGCCACCAGTCGGAACACATGAAACCGTTCGTCCGCGTTGCAAATCTTCGCCTTCAGAGCCAGGTCGAACACTCGTTGGACGTTTTTCGGTTCCGAGAACTCTTCGCGTTTCGCGTTCTTCCAGAGAGTGAACTTCTTGGAAGCCCCACCCGTACCCCTACGGTTTGTAGGGGTTTCACATTGTGGTTCTGATTGTAGTTGTGGCTGTAGTTGTAGAGGTGGTTGTAGAGGCCCGGGATCGCCGCCATCGCGCGGCGAAACCGTCGCAGATTCGTCGCCAGTTCGTCCCGAGTCCGTCGCCGAGTCGTCAGCACGGAGTCGCTTCAACTTCGCCCGCTTCGCGTCGAGCATCCGCTTCCGCGCCGACTCCCCGAACCGCTCCAAGAATCGCGGAATCGACACGCCGTGTTCATCGACCACCAGCCAACGGACATCTACCACGGCCTGCCAGAACTTGGCGTTTCCGCCACACTGACAGCCCAGCGACTTCAAGCCCGCATGGCTCAGCACGCCATCCGTCGTTTGTCGATCGGCAAGACTCCACAGCAGCACCAGTCGGCCGATGATCGTTTCGACTTTCTCGCCAGTCCGTTCGATCAGTCCCAAGACTTGAGGCGTCTCAGCCAATTCATGATCGACGGCAATCCAGTTTCCCGCCATTACGTCACCGCCTTTCGTCTTGGGTGAGAGTCTCGAACGTCTGCCGATCCGGGCAGCCAAGTTTGATCCACGCTTCTAGGTCGCTCCGTCGCCAGACGACTCGACCGCCGAGTTTGATCGGCCGTGGATTTTTGCGAGCGGATGTCAGCCGATCCCACGAAGCCGGGGACACCGCACTCAATCGAGCGGCTTCGATTCGACCGACGAGCAGCGCGGGCTCGGTCGAGGATGTCGGGGGAGTCTCAGTTGCCATCGAGCAAGCCCCCCATTCCCGGCAATGGTGGTTGGCGAGTGTTCACCGGCGGGGCGGGTGGAACTGGATTCGTTCTCAGCCAGGCTTCGACCGCGGCGCGGTCCACGAGTCCCCATTCGATAATCCGTCGTCCGTTACAGCCCGCGCGAAGGTTCGGGACCATTCGCAGCTCGACGATCATTTGGGCGTTCAAGAACGGCCGATGAGCCGAACCGAGAAAATGACCACACAGCCACGGCGGCAGATCAAGGTCATTGAGCGACGCGGACCCGTGGTTCACCAGCCGTTCGCCGAATTGGTGTCGGACGATCAGCAATTCGCGGGCGTGACGGGCTTCGTGACCATCGAGAGCAGCATCCTTCCGGCGGCGGCCTTCATCGCGGCCAGCCTTCCGGCGCGGGTTGTCCGCGCCATCATCAGGGCATACAGTCATCGTTCAGAGTCCTGAAACAGAACGGCCGGTCCGCGTGGTTGGTAGCCTCGGACCGGCCGTTCGCCCTTTCGGGCAGGTCGATCAGATCAGCCAGCAACCGGCGTCGGCAACGTGCCAGCGGCCTCAAGAGCGGCGAGAGAGCTCACATCAATCGGCGCGGCATCGCGCAGCCAATCGAGACGACGCAGCGCGTCAGCGACGGTCCCCACGTGATTGGCTGAGACGGTGCGGTATCGACCGACCCGTTGCACGTTGAGCGCGTCGGCGTCTTCCAACGCATCGACGACGCGACGAAGTTTCCAGTCCGGGATGAGCCTCCCGCCGAACTGGCGTTGAATGGATTCGCCGAGTTCGCGAATCGTGAGACGGATTTCGTGTGCCACAGACCAGCCCTCCAATGTGAGTGAATTGACGATTCACATCACACCGGGAGAGCGTCAGGCTGGGTGCTGACGATGATGGCAAATCATGCTGACGTTTCGTCAGCCTCAACGATTTTCCACGTCCGTGGTTCAATCTGCACACTGACAACTGAAAGCCGAGCGTTCAGTTCTCGCTTGAACTCTCTGAGGCCCGATTTTGCGGTGCCCGCCTCAACGAGAGCGCGGTCTCTCGTGATCCCATACGTGCCAGCCCTCACCATCGCGATGACGACGTGCAATTGCGATTCCGACAGCCGGGCCGGAATCAACGATTTGGCGGGACGAGACACTGTTCGTTCTCGGTCATCGATCACCAGTCCGAGATAGCCATCCGGCGATTGTGTCCGCTTGGGATCGGCGGGCGGTTCATCGGCGGGAAGTGGTGTTTGCGAATCGTCATCTGTCCACGGCCAGCGCGGAGCGAACAAGTAGTCCCATGTTCCCGGCGGGGATGATCGCAACGCATGTTCAACGCTCGCCCGCTCGCTTTGCATTCGGTCGAGAAGATGTTGCGCACGTTCCACGTCCCATTCGAGACGTGGCAATTGATGACGAATCCAGTCGATACGGTTCAAGAGGCATTCGGCGAAGTCCCGACATCGATCTTCCCCAATCCCGTATTTGAGGAACGCCACTCTTGCCGGCTTGCTGACGCCGTCGGCTATTTCGCCGTCGCGGCCGGGAATTCCGTCAAATGACAGAACCACCTCGGAAACATCACGCGCGCCAGTCTTCTCGGCGCAAACGCACGGCGGTACGACTCGCCACCACAAGCAAACCAGCATTTGAAGAGCTGTCGCGTGGGCCGTCTGGAGATTCACGTTCAACCGATCCCCGTCCCAACTGGCTAACATCTGCGCCCGCTGCTGCGGTTCAGCCAACCTGAGTACATGCTCAATTCGACCAAGTGGCCGATCGCCTCCCCCGCCGCCACAAGCTAGATCGACTGCAAAGTAACCGTCACCGAATTCATCGTCGGTGGGGCGTGTTGCCTTGTGGCGTTCAATCCATGCGAACACGCCACTCGTTGCGAAGTGCAGCCAGTCCATCCACTGCAAGATCGTGGCAATTGACGGTGCCTCGCTCGCAGCGCGGACGGCTTCAATCGCGACATCCAATTCGGCCACTGGTAGCGTTCGGACCACGCGCCGTTTGCCGCCTCCCCGTTGGTGTTCTGCGGATGGGACAACGCCCTCCGACTTCGGATCAAGTTCGACCGGGGCAGCCGTTGGGGCTGACTTCACGTCCGACCGCCGTCTCTCATCAGCGGCATCAAATCGGGAGCGCACCAGCCGCGCCACGACTTCCGGTGACTGACGACGTAAGTACCCGTCGATCAGTTCGTATTCCCCTTCCATCTGGTCCTTCAACCGATCGGCTGCGTCGCAGTCCCAAACCAAACGCTTCAGAGCCGTCGAGACAACGTCAAGATGTCCCTTCACACACTGCGCACCGAAGCGGGCTTGTTCCTCGTGATCGACATTGCATCGCTCGTAAAACAACTTCAGCACGTCAGCAGGATCGCAGTCGTCGGGGAGTCCAAACTCCGCAGCCATGCACTCCAAGAGAAGCCAGAAACCGAAGGCGTCTATATGAGCAATCACCGCGAACGCCACTTCGTGAGCGGTTCGCTTCCGCGTGCTACAAACCTCGTTGTTCTCACCGCGTCGTGATTGGTAACTGAACTCAACAAACTCTTCCGTTCGTCTCGTCGCACCAATCACCAGTTTTCGGACAACGTCCGTGTCGAACTCTGCGCTGTCAAAGCAGAGCCTGCCTAGCGACTCGGCGAATTCGGCAATGGATGCGGTCGATTGAGGTTTGCCGCGTTGTTCGTCACCAACGAAGTCGAACACAGAGGCGACATCACTCCAGAACGCCTCCAACTGTTCCAGAAAAACATCGGCGGCCAAGATGCCCGTGAGCGGCAACGGTGCTTTGGCATCACTGTCCATGCAAGCGATTCCTACTTCGACTACGGGCCGCTCGGGACGAAGCGGGGAAGTAGGATCCCACTTCGTCCCGAGCCGACTTAGGTCCGATGCAATGGCCATCGCATCGAACACCCGGATTGCTGATTCATCGGACGCAACAGAACGCGGCAAGCGGCTCCCAGCCGTTCCCGCGTCGTGGTCCGGACGGCGAACATCACAACCGATCCCCGCCAAGCCATCAAGGATCTTCCCCCGGTCTCGGCTGCAATTGTCCCAATGCCGGGACATCGCTTCGCCCGAAACCCACCACTGACTCCTCACGGTGCGAAAGAAAGGGAGTCGCGCTCACGGTCTGTTCCCTACGGGGGCGAGCGAAAGAACGTCCAGAAAGAACCTACCGACTTCGGGAACGGTTCGGGAAAAGCATCCCCAACGATTCCGCCTCAACACGAACGAACGCCACGGCCAGCCAATTCACTGAACGTCCCGCCGTCGCCCGTCTGGCACTTTGAGCAGACTTCGCCGCGAATAGATTGCCGTGAGAGTCCTCTTGGTTTGGCGAGCGGCTTCCCGGGCGCTCAGCGTGCGGACCAATTCGTCTTCGGCCTCAGTCCAAAGTGGTCCCACCAACGGCGGGTGAATCCCCTTCAGCTTGTTCGTCTGGCTGTGTCGCTTTCGGGATTGTTGGCTGTGCTTCCGTCCGATGGCGGCATTGAGCAGCGCCGCCCTCACATGCCGGGGGCGAGGCTTCCCGCGACGTGCTGGAGTGTCATTTGCTCGCCCCAACGATGCTTTCCAGTTAGGAAAATACGGAACAGACGGCAATCGCTTGCATGAAGCGGCTGCAAATCGACGATCTCAATGCGTCTCGGATTGATTTTTGCGTAAAAACGACATAGGGTTCGCGCAGTTTTAAAGGATGCAACATGCTCATCTCGTTCTCTGTCGAGAACTTCCGGTCTTTCCGAGATCGCATTGAGTTGCGGATGGATGCGTCCGCAGACACAGAACTTCCTGACGTTGTTCGCAACGACATACTTGGAGTTCCACCAGCATTCCACGGAATGCTGCCAGTGGCCAGCATTCATGGCGCCAATGCTTCCGGCAAGAGCAATCTCGTCAAAGCCGTAAGATTGCTAGATTCATTGGTCGACATGGCGATGCGTTTTCCTGATGGTCGCATTCCAGATGGCTATCCGGCAATTTATTCTCCTGCACGAGTCGTTGATTCTTTTCGCTTAGACGAGCAGGCGAGCAAGGCTCCAACTTCAATCGAAGTGGTGTTTGTTTTGGACGGCATTCGGTGGGCCTACGGAGTGAGCTTGGATGCGATCAAGATTCATTCGGAGTGGCTGTCCTACTGGCCGAATGGTCGTCAGGTAGACTTATTTGCTCGCGGCCTTGCAGTTGGCGCGGGTGAAAAAGCATGGCTTTTGGAACGCACCGAAGCGGACGAACAAAAGCCAACCACACGCCACGGGCACGCACGTACTGCCCCGAAGGCTGATCAACAGCAATGGCGAGAAGGCGCGGTTTGCGATGCTGCTGCACAGCAAGAATGCTGGATGTGGGGTAATGCGTTTGAAAAAGGCATCCCGGAAGGCCAAGCACTAGCTGGTCGCACACGACCAGAAGTGCCATTCCTGTCAGTAGCGGCAAGTTGGAATCATCCACAAGCGAGCCATGTCTTGGAGTGGTTTCAGAGATTCGTCGTTTTGGACGCCACGCAAAATCAGTTTCGCTCAGCAGAGAACGTCGCTAGACAATGTGACGCCGATCACGACGTTCATGAATGGATCGAACGTTGGATTCGTGCCGCTGACTTGGGTATATCGTCAATTGAAATCGAAAAGACCGACGAACCCGTTGAAAGCGCGAGCGGCGTAACAACACAGAGCCGATTCCAGCCAAAGGCCGTGCATCAGACAGCGGATGGGCGGCGCATCGCCTTTGATATGCAACAGGAATCGCATGGCACAAACCGTCTTTTTGCGTTGGCGCTAACCCTGTATCGCGTGTTGCAGACCGGAGGAGTCTTGGTTGTTGATGAGCTTCATGCGGGGCTGCACCCACTTCTATTGCGAGCACTTGTAAAGATATTCCAATGCCCAAAACGCAATCCGAACACTGCACAGCTAATTTTCACTACGCATGATGTGTCTGTGCTCGACAACTCGCTGCTCAGGCGAGATCAGATTCATATCGTTGAGAAATCGCGTGATGGCATATCGGAATTATTTAGCCTTTCCCAGTGTGATGATAAGCCACGAAAGAACTCGCCGCTCATCAAGTATTACCTGTCCGGCCATCTTGGTGGTGTGCCTGATCTTGATATTGACGCTGCCTTTCCCCTGTCACCTCGCACATGAAAGGAGTCGTCGGCATGAAGCGAGGCAATTACGACAAGCCACGTTCGGATGGTACAAAGAGGTCATCACGAAAGCGGATTCTCGTTGTAACGGAAGGTCTGGTTACAGAGAAGACGTATTTTGAAAGCCTCAAAGCGTATCTCGACCTGAAGAAGCCCCAACTTGAGGTCTATGTAGAAACCAGTTCTAAGGGAAGCACCCCGGCTCGCGTTGTACAGTCCGCAAAACACCTGAAATCCGAGGCCAAAGCGAGACAGAAGCAGCAGGACGACTTGGGAAGTCTAGTTGCGAGGGAAGAATTCGATGAAGTGTGGGTAGTCTTCGACACAGAGTCATACACGAAAAACAACGACTTGAAGCCTGCTGCTGAGGCCGCAGAAAGCGACGACATGCGGGTAGCCATCTCCCGCCCGAGCTTTGAGAGCTGGTTTCTTTTGCACCTTCAGGATGGATTGCCTGCAATGGAAACGTGTGCGAATGCTGTAGATGCAATTTCAGCCGCAACGAACCGACAGCATGGCCGCAAATATCGAAAGGACTCCTCAAGGAACGAAGACTTGCTGTGGCTCATTCAGCAAATCTTGCCGTCAACGCAAACCGCTATTACTCGCAGCGCCAGAGTAGCGAAAACCGCTTTTTCCGATCACCGGCTTGTTCCGTGTCAATCAGGGACAAAGGTACATGAGCTAGTCTGCGTGCTGTGGAGCGCTTCTCAGCAGGGTAACCGGGATGCAACGAGTTAGTTCGTCCTTTGGGTGCCCTGAGTGGTAGCATCGTGGATTCCAGACTCTGTTGTTACTCCTGAACGTTGCCAGTTAGTCTGTGGAATCGTTCGCGGCCCGTCGGTCGTCTCGATCGACGGCGCGCTTGACCCGCTTCCAGAGGGCCGCGTTGTGAAGCTTCGCCAAGCCGAGAGCTTCCAAACACCGTTCCTTGGATCGGTACTTCCCCGACTTCCAAGCGACGACGATGCGAGCCTCATCGGCATCGGCAGTTTGTCGCGCGTCCCGCTCCCCCGCCGTTTGCAACCCGGTCGGAACGCGTCTGGTGGGATGCTACTGGTGGCGCACGACAACTCAATGGACCGGGGAAACCCCACCCACGGCCCGCCGTGACCGACACCCCGGGCGAATGCGGTTTCTCAACAGGCGACTTTCGGTTTTGGAGTCGAGCGGCGCTACACGGTCGTCATCGACACCGCCAAAACCGGTTACATCCGCCACGTCCTCACCCACGCCGACTATGACCGAGGGGACTGGAAGCAAGATTGATCGAAGAACGAGGGGACTCACGTCTCCCGCTCAGGAAGGCAGAGCCATGACCACCAAAACCAAACCCGCCACCAAGAAGACCGCCGTTCGCGGTGGCACTCCGTCTGCCGCGTATTGGTCGCTGTTGGAGCGATTTCCGCTGCGGCCGCTGACGACGGCGAAAGACCTCGATGCCGCCATCGCTCTCGTGGACGAACTGATCGACCGCCCGAAACTCGATGCGTGGGAGCAAGCCTTCTTGGATGTCCTCGGCGATCTCGTCGAGGCGGCGGAAGAGGAGCAACATCCCATCGACGCGGCCCCCGATGGCGAGACGTTCCTGACTCTGTGCGAGGAGAAATGCGTCACACAGCAACAGGCCGCCGCTGAGTTGGGCATCGCCAACTCGACACTCTCATCCGTGATTCACGGCAAACGCCGCTTCACCCGCGACCACTTGCGGCGCTTGTCCGCGTACTTCGGTGTCCCGGTGGGAACATTCGCCGAGTGACGTTCACGGCTGCTCTCACGTCGAGCGAAGTGATGCTGGCGGCGGTGTCGATGACTCGGCTGGCTCGGATCGTGACGAGTCGGCGGCAGGCGGTCTCTGTCGGGGACAGATGCCTTCCCGTGAACAAGCTGCTTCCGGGTTGCCTTCAAGCGGCGCTACACAAGTCGCTCCGCTGGCTTCAGAACGGGAAGGAAGGAAGCAGTTTTTTTGTGCGTTGGAACGGATTTGGCGCGGTTCATCAACCGCGATGGGTGGGTGCCGGTAGCCGGAAGAACCTAACAACCGCCCCCCCTCGACAGTAGACCCAGCAGACTCGGCAGCGGCGGGTGTACGCGCCGTTCATCGCATGGCCTACCTTGAGGTCTCTCAGCATCCCGTGGCAATCCGGCACCGGACACCGCAACCCGACAACGGTCGAAGTTCGTGGCATGGTTCCGCCCCTCATGAGATTGCTCGATCACCACGTCGCGGCGTCACCGCTTCGCATCTGCCGCGTCCTGTCGAGACAAGACAACCTTCGGGCCAACCGTGGCGACGAGTGCCAGCACGGCCGCTTTGAGGTACTCAGGGAGCATCGGCCAAGCATCCATGACCTTGGACAACTCAGCATCGACCGACTCGGTTGCCGACTCGGCGGGCGTGCAACCACGGTCGGTTCCTATTTCGCGCGTGCAACCATTCGTGCAACCCGAATCAGAGACAAGTTGCAACCCATTGGCCTGATTGTCGGTTCCGTCGAGATTGCACCGGTCTTGAAAACCGGCAGGGGCGTAAGTTCCTCGTGGGTTCAAATCCCACCCTCTCCGTTAAAACCGTCAAGGAAACACCTGTTTTCTTGACGGTTTCTTCATTTGCAGCGGAGTCACCCGGTGGACACCCGGCATGGCCGCGCACATGGATTTGCACTCTCATTCGGCAAGTGATGGGCGGCGGCGGAGAAGAGTTGGGTGCTGGCGGACTCGGCCTGCGTCAGCTTGGCTTCCAAGGCGTCGCATAGCGACGGCAGCTCGGTCGCCTTCGACACGATCCGCTTTTGCTCGGACAGCGGCGGGAGCGGGAACGCGACCTTCACGAGTGACCTGCCCGCGAGATGCGGAATTCCCGCTCTGGTGTAGTGCATCTGAAGTACTTCCGTCGCGTCGTAGTCCCTCATGCAATACGCGAAGAAGTTGCCATCGAGATCGCCGTTCCAGACGGCAGTCCGACCAAAGCCATAGCCGCCTTCGCAGATCAATACGTCGCCCGCGGCTTCACGCGACAAACGGCATGACTCTTCACTAAGGGGCTGTGCATTTACTGCGTCCGAGGGTTCGTGCGGGCTTCACCGTACTCGTCTTTCGGCATCTCTCTTTCTGTCTCCCCCGCTTCAGTCTTGCAGGAAGAAGAAGTAGACAGAAAGAGAGAGGCAAAAAGATGACCACGCGAAGAGTCGGAACGGGACGGGGAAGTCTGCCGATCCTGCAAATCACTGTGTCGTTCAGAAAACAGTGCCACGCACCCGACTGCCAATTCTGGGACGTAGTAAATGCACCGCCCCTAAACTCGGCCTTGGGATTTAGGCAATGGCCCTGCTCAAAGACAGCTCGCCAGCAACCCGACTCACTCGGCTAAGCAAGACGTGACGATTTCGCGGATATTTCCAGCGAACTCAGAACTTGTTCTGAATTCTTTTGAAAATTCGGCCGATTACCTCAAGAGAGACTTTCGTCCAGCAGCGGGCTGTGCGAACGATCCGTCCCATTTTGAGGGCCTCGTAGAAATGAAGCTTCGCTCCCTGTTCGGCAATTCCGACCGATGCTCGTTGTTGAGCCGTCCCTCCTTGCTGGCGTGGTGTCATTCCAAAAGCCTTCGACGGCGCGCACTCTTGGGATGTGCGTGGCTGGCGCTCGCGGCGACCGGTCTTTCATCTGTGATGGCTCAGGATGCCGTGATCGATATCCCCCCAGACCCGCTAGCGTTGGACGAGTTCGTGGCTGTCGATGGTGAACCGTCCGACTTCGGTTTTGCCGCTTGGTCGGGCATCGGTGATCCCGACTTGTCTGGTGGAGATGTTGAGATTGGCCCAGACGGTGAGCCGATTCCGCGAATCATCATGCCGTTCTTCCGAAACCTCGCCGGATCCAATGGCGAACTTGTTTGGGAAACAACAGGCGTACCTGAACTATGGGATGGCGAGATCAATCCGCTGATCTTCTATGCCTTCGGTGGCGCACAACCCATTTTGCTGCCCGCTGCACAGACTCGAAATCAGATCGAGGTTGCGACGGCGATGGATGCGCTCTCTGGCAACACGACGCCCGACGTTCAGTTCCTCATTGATGCGGTCAACTTGTTACCCGCGAATCAACAACGCCGCGCGTTGGACTCTCTCAGTGGCGAGACCTACGGGACACTCTCTTCGATCGGCCTCAAGATGGGCGACCGATCGCTGCGGACCATTAGCAATCGGCTGATCAACAACGGATCGTTCCTCGTGGGAGGCGACAGCATGTTGTTGGGACAGGTTGCTCCAATCGTGGAGGCCGATGGTGGCGATCAAGTGTTGCGCAGTCAGTCGCCCGTGTATGGAGCGTCCGGCTGGACACAAGGCTTCGGCGGCAGCGGCAATTGGAGTGGAAACGGCAACGTGGCGGGAGCCAGCTATCGCCAGAGCGGCTTCGCTTACGGAGCCGATTTGGCGGGCGACGATTCGGGAGTGATTGGCCTCACGGGCGGACACGGTTACTCGTCGTTTCACACTGATCGCCGAGACTCCGGCACCGCGACTTCGCATCAGATCGGGCTGTATCTGTTGAAGAGTTTTGAATCCTTCTATGGCCTGAGTGTCTTCAACTACGGCCGCAATCACTACGACGTGACGCGAGTCATCACGGTTGGGCCGTTCGAGCAGTTGGCGTCGAGTAAATCGAGCGGCAACCAGTTCGGCAGCTACAGCGAAGCGGGGATGAATCTCGACACGATGTTCATTCGTCTCCAGCCATTCGTTGGGCTGCAACATTTGTCGGTCTCCAACGGCAGCGTGTTTGAAAGCCCCGCAGGTGGTGCCGGTTTGAACGTGCGCAGCCATACGGTGAACGCGCTGCAAACGCACCTCGGTGCGCGAGCCGTATTGGAACCGCTGGTGAGTAGCAGCGGCATCGAAGTGCGACCGTACGTCAGCGGCCGTTGGGTGGCCGATCTACTGGGGAGCAACCAATCCACCACCGCGTCGTTCGCGGGCGATCCGGCCGGTGCGTCGTGGGTCGTGACCGGAAACAAGTCCGGTCGCCACATGGGACAGGTTGGCCCCGGTGTGAACGTGAAAGTGGCCGACGGCGTTTCGCTCTTCGGCAACTACGACTATCAGTTCGGCGATCGCTTCGATTCTCATTCGGGCAGCGGCGGCGTGCTGTTTGAATTTTGATTCAGGCGACCTTGAATGGCGTCACACAGGGCGGCAACGCTTGCCCGTTTGACAGGCGAATGCGAGGCTGGGTTGAGGGAGACCTCATCCCAGCCTCTTTGACTTTCCATCCTGAGCGGACGCCAACCGTGGATCGCCCCGAGTTTCAGCTTATTGATTGGATTCGCAGTCGCGTTCGCGATCGCGATCCGGTCGTTGTCGGGATCGGCGACGACGCGGCGGTACTGCGAGCCACGGCGAGTGGCGAGATGTTGGTTGCCACGGACATGCTGTTGGAAGGCGTCCACTTCACGTTCCCCTCCGCGTCGCCGCAACAGGCCGGACGCAAGGCGTTGGCGGTCAATCTGAGCGACATTGCCGCGATGGGCGGTCGTGCCACGGCGGCGTTCGTCTCGGTGGCATTACCCGTGGATCGCGGGATGGAGTTCGCTCGCGATGTTCACGCGGGACTGCTCGAATTGGCCGATCAGTACGACGTTGTCTTGGCGGGTGGTGACACCAACAGTTGGCGCGGACCATTGGTCATCAACGTGGCGGTTGTCGGTGAGTCGATCGGTTCGCACCCCGTTTTGCGTAGTGGTGCGAAGCCTGGGGATTGGCTGTTCATCACCGGCTCGCTGGGAGGGAGTCTCGCCGGGCGACATCTCACGTTTGAGCCGCGACTGCGCGAAGTGAGCCTGCTGCAACAATTGGTCGATGTTCACGCGATGCTCGACATCAGCGATGGTCTTGCCGCTGATCTGCATCACATGCTGAATCAGAGTCACGTTGGAGCGGTCCTCGTCGCGGATCACATTCCTGTCAGCGCGGCCGCTGTCGAACAAGCAACCGCCGAACGGTCGGCGTTGGCCCGCGCACTGAGTGACGGCGAAGATTTTGAATTGCTGTTCTCGGTCTCGCCCGACGACGGCCGTCGTTTGGTGTCACTCTGGGACGATGCGACACCCGTCACGCACATCGGCCACATCACCGCCGATTCGGGCTGCTGGCTGATCGATCACACCGGTCGCCGCGAACCGCTTCCACCACTCGGCTGGACGCATGTGATCTAACGCTTCAGATTGGTGACCTCCGCAACGAATTCATGATCCAATGGCCGCGTGCGGGCGATGGATGGCGGCGCTGACTGTCATTCAGTCGCCCACTCGGTTTGAATTGCGGTACGTCCACAATCCCCATCCAGACTCATGACGGGTTTTGTGGACGGAAGCCGAACGAAAGTTCATCGTTGTCGCGGTGACTGATGTGCCGATGTGGCTGAGACACCTTGTTGGGAGAGCTTGAGAATGCGTTGTCGTTTTGCGTTGGCACTATTGGCGGTTGTGTTGTGCGTTCGAGGAGCGGCGGCCCAGACGGTGTGGCCGGGTGAGGACTGGGAGACCGCGACTCCAGCCAGCCAGCAGATGGATGCGGCGGGACTGGAAAAGGCCAAGGCTTGGCTGGAGTCTCACAACAGCAAATCGGGGGTTGTGATTCGTCACGGGCGGATTGTGGCCGAGTGGTACTTTGGCGACGCAAACCAGCAGTCCAAGTTCGCGGCCTATTCCACGAGCAAGTCGCTCTCCAGCATGGCCACCGGGTTGGCGATCGCCGATGGCAAGCTGGCGCTCGATCACACCGTTGGCAAGTACATTCCGGATGCCAGTCCCGACAGCAAACGAACCGTCACCGTGAAGCAATTGTTGAGCATGTCTTCCGGCGTTCACAACAATTCGGGAATCGGGCAGCGCGAAGACCTCTTCAGCTACGCGCTGAAAGTGGCTCCGATGGATCACGAGCCGGGAGCGAAGTGGGACTACAACAACACGGGCCTCGCGTTGCTCAGCCCCGTCTTCCACAAGGCGACCGGCCAGCAGATTGACGAGTTCCTCATCGGCCGCGTCTTCCGCCTGATCGGCATCCGCGCGGATGACCTGACGTGGGAGCGTCGCGAGGGATTCGCGCTGCCTTATTCCGGCTGTCACACGACGGCGCGGTCACTGGGACGAATCGGGCTGATGGTGCTGCACCAAGGAAAGTGGGTCGATAAGCAGGTCGTCCCGGCCGAGTGGCTCAAGGAATCCATTGCTCCCTCGCAGGAACTGAACAAGTCCTACGGATACCTCTGGTGGAACAACACGACGAACAAGTGGCCCAACGTTCCGAAGGACGCTTACGCCGCACTCGGTAAGTGGGACAACAACATCTTGGTCGTCCCCAGCCTCGACCTGATCGTCATCCGCCAGTCGGACATCGCTCCTCCGGCCAAGGACTACAAAATCGCCGACTACTACCAGTTGGTTTGCGACGCAGTGAAGCAGCCGTAGCACAGGCGGCCCGCCTGTGGTTGGCCATTGCCACTCTCGTCCCCAAGCTCTTCGCTTGGGGCGAGGGAGCCAGCTAAGGGGCCGTGCATCTCTTACGTCCGAGTTTGGCCGTAGTCTGCGTGGATCCCTTCGTTTGCGAAAGTTGTTGCGAATGAGTCCCGTTTCGGAATTGCCGCCAAAGTAGCCATCATCGCTCCGCG
>JAYTQJ010000039.1:0-5524 GCA_043746775.1 Schlesneria sp.
GACGTAGCTGAATTCGTGAGAATTCAGCCGGCTTTGATGGTCGTCTGAAGTCTTACGACTTCAGCTACACCCCAAAGTGAGTGCCATTGGGCTGACGCCGTCCCGCTCCGAAAGTCGCGAACCGGGCTAACGTCCACGAGTCACGATGGAGTTGCTGCCTCGGGACTCGGCAGCGTCCACACGTGGATCGGCGAGTGGTTGCCGGGATACGTGCCGTCCTTGGCGAGGTTCCGGCCGTTGCCACTGCTTCCCGCGTTGGTCGCGATGACGGCGAACTTGTTCAACGCGGGATGGAGCGCGACCGAGTGGCAGTTCGGGAGCTTGGTTGTCTCGAACAGGGCGGCGTCATCTTCGAGGCGTCGCAGGATCAGCTTGCCATTCCCCGGTTGGCCACTGGTCGTCAGGAATAAAACTCCAGCGGGATGCCACGCGAGATCGGTCACGTAGCCGGTCTCATCGCCACCGAAGTCGATCGTTTTGGTGAGCTGCCCGGTCGCGGCCTCAAACACGAGCAACGTGGCCGATCCCTGCACGAAGCCGCCTCCCTTGGGCTTGGTCCCCGCACAGAGCAGTTGCTTACCGTCAGGGCTGAACAGCAGTCGCCGCGCGCCGCCGACATCTTGCAAGCGATCTCGTTTGTGCAGGACAGAAGCATCGAACTCGCGCGTGACTTTGCCCGAAGCCAGCTCCCATTGATGGACCTTGCCCGACAGATCGCCCGCAAGAACTGAGGCATCGTCCGGCGCGAACGTGACTGACAACGCTTCCCACTCGGGGATGAAAAACTCGTGCAACTTCGAGCCATCGGTCACGGACCAGACTCGCACCGCGCGATCGACTCCACACGTCGCGACACTCTTCCCGTTGGGACTCAGCGCGAGATCAAGAATCCAACCGGCATGAGCCGACGCATTGGCCCAGCGCGGTGCCGCCGCCTCATCGACGAACGACATGCAGCGCAATTGCCCCCACGAATCAACCGAACACGCGACATCACCTTCCGTCAGCGGGATGACACGTTGCACCCAACCGCCGTGCCCGACGAGCGGTTTCAACTCCGGCAACGCTTCGTCCGTCGCATCGAACCGCCGCACGAGACCATCGTGTCCCGCTGCCAACAAGAACTTTCCGCACGCAGTAAACCGCGCGGCACTCAACTGACGATCCAGCTTCACCGGCTTCCCCTCCTGCGGCGTGAAGCGCGCCTTCATCGCAGCGATGTCGTCGTTCATGGAGTACTCCAATCCTCACACTTCAGTCCGGGAACGCGCGAGAACTCGCTCGTGTTCGACGTGACCAACGTGCAGTCATTGGCCAGACAGATCGCCGCGATGAGCAGATCATTTGGCCCGATGACCTGGCCTTGTTGTTCGAGTTCAAAGCGAATGTCGGCATAGAAGTCAGCAGTGATGTCGTTAAACGGAAGCGATTGAAACGGAAGCGATTGAAATGGTGCCAAGGTGTCGAGAATCCTTCGGGCGCGATCAACGGGTCTTGCGTAACCTCGCGCTCCGTGGAGCAACTCCGCCCTCACGATTGAGCAAACGCGAAGTGTGTCGGTATCAGCGCGTTCGATGCGGGCTTGCAATGCCGCATCGCGTCCTTTGAGGAACTGAATCCACACATTCGTATCAAGCAACCAGCGCATCCTCAGGTCTCCCGCTTCTCAAACGGAAGTTGAGCGGGGCGTTCCAGAGGTTCATCACGAAATGAACCAGCATTCCGCTCAAAGTAGCCCGGTGGCCAACCCTTTCCTCGCGCAGGCGACGAAGATGAAGTGACCGTTTCGATGAGCTTCCAAACTTGAACTTCCAAGTGTTCCGCCGTGATTCCGTCTACCGACTTCAAGGCGTTATCGAGTGCTTCTGCAACTGCTGTCATCTTTGGCTCCTTATGTCTTGGCCATGATTGATTCTCACGAACACCCCGTGTGACTTCCTAACGAGCAGCTCCAGCACCACCGCCGAACAGCTGTTGTGAAGGGCGTCACCCATTCCTCCCGCTTCTCATACGGCAGTTGCACTGGACGTTCAAATTCCTCTTCGGCGAGACAGCCCGGAATTCTCTCGAAGTAACCTTCCGACCGTCCTTTGGACTCCACTTTCTGATTCGGAAGAACATCTATGACCGCGATCAGGTCTCGCACGAGGCGTTCAATTCTTTGAGCCATACGAGAATCAACTCGCTTGAGAACGGAATCGAGTTCCTCAACAACGCTGGACATCGGATCTCCTTTGCAATCGGTCTGGAGTGTCATGAGACAACTATTAGCAGAGGGTTCGCGCTGGTCGTGAGACATTCTACGCCAGCAGCTCTTTCACCGCCGAGCAGCCTTCGTGTGCGATGGGGAGGGGTTGGCCGTGGTTGTCGTATTCGAGCTTGGTGGCGTTGATTCCGAGCGCGGCGAACCAAGTGTGGAACATGTGACCGATGTCGCTGGCGTCCCCTTCCACTGCTGTGCCGAGTTCGTTGGTCTGTCCGACGACGAGACCGCTCTTCAAGCCGCAACCGGCCAGCGCGAGCGACCACGATTCCGGCCAGTGGTCTCGACCGATGTGGCCGTTGATGCGCGGTGTGCGGCCGAACTCGGACATCGCGATCACGAGGACATTGTTCAGCATTCCGCGCTCGTGCAGGTCTTTGATGATCGACGCGAACGCCTGATCGAAACGCGGCATCAAGCTTTGATGCCCGAGGAAGTTGTCGCCGTGCGTGTCCCAGCCGTAGCTCGTCACTTTCACGAAACGGACGCCCGCTTCCAACATGTTCCTCGCGAGTAAGAGATGCTGGCCGAAGTCGTGCGTGCCGTAACGAGCGATGTCAGTCGGCGAGAGCTTCGTCGTGTCGAACAGGTCTTGCCGCTTCATCAGTGTCGCAGCCATGTCGAACACGGCGGCGTGAGCCTTCGCGTTCTCGGTGCGACGACGCTCGGCGTAACGCTGGTTCAGGCTGGTCCGCAGCGCATTGCGGGCGAGATCGTCGGCCGCGCTGATCGACTCGTGCCGCAGCAGATTTTCGGGAGGCTTGCCGTCACCAAACGCCAGCGCCCCGAACTGAGGTCCGAGGAACCCGGCGTCCTGATACACGAAGCCACCGCTGCCCGGCTTGATCGACACATACGGCGGCAGGCCGCTCTTCCCCGATCCCATCAGCTTCGAGACCGCCGAACCGAAGTACGGATAGACGACGCCTCGATCTTTTGGGTCGCCTCGCTGAATGCGCGGCACGCCCGCCGAGTGCGAGTTGTCCTGAGTACACAGGTTTCGCACGACGGCGAGATGCGGCATGACCTGCGCGCTGCGCGGCATCAGTTCACTGATTCGCACTCCAGGCACGCCGGTCTGAATCGAACGAAACGGCCCGCCGAATTGCGTCCCCGGCTTGGGGTCCCAGCTCTCGAACTGACTCATCCCGCCATCGATCCAGATGAAGAGGACTTGCTTGTCCTTCACAGCCAACTCAGCGGCAGCCGCTTCGCTGATGAGTCCTCCCAATCCGCCCGCACTCAGTCCACTCAGCCCCAGTCCGCCGAGAGCCATCGCTCCAGAAGCCGCCGCCGTCCCCAGCCACTGTCGGCGCGAGACTGCATGTTCCCACGGCTTGCAAAGTCTGTTGGCATTCATCGAAAGCGGCTCCTGAACAGTTGAGTGGCCGGGGCTGGACTGGGGCTTTGCGAAGGAAGCACTCGGGGTTTCGTGAAGACGCCGCTCCAACCCCGGCCACCGCTCCTCAAAAATAAATCCCGAATTCAGAGCGAGTGTCAGCGACGGACAGTCTGTCCGCTGCCTTGATCATCGGCAAGGTGAACTGAATTTCTCCTGAGGTTCATGCCAAACAACACGTCCCCGTTGCGAGCGGGTGCCGCTGGCGACAAACTGCTGTCGCCTTCAACCCCGCCCCGCCTTCGTCACTCACCCACCGCTTCCCAGAGATTGTTTTCCGATGAGTTCCCAAGCGGCACCCGTATCGAATGAGTCTGTTTCCGACGCTGCTTCGCTGAGTCCTTCCATGTTGCGCGAGGTGCCTCGATCTTCGTTCTGGTGGACCGGATTTGTGTGGCTGATCTGCGCGATGTTGGTTGGCGGGGCGTGGCAGTACCGGACGTTGTGGTGGCCGAAAGTCGAGCCTTATCTGACGCTCAAGGCTCCCACGCCGACGAAGCCTGCCGCGCGAGTCGTGCCCGTCGTCACGGCAACCGTGCGACAGCGCGACCTGCACCTCTACTTGAACGGTCTCGGCACGGCGACTCCCTTCAAGACGGTGACAGTGCGGAGTCGTGTCGAAGGCGAGTTGGTCAAGATCGGGTTCACCGAGGGGCAGATGGTGCGTGAGGGAGACTTGCTCGCCGAGATCGACCCGCGCGCGTTTGAAGTCCAGCGAGACCAAGCCGAAGCGCAACTGGCTCGCGACGAAGCCGCCTTGAAATCGGTGAACCTCACGCTGACTCGTTACAAAGATTTGCTCTCTTCCAAGACGATCGCTCAGCAGCAAGTGGATGATCAGACCGCGCTCGTCCAACAGGCGGAAGGAGCCTTGCGAGCCGATCAGGCGCTCGTCGCGAACGCCAAGCTCCAGCTCTCGTACTGTCGGATCGAGGCCCCGATCAGCGGACGGATTGGGCTGAGACTGGTCGATGAAGGGAACATCGTTCGCGCCAATGAAGCGACCGGCTTGGCGGTCATCACGCAGCTCCAACCGATCGCCGTCGTCTTCACGATCCCGCAAGACGACATCGCGCGCGTGCAGCTTCAGTCGCGAGACGGTCGCGTGTTGGAGGTCGATGCCTACGACCGTGACTTCAAGTTGAAATTGGCCAGCGGCACGTTGGCCGCCATCGACAACCAAGTCGATCCGCAGACTGGCACCGTCCGGTTGAAAGCGGTCTTCCCGAACGAAGACGGGCTGCTGTTCCCGAACCAGTTCGTCAACGCGCGGCTGCTCGTCGAGACATGCCCCAACGCCGTCGTCGTCCCGTCAGCCGCTGTCCAGCGCGGCCCGGCGTCGCCATTCGTTTACGTTGTTCAAGCGGATGAGACGGTCGAACTCCGCAGCGTCGTACTCGGTCCCTCGGAGGGGATCGAGACCTCGATCACCAGCGGCTTAGAACCGGGTGAAGCCGTCGTCACCGAAGGGATCGACAAGCTGCAACCCGGCGCGAAGGTCTCGCTGCGAGATACCTCGGTGAAGGACAAAAAGCAGTAGGAGCGAGGCAAGGAACACTCGCCCCCCAAAGCCAGAGCGGCTCCTGGGCGTTAGCCCTCTTCTGTTCTTCTGAGCGGGGGACGTAAGTCCCCTGGTTCTTCGTCACAGCGATGACTCTGCCAGTTTGCAGGTGTTGGATTTGGACCCCATCCAGCTTGTCTGGATGGTGAACGAGACGGAGAGCTAACCTGAGAACAACGCTGAAAGGACACGACCCCATCCGCCTCGTGCGGATGGTGAAGCAGATCGGACGCCGCGAATGTCCTCACGGACGAACATCTGATTCACAATCCAGACAAGCTGCGCAACACCGAACACTCAG